>JBIKTV010000211.1:0-9498 GCA_044347905.1 Myxococcota bacterium
CGCTGAGGAGCAAGGGGTCGCGCGGCGTCAGATCGGCATTGCGCGCGCAAGCCGCGCCGGCAAAATAGCCGTGGGTCGCCAGAGAGATCCAGCGCCTGCCGGGCGCCGCCTTGCGCAGGGCCGCTTCCGTCGCAGCCGCGCCGGTCAGCGCCTCCACCGCGACACCGGCCTTGCGCAGCACCTCGCCTGCGGTTTTGGCCTCGCCCAAGGTCCCGGGCAAGGGCGCCCAGGCGGTGGACAGCAGCGCAGCGCAGGCCTGGGTCTGCGTCGGCCCTGGCTTGCCCTTGCGCGCCTTGCCAAACGCCGGGCCGCCGATGATCAGCGCAGAAGAGCCCGCAAGGGCGGCGGGCTGGGCCTTGGGCGCCAACAGCTGAGCCGGACTGTCGACCAGCGCGACCGGCCAATGGTCGGCCAGCAGCTTGCCTTGGGGGTCGACCAGCGCCGGCCACGGCACAAAATGCAAGGCGTCATCCGGGGATATGAGCAGTGCTTCCGCCCCCTGCAGATGATCGGCCAGCGGCTGAATCAGCTGCGCCCACAGGTCCTTGGCTCCGGGGTGCCAGGGCGGCGCTGAATCGGCGTCTGCGACACCCACGGCGGCGGCACCTCTGGAAGGGCCCTGAACACGGAGGGATTTGCGCCACTCCTGCACGGCGTTCTGCAACGGCTTGGCGTCGCCCAGCGCCGCGATCTGGACGCGGCAGTCGCGCTGGCGCACGGCTACAGCGGCCATTTTGCGGGTCAGGCGCACCCCGCCCTCCACCGGCCGGTAGTCGATAAAGTGAACAAAATCGATCAGCGCCGCCCCTTGCGGCAAGGCCCGGCACAGCTCAGCTAGACCGACATCACCTGGAGGATCTGCTTTGGAGCCAAGGCTTTTTTGCGCTACCTGCGCCTGCAAGTGGTCGCGCAGCCGCTGGAGGCGTTGCACCTGGGCGCTCGCCGCGGGCCCCGGGTCCAGCTCAGAGCGCTGCCACGCCTGGGCCAGCTGGCTGCTGACGGCGGCGAGGCGCTGACGCAGGGCGATCGCCGCGGCGTCGTCGGCCCTGGGGCTGGGCAAAAGCGCTTGAAGCAGAGCACCCTTGCGCTGGAGCTGCAGGGCGATCAGCTCGGGGATCGCCGCGGCTTCGCTCTGGGCCTGCTCTAGCACCAGAGAAAACAGCACTTCATCGTCAAAAAACGTGGCGTTATAGGCTTCTAGCTTGGCCGCTGCCGCCATCGCCGCCTGGCGGACCACTTGGCGCTGGCGGCGCGTACCCGGCAAGGCGGCGCGCATGGCCTGCAGGGCGCCCGGGCGATCCCCCGACCGCAGAAGCACCAGCGCGAGCCGCCGACCGGCGCTGGCGACCCAAGGATGGTCGGCGCCATAGACAGGCGACAACTTGTCGATCGCATAGCGAAAAAACTGCTGCGCTTTTGCCAGGTTACCCTGAGCCACCCAAGCCTTGCCGTATTCAATTGCCAAAATGCCGGTTTGCGGATCGTTGATGGCGCGATCGGGGTGGAGAAACTGCGTCGCTAGCCCCAGGAACTGCAGGGCGTCGCCAGAACGGCCCAGATCCGTGGCCAAAGAGGCGACTGCGGTCAATAGCGCACGCACCCGCTCGCGGCTCTGGGGGTCGGCGGGATCGAGCTTGCCCTGCAGCGCCGGCAGCGCCGTCTCCACCGCGGCCATGGCTTGGCGGCGTTTGGCCAGATCGTCGGCGTGGCGCACCAGCTGGGTCAGCAGCTCTGTGGCGCGGGGCTCGCCTTGGCCCGCCGCAGCGAGCGCGACTTCTACGGCTTCAGCAAAAAGCGCCGCCCCCTGTTCGCCTTGGCCCATCTGCCGCAGCACCGCGGCCAGCTCGACCTGGGCCAGACCGATCTCCAGTTGGCGCGGGAGCTTCCAAGCAGCCAGGGCGATGGCGATGCGCTCGCGCAGCAACTGCTCTTCGGCGGGCAAATCGCCGCGGGCCCGCGCCACCTCGACCTCGATCTGCAGCAGGTCCAGAGCCGCTTGGCCCGCAGGCAGGGCTTGACGCAGCCGCCGCGCGTCCTGGGCCGCCAACTCAAACTCGCCGCGCTGGAGCGATTCTCGCGGATCTCTGGGCGTTTCCGCCGCAGCCGGCTGGGCCAAGCTCAGGAGCCCAGACAGCAGCCCCGCCAGCAGGACCGTGAATTTGATTGCCCTCGTCTGCACCTGTGCGCCCATGTACACCCCCGATGCGCGTTGGCCCCGTAGGATAGGGGTTGGCGCGGAACTAGGCTAGCTGAGCAGAAGGCGGTTGCAGCGGCGATCGCCAGTGGTATGGTTGCACCACCTGAACCTGCGCTCATGCATCTGGAGGAAGCGATGTCGCCCGAAGACCTGCGCCTTGTGCCGACCACTACCGCCTTGGTGATCATCGACGTGCAAGAGAAGCTGAGCCCCGCGATGGTCGACGGCGGCGCGCCCTGTGTGGCCAATGTGGAACGCTTGCTGGAGGGGGCGCGGCTGTTGGGGCTGCGCACCCTGGTGACCCAGCAATATCCCAAGGGTTTGGGCCAGACGCTGGCGAGCCTGCGCGACAAAATCGCCGCGATGCCAGGGGTGGCCCAGGCCGACAAGCTCGAGTTCTCCGCCACGGCCAACGACGAAGCGCTGGAGATGATTCTAGAATGGCGCATCCAAGGCGTGCAGTCGGTGCTGGTGTGCGGCATGGAGGCGCATGTGTGCGTGTACCAGACGGTCCGCGGTCTGCGCGAGCTGGGTTTTGCCGTTCACGTTGCGCGCGACGCGTGCGCCAGCCGGACCGCGGCCAATCTGGAGATCGGCGCTCAGCTGTGGCAGAAGTGCGGCGCGGTAGTGACCTCGACAGAGGCGGCGCTTTTTGACCTGGTGGGTGCCGCCGGAACCGATACTTTCAAGGCCATCTCAAAGCTTATCCGCTAGAAGACTGCCCGCCGCACTGTTGGACCGATAAAACCGCGCCGGTCAGGGCCTGTGAAAGTATTCTGGCTGTGAAAGAACACCCAATTGACAGTATTGGGTTTTTCGGCCCTCGCGGGCCTGAAGCCTACGTTCTTTCACATCCTCTCAGGCGATAGGCCCCGTCGCTCGCGCCGCCAGCCGCTGACCTGCCGCCACCGGCAGCTTGAGCGTCATGCGCGCGCCCCCCAGAGGGCTCTGGCCGGCCGTCAGCGTGCCGCCGTACCCCGCGGCAATGCGCCGGCTCACCGCGAGGCCCAGGCCCCAGCCGCTGCCGCGCGAGGCATCCGCCGCAAGCTCCTTGGTGGAGTAGAATTCGTCAAAGATCCGCTCCAGCGCCGCGGGCTCGATCCCAGGCCCGTCGTCGTCGACGCAGGTCACCTGCCAGTCGCCCTGGCGCTCCAAGGTCAGCAAGACCCGGCCTCCGCCTGGGGGCGGCCGTTTGCGCAGCGCGTCTGAGGCGTTGACCACCAAGTTCATCAGCACTTGCTCGATGTGGCTCGCCGAGGCATCGGCGGGGTGCTGGGTCGCTGCGGCTTGCAGGTCGATGCTCAGCTGGCGGGCGCGCGGGTGTTGCTCGCACTGGCCGATCACCCGCAGGGCCACCGCGGCGAGGTCGCAGGGCCGGTCCGCGGGGCGGGCGCGCGGCAAACCGGGCTCGGCAAAATCGGAGAGCAGCGAGTGAATTCGCTCGCACGCGTGGCTGGCTTGGTCGATGCAGCGCTGGCGCTCGACCAGGGGCGCGCCTTGGCCCTCTAGCGCGGCGAGGCGGTCCAGGTAGCCGCTGACGATCGCTAGAGGCGAGCCGATTTCGTGGGCCAAGCCCATGGCGACACGGCCGACCAAAGCCAGGCGATCGGCTTGCTGGAGCTGCTGGGCGATGGCGTCGGCGGCGCCGCGGAGCGACTGCAGGGCCTCCAACTGGCTGGCGCGGCTGGCCTGTTCCTGACCCAGGGCGCGGCGGTAGTCCTCTAGTGCGGCGTGCAAGCGGCCCAGCTCGTCTAGCTCGCGGCGCACCTGGACTTGAGGGTCGCTGCCCAAAGCCCGGGCGGCGTGCTCCAGCGGCGCGACCACCAAGCCCTGAAGAGCGACCCAGGCCAAAGCGACACCGGGCAGGGCTACCGCGGCGGCGGCGAGCCACAGCACCGCCTGAGCCAAGCGGAATTGTTCGCGCAACGGCAGCAGACCCAGCTCTGGACCCAGGGCCATCGCTCGGTCGACCTGGTCGATCAAGCTGGCGATCAGCAGATCACCTGCGGCGGCGAGCAGGGCCAGACTCAGCACCAGCGCGGTCGCCGTCCAGCCGCGCAGCTGCCAGCGCAGCTTCACAGCCCGCCCTCAAACCAGCGCTGAAGCACAGGTGCCAACAGGCGGTGGCCCAGCAGCCACTGCACCGCCCCCAGCACCAAGAAGGGCCCAAACGGCAGGGCCAAGTGGCGCAGCGACTGCAGACCGCGATCGGTCATGGCCGCGCCCTTAGAAAACGCCGCGTAGCCCAGGGCAAACAGCAGGCCTTGCAGCGCGGCGGCCAGGATCAGCGCCGCCACCGCCTGGAGCCCCAGCAGAGCGCCCATGCCGGCCAGGAGCTTGACGTCGCCAAAACCCAGGCCCTCGCGCCCCGTCAGGCGGCCGTAGCCCCACTGCACCAACCACAGGCCACCGCCGGCCACGAGGGCGCCCGCGGCCGACTGCTGCCAGGTCACGCCGCGCAGGTCGCCCGCGAGGGCCGCCAAAGCCAAGCCCAGGAGCGGCAGGGGCAGGCTCAGGCTGTCGGGGATAAAGAAGGTGTCGGCATCGATGAGCGCGATCGCCAACCAGATGTAAACAAAAGATAACTCGCCAAGCAGGCCCAGCCACGGCCGCCACTGCAGCTCTTCTGCCTGCAGCAGCTGCGGCAGCCACGGCACCGCGACGGCCAGGGTCAGCAGGGCCGTCACCGCTTCTACCAGGGGATAGCGCAGCGAGATCGGAGTCTTGCAGCAGGCACAGCGGCCGCGCAGCAGCAGCCACGACAGCACTGGGATGTTCTGCCACCAGGTGATCGGCTGCAGGCACTGCGGGCAGCGCGAGCGCGGGTGAACCACGGAGAGCCCGGCCGGCACGCGATAGACCACCACATTGAGGAACGAGCCCCAAAGCCCGCCCCACAACAGCGCAAACAGCGCCGCCACGGCCGCCGCTGGGTCTAACTCTGGCGCCATTGGGTTCAACTGTGCCTCCGTTGCTGCGGCCTGAGAGGATGTGAAAGAACGTCGATTTCAGGCCATCGAGAGTCAAAGACCCCATGTTGTCAATCGCTGTTCTTTCACATCCAGAATATTTTTACCTGCTCTGCGCGCCGGCTGACCTCTTGCTGCCGCCAAGGGTACTTGGCCTGGGGCGCGGGAATCAATTCTCCGGCTCAGACGTCGTAGCTTGGATCCGCCGCGTTGGGCAATCTGGCCTGGACGGCGGGCCTGCACTGTGGTGAGGTAGGCGAGGAGGTGTGGCTTGTCCCGACGCGCGTTGCCTTTGTCTCTCCGCTGGATGGTCGTCGGCCTGGCGCTGCTGGGGACGGGCGCAATACATTCGCTACAAGCCCAGACCACCGCTCCGATTTTGCACGAACCGCTGCCGCCCGCCGCGGCTGGCCAGGGTCGCAGCGATCAGCTTGAAATGTCGCGGGCCGACCGCGGTGCCAACCCCGCCGACAGCGAATCTGCCTTGCCTGAGGCCATCTTGACCTCGCAGGGGCGCATCACCAAGCCGCCGCCGGCCAAGGAGGGAGACGGCGTGCCGACGTACGGCCAGCGCCAAGCCCCGCGGGTGGGCATCGATCGCCGCACCGGCGCTGATCTGGAGCTGCACTACCAGGTGGTGTTTGACCCGACGGTGGCGCCGTTCAAGCGCGATTTTTCTTACGATCGCGTGGCCGCGGACCTGACGCTGCAGATGAGCGGTGAAGGGCTGCGGGAGATCGCCGGCACCTCGCAACCGCGGCCAGACCATGAGCTTTTCTGGGGCCATGTCAAGCTGCGCGCCCAAGCGGGCAAGGCGGTGCTGCTGCCTTCGGTGGCGCCGACTTCGCAGATCCTCTCTTGGCAGGCGCTGCCGCCGATGCCCCTGCAGTTTTTCCGCGATGACGCTGGGAATTATGCGGTGATCGCCGCGAGCGACGGCGAGGTCGACCTGCGCTTTTTGATGGACGCGCCGTCCGCCTATTTTTCAGCGCCGTTGGCCCAGGGGCGCTCTGGCCGCGGCGGTGAGGGGCCCAAGGTCGCCGCCCTGGAGCCGGGGTTGCAGCAGCGGGCGATGGCGCTGTGGCCCAAGCTCGGCCTCAACCCGCGCGGCGATCGCGCTGAAGTGATTGGTAAATTGGTGGAGTGGTTCAGAAGTTTTGCCCCGGCCGCTCCGGAGCAAGAGGGGCCACCGCTGCCGGGGAGCGATCCGCTGGCTGAGCTGGTGCTGTCGCAGAAAGGCGTGTGTCGCCACCGCGCTCTGGGCCTGGTGATTATCGCACATTCACTTGGGATCCCAGCGCATTACGTAATGAACGAGGCGCACGCGTTTGTCGAGGTGTGGGTGCCGCTGGCGAGTGGCGCAAGCGGTTGGCAGCGCATCGACCTGGGCGGCGGAGCGGAGTCGCTAGAGCTGCACGCCGCGCAGGACAAACGCCTGCACCGGCCGCTTTTTGCCGATCCCTTTGCCCGACCCAAGGCCTACACCGACCAGGTGGGGAGGGTCAGCGTCGATGGTCAGCCGGTCGATCAGGCCTTTGGCGGCGCCCAAGAGCTCAAAGGTGCCGAAGGCTTGCGCGGCGGGGCCAGCTCAGAGCCCCCAGCAGGGTCAGCCCAGGGATCCGCCGATCCGCCAGCGGATGGCAGCGGCAGCGCTGGCGGCGCACCTGCCGATGAGGCCGCCGCCCGCCGGCAGTGGCTGCGAACCCGGGCGATGGGCCTGGCGCCCAAGCCAGCTCCGCCTCAGCTCGCCAAAGGTCCAGGGAAAGCAACGGAATTGCCTGCAGAGGAGCCGCGGCGCCAGGCGACATCGCTGCGCTTGGATGCGCTCCTGGCGACCGCCTGGGTCGGCGAGCCGATCCGCGTCTCTGGACAATTGTCGGCCGGGGTAGCGGCGCCGCGCTTGCCAGTGGAGGTGTGGCTGATCGATCCTGCGCGTCCGACCGAGGGACGGCTGCTGGGGACGGCGCCGACCGATGCCGCCGGTCGCTTTGCCGCCGAGCTGGCGGTGCCTGCCGACGCCCTGCCGCGGGCCTATGACGTCGTCGCCCGCTTTGCCGGGGATCCGCGCCGGGCCCCCTGTGACTCCGGCCCTTGACGACTGCGCCGGCGCAATTCTCCGCCCAGGCAAGGATAATACCGATGGTTCGCCCGTTCCTGTCGCAGATCGAGGTCTCTCGCTCAGCTTTACTTCACAACATCCAGGTATTGCGCGCCGCCAGCCGCGAAGGGGGCCGCGAGCCGCTGCTGTGCGTGATGGTCAAGGGCAACGCCTACGGCCACGGCCTGCTGACGGCCGCTCAGGCCCTGCTGGACGCGGGCGTCGACTGGCTGGGCACAAGTGACCTCTATGACATCGAGCAGTTGCGCGCCCATTTCCCCAGCGCTGCGCTGTACAACGTCGGCTATTTGGCCCCGGAACAGGCGGCGCGGGCGGTCGAGCTGGGGGCGCGGCTGGTGGTGTACGATGAGGCGGTGGTGCAAGCGGCGGCAGAGGCGGCGGAGCGCTGTGGCAAGCCGGCCCGCCTGCACGTCAAGATCGAGACGGGCAACAACCGCCAGGGCTTGCGCCATGACGACGCCGTCGCGCTGGCGGTGCGCATCGGCGGCGATCCGCGCCTGGTGCTAGAAGGCCTGACGACCCACTTTGCCGACGTAGAAGACACCACAGACCACGGTTTTGCCCGCACCCAGTTGGCGCGCTTTGAGGCGTGTGGCCAGAGCATCCGCCAAGCGCTGCAGCTGCCGCCCGCGGGCCACCCCGGCGATCAACTGCTGAGCCACTGCAGCAATAGCGCCGCGCTGCTCCTGTGGCCCGAAGTTTGCGGTCAACTTGTGCGCTTTGGCATCGCCGCCTACGGGCTGTGGCCGTCCAAAGAGACGCTGCTGTCCGTGCGGATGCTGGGCAAATTGCCGGTGGATTTGCGCCCCGCCCTGACCTGGAAGACCCAGGTGGCCCAGGTGCGCAGCGTGCCGCAGGGCGAATATGTGGGCTACGGTCGCACGTTTAGGGCGGTGCGCGATACCCGCGTGGCGGTGCTGCCGATCGGCTACTACGACGGCTTTGACCGCTCGCTCAGCAACATCGGCCAGGTGTTGGTGGCCGGCCAGCGGGCCCGGGTGATTGGCCGGGTGGCGATGAACATGATCACCTTGGATGTCACGGACTCCGGGCCGGTCAAAGCCGGCGATGAGGTGGTGCTGATCGGCGCCCAGGCCCACGCCGACGGCCACACCGACGACCACATCAGCGCAGACGAGATGGCCGCCTGGTCTGGCACCATCCACTACGAGACGGTGACGCGGATTGCCGAGCACGTGCCGCGGCTGTTGGTGCCCTGAAAGTTGCATCGGCGCCGCGTAAGAGCGACGCTGTAGCGAGATCGTTGGTCTGTGGAGTCCGCCATGCCGCATCGCTCCCGTGAATCACTTGGCCGCGCCCCGTCTGCCCTGATGCAGGGGCTGGCACTGCTGGTCTCTTTGGCGCTCGTCGCGGTGCCTGTGAGCGGCTACGCGGAGATCAGCGGCGATCTGCCGCCCCTGGCGGAGCCCGTGGCGGAGGCCGCCCAACCCGCGGCGCAGCCAGTGCAGAGCGGCGATGGCCCGCAGGCGCTGCAGGACGCGGTGGCGGACGCCGAAGTCGATGTGAACGGCGGCACTTGGTTTGTCCTGGGCTGCGTGCTCAACGTCTATGGCGTGCTGGCGGCGTGGTTTACCGACCCTTCGCCCCCTTATGCGCGCTTGATGGGCAAGCCGGAGCCGTACGTGCGCTCCTACCTGCCGGCCTACCGCGCCGAAGCCAGCAGCCTGCGCCAGCGCTATGCCCTCTACGGCTGCCTGGCCTCAGTGGGCGCGATGCTGGTGTACAGCACCGTGGTCGTCTCGCTCACCTCCAGCCCCAACGGCGGCGAATGATCGCTGGTCTGCGGCGGCGAGCCCCGCTGCGTGGCCACCCGGGCCTCTGCGCTGCGGCGATCGCGCTGAGCGGTTGGGCGGCGCTGACGCCCGGTGGGGCCGATGCTGCGCCCCTTCGCGCGCCCATGGCTGTGGAATTCGCCCTGGCCGTCGACAGTTTGGGCGCCGCGGCAGAACTGCCCGTGCGCGGCCGCGTGCTGGTGCAGCCGGGCGGCAAGGCCTGTGCGCGGGTGCGCGAACCGCTGCGCCAAGAGCTGCGCCTAGGGCCAGAGGGGGCGCTGCTGGTGTGGCCAGACCGCGGCACGCGCCTGAAGATCGCCGCCCAGCCCGGCGCCGTGCCGCCTGCCTTTGAGGCCGTGCTGGTGGCGGTGACCGAACCTGCGACGACCCTGCCCAAAGGCTCGGCGCTGCTGAGTCGCC
>JBIKTV010000694.1:0-2599 GCA_044347905.1 Myxococcota bacterium
GCTCTACGTCAACGGCCCGACGATCTTGGAGAACACCATCGTCTCAGAAGCCGGCGGTTCGGCCACTGGGTTGGACTGCGTGCGCGGGCCCAAGGGCACGGTGACGGCCGTGAATTCGCTGATCACTAAGACCGCCAAGATGCCGGCCGATTGGGGCACCGACGGCGGGGGCTTGACCTGTGTGGCGCAGACCCAGCCGCCCGCCAACCTCAAGGGCCAAAAGCTCGTGGGCAATGTGCGGGTGATGTACCCCTATCCGAGCTCGCCCGCGGTCGACAAAGGCAACCTGCAAGCGTGCATGGCGCCGTCCGTGGGCGGCAAAGACGTGACGGGGGCGCCGCGGCCCCAGGGCAACGGCTGCGACATGGGCAGCGCCGAGCTGCAGCCCTAGCGGCTCGGGCCACATCTTGGTTAGCCTTTCAGTGTGCCTGCGCGAGGATTTGCCGTGACGCCGTCTGATCAGCCCGTGCGACCCTCGCCTTGGCGCAAAGCAGCGGCCGTTTTGGCGGCCGTGCTGGCCATCGCCGCGCTGGCCTGGCTGGGGTTGTCAAGGGTTGAATCGCCCCAGCTGGTCGACCCGGCGGCACACGCGGGCATCCAGGAGTCCAAGCCCGCGCTGGTCAAGCCAGAGCCACCGCTAAAGACGCTGCCCGCAGGCCCCGGATGCCCGCTGGTGCTGGGTCGCGACTATCACTACCAAGCGCAAGCGAGCGTGGTCCTAGATCATCCAGAGGTTCCGGCCGTTCAGGCGCGCTGGGCGCTGTCTCTGCGGCCCCTGCAGCGCGACGCCGACGGATCGACGGTCGTGGCGGCGCGAATCCAGCGCAACGCCGAGCCAACTGTGCCAGCGGGGTCAGCCGGGCAAGCGCGGTCGTGGCCCGATGTGACGCGGCCGTTCCTGATGCGCTTTGCCCGCGACTGTGGCCACCTGGCCTATGCCTGGCAGCGCGACGCGGATCTAGAAGGCGCGCGGTTTCAGCAGGGCCGCGCGGCGATGTTTGCCTTTGCCTTGCCCGAGCGCGCCGCCACGCCCACCACCGGCGAGGCCGTGGACGACAATGGCCGCTACCGCTTCGCCGCCGTGCGCACAGAGCTCGCCGATGGCTCGGTGGTGCGGCTGCAGAACCGCGGCTATCGCACGGCAATTTCTAGCGCGGCGCAGCGGTTGCCTGCGGCCGTCAGCGTCGATGGGCCAGGGCTCAGCGTGCGCCTGCACCGCGACCGCTGGGTGACCAGCGCAGAGCTGGCGCAGGTCGTGCGCGTGGCGGTCCAGCCGGGGCTCGCGGCCAGTGTGCAAGCCAAGCTGCAGGCTGTAGAGGAGGGCCTAGATCTCGCAGGTGTCGATGCCAACGCCGCCAACTGGGTGTGGGGCAATCTGCTGCTCGACAGCGCCGCCCAGCACCGCGCCCGGCTGCAGCCCGACCCCAAGCTGGTGGGGATGGCGCCGGCGGACTTGTTCGCGCTGCTGCAGGCCGCGGATCCCTCTGCAGAGCGGGTGGCCCAAGGATTGCGCTACCTTGAAGCCTGGCTGCTGGCCAACCCCAAGGGCGCCGAGCAACTGCGCGACTGGCTGCGCGGCGAAAGCGGCCGCTACAGCAACAACCCCTGGGCGCGCATGGCTTTGGCCGCGCTGGGCCGCAGTGGCTTGCCTCAGGCGCGGGCTGCACTTCGCTCGCTGGCGCAGGACAATAGCGTGGGCAGCGCCATGCGACTTCACGCGCTGATCAACCTGGCCACGGCCGAGGGGCTGGACCCCGCCGACGCCGAATTCCTCAGGAACCGCGCGCAAGAGCGCGTGCCGCACGGCTTGGACTCGCAGGCGACGCAGGACTCGGCTTCAGCCCTGACCGCGCTGGGCATGGCCGCCCGCCACCCCAACCTGCAGGGCACGCCGGCCCAGGCCGCGGCGCTAGACGACCTGCGCACCGCCCTGCGCACAGAGACCGACGAAGTGTACCTCCAGGCGGCGGTCAACGGCGCGGGCAATGCCGCCGATCCGGCGCTGTTGGCCGATCTGGAGCCCCTGGCGCAGCACGCCAGCAGCGACATTCGCCGGCGGGTGGCGGATGCCCTGCGCGGCATGCCGGCCGAGGCCATCGAGGCTTGGTTTGCGCCCTGGCTGCAGCGCGAACAAGCGCCCGCGGTGGCGGCGCAGCTGATTGCCGCCTACGCCCAGCACTATGCCAGCGGCGATGTGGTGCCAGCGGCGATTCTGGACCCGGCGCTGGCGCGGTTGGCGGGCGAGCCCAACGCGGCGGTCGCCCTGCAGCTGGTGGATCTGGCGGGTAAGGCCAGCGCCCAGTCTGCCGCGGCCAAGGCGGCGCTGGTGGCCAAGTTTGCCCAGGAATCGGCGCGCGGGGCGGCGACTGACGTGGCGATTCTGCAGGCGATTGGCGCCTTTGTGGATGCAGCGGCGTTAGCGGGGGCGGAGTAGCTGCGGACTGACGTTGGAAGGCCGGCTGCGCGCAAGGGGCTCCTGGCCTGGCGGTTGCCTACCGCTGGCGGAATTCGGCCGGATTTGGCTGTGCGGGCGGCGAATGAACTCCCCCGGCGGCGGACTCGCCCTGCCCTAGGCTCCGGGACCGCGGCAATTGGGGAA
>JBIKTV010000023.1:0-26275 GCA_044347905.1 Myxococcota bacterium
ACGGCGGCTTTCGCTTGCTTCAGCTCAATGACTGCGCCCATCTCGACGACCTGGGGCCATCGCCGACGCTGACGCCTCCCTCGCTGCCTCCCCGATCGCCGACGCGGGCACCCTAGCCGATCGGTCCTCCAATTCCGCTAGTCTTTGCTTCACCGCGTCAACTGCGGCCACGGAAGCGCCGAAAGCCCCCGCTGTGCAGAGCCAGCCGGGGACCGCGGCCTGGTCTGAAACAATTGCGGCCGACCCAGAACAGGTGCGCAGCCAAGTCCTCAGCGATAACCGACTCGACCCCGAGCTGAAAGCGGGCCCGGGCCCATTCAATCTTGACTTCGCTTGGCCTGGACCTCAGCATGCTGGCCCTTGGTTGGGGCGCAAAGTCTGATCGGCGCCTTTGGAGAAGACCCATGTCCCTGTCCGCCCTGCGGCTCCGCGCGCTCACGTCGGTGGTATCTACTTTCCTTCTCTCCGCTGCCATCGCGCTCAGTGCATGCGGCAGCGAAGAATCAACGCCAGCCGCAGACAGCACCAGCGCCGCCGACACCGCGGTGGCCAGCGACGCCGCTGACAGCACCGCAGGCACCGACTCGGGGAGCGGCAGCGACACCGGCGTCGTCGACTCTGCAAGCCCGGCCGACACGGCCATCGCCGAGATCGCGAGCGGCAAACCCTGTGCCGACCTGGTCCCCTGCGCCATGGCCTGCCCCATGGGAGCAGAGCGCGCCAAGTGCCTGGGCGATTGCGCCAAGCTCGGCACCCCTGCCGCGCAGACCGACTTCAATAGCCTGGGGGCGTGCGCCGCGGACCTCTGCAAGGACGCGACCAACACCGTCGCCGCGAACAGCTGCATCGCCGACAAGTGCTTGGACAAGCTGGCCAAGTGCGGCGACTGGGGCGGGTCCCTGAGCTGCCTCGATGCAGCGCAGTGCACCAGCCGGTGCAGCTTGGGCGACGACGAATGCCGGGCCAAATGCCTTGCCGCCGCGACCAAAGAAGCTGCCCCAGCGGCGGCGGCGGTGGTCGGTTGCGCGGGCATGAAGTGCGGCGCCGCCAACAGCGCGGACGCATTTGCCGCCTGCTTTGCACAGAATTGCGCAGCCCCGCTAGCGACCTGCAAAGGCCCCGGTCTGGACTGCACCGGCTTGTTTGGCTGCCAAGCCAAGTGCCCGACCCAGGTGCCCGGCAAGCCCAACGCCTGCTTGGCCCTCTGCAAGCAGCTGGCGACAGAAAGCAGCGTGGGCAGCTTCCAGAAGCTCGCCAACTGCAAGGAGAGCTGCCAAGGCGCGATTAACAAGGCGGAATGCATCGCCAAAGACTGCCAGCCCGACCGCATCGGCTGCTTTGGCGAGGGCGGTGCGGACATCTGCCAGACGATCAACACCTGCGTCGTCGACAAGTGCCAGGGCATCGGCGGCGACCCCAAGTGCGTGGCCGAGTGCGTAGGGAAGGGCAAGACCTATGACAAAGAAGCCTTTTTGACCTACGAAGGCTGCATTATGCAGAAGCTTGAGGAGCCCGAAGCGAAGACCCTGGGCTGCAGCTTCCCCTACGATCTCAACACCTGCATCGGCAGCCTCCACGGCTGCAACAACCAGTACCAGGGCTGCTTTAAGCCGCAGTAGGACTAACAATCATGAGTGGCCACGACCTGTTGCCCATCGACCAGGCCCTGGCCGCGGTGCTCGCTCAGACCTCGACTCTCCCCGCAGAAATCGTTGCGCTGGAGCTGGGCCTGGGCCGGGTGCTAGCTGCCGACCTGACCGCCGATCGCCCCCAGCCTGCGTTCGATCGCTCGGCGATGGACGGAGTGGCCCTGCGCTGTGCCGACTGGCAGCCCGGCGCCTGGATGCCTCAGCAAGGGCAGATTCTAGCGGGAAAGCCCTGGGACGGCGCGCTCTTGCCCGGCCACTGTCTGCGCATCATGACCGGCGCGCAGGTGCCAGACGGCGCCGACGCAGTGGTTCCGGTCGAGAAGATCGAGGTCGACCTGCGGCTGGGTCAGGACGGCGCTCAACAGACCTGGGTGCGGCTGGCTGAGGCGCCAAAGCGCGAGCAGCATATCGCGCGGATGGGCTGCGAAGTTCAGGAAAATCAGGCGGTCCTTAAGGCGGGGCAGCGCCTGACTCCCGCGCGCCTGGGGGTGGCCGCGAGCTTTGGCCACGCCGCCTTGCCCGTCGTGCGCCGGCCCATTGTGGCGCTGGTGCCCACCGGGGATGAGCTGGTGGCGGTCGATGTCCTGCCCGGTCCTGGCCAGATCCGCGACAGCAACCGCTACGCCATCGCCGCACTGTTGGCCGCAGACGCTGAAGTACTGCACTTTGCTCCAGCGCGCGACCAGCCCGATGCCCTGCGCCAAGCCCTTGAACAGGCCTGGGCTCACGCAGATGTCCTGGTGACGATTGGCGGAGTCTCCGCTGGCGATGCGGATCTGGTCGCGCCCACGCTATTGGCCCTGGGCGCCCACTCGCACTTTCACAAGATCCGCATTAAGCCCGGAAAACCCCTGCTGTTTGCCACGCAGGGCCGCAAGCTCGCCTTTGGCCTGCCGGGCAATCCGCTGGCGGCGATGGTCGGCGCCGCGCTCTTTGTGAAGCCGGCGCTGGCGCGTCTCCAGGGTGAAGCGGTTGAGCGCTGGCCGCAACTGCAACTACCGGTGGCATCGGCGCTTCCAGGCGTGGGCCCGCGCGACGAAGTGTATGCCTGCAGCCTCACAGATCTGGGCGCAGTGCAGATTCACGGCAACCGCGGCTCCGCCGATCTGCCGGCCTTTGCCCAGGGAACGTGGCTGGCGCTGCGGCGAGCCGGCAGTCCTGCCCTGCAAGCGGGCGAGCTTGTGACGGTTTTGCCGCAGTAGCTCCAATCGCCGCGATCAGTACGGTGCGCGGGCCATCGCAGCGCGGAGGTCTGACAGGGCCGTATAGGCGATATCGCGAAAAATCACTTCGTCGCCCGAGCCAAAATCGCCATCGCGCAGGGAATCGACCACTTTGGTCACCGCAACCGCGGAAGTGGCTTCTTCTGCGCACACGGGATTGCCCTGGCGTTCCGTGGCCTTCCAAACCCATCCTGAATACTTGCCGTAGCGCTGCTTGACTTCGCACTTGTAGGTGGCCATGTCGCTCCTGCGTCGCGGTTGATAAGTTGGCGCGGCGAATCGGCTTTCGCGGGGCAGTTGCCCGTGCTCCGGCTCGCGCGTGGCGCCATCGTACCTGCACGTGGCGAGCGCTGCAACGACCTCGAGCCCAGAACCGCTGCGCGCCGGGCGCAACAAGCCATTGACATGCTTCAGGGGCCTCAGGTAAAGTGTTGAGCTTTTGTTTACGCTTGGCTCCTTGGGTTCAGGGGGCGGCGGCAGTTCAACCCTTGCGACCCCCAAGGGCGGGCAGAGCAGGGCCAGCACCGGTCATCGCGGTCCCCAGCGCGGGGGACTTTGGAGTAGTCAACCCATGAATCGTCTGTTCAATCCGACCCTTGCCGCTCTCGGTCTCTGTGTTGCCCTGGCGGCCGCAGGCTGTGATTCGGAGTCCAGCACCACCACCACGACCACCGCGGCTGACACCGCGACGGCCAGCGACACGTCGGACGCCTCGACGGGCACCACGGACACCGCGACCGGCGACACCAGCGGCACCGGCTCGGACGTGGCCAAGACGGACACTGCGACCACCGACACCGCGACTACCGACACCGCGGTCACCCCGACCAAGTGCGACCCCGCCTGCAAGGACGGAGAGTACTGCGACCTGCTGGCCAAGCCGCCGATCTGCAAGGCCTCGACCTGCAAGTTCCCCGACAAGTTCGGCAAAGACGTGCAGAAGGTCAGCAAGCTGAACATCCCGGCCGGCACCGTGGGCTGCGACCTCGACGCCGATGGCAAGCCGAACAACGCCTTGTCGACCAGCCTCGCCACCTTCTTGGTGCAGGCCAATGAGCAGCTGACCAAGTCGATCGCCGACGGGACCATCACCCTGATGGTTGAGACCGACGGCTTCAAGACCGACGGCACCGAGTTCCCCGGCAACATGCTGATCGGCGACATCGACGCGACCAACGACAAGTGCGACATCATGTCGGACGCCGCCAACTGCAAGTACACCGTCGCCCCGTCGAGCTACGACCCGACGGCCGCCTCGGGCACCTGCCCGGCGCTCATCGCGTTCCCCAACATGAAGATCAAGGACGGCGCCCTCGCCGCCGGCGGTCCCAAGCAGACCTTCTCGCTCGCGCTGCCGATCCAGGGCTTCACCCTGAACCTCAAGGTCAACCAGGCCACCCTGCAGGGCAAGATTGCCGGCACCACCAGCTGGGACACCACCAAGCAGGGCCTGATCTGCGGCGTCATCGCCGTGGAAGACATCAAGAACGCGGTGCAGAACATCGAGTCCCTCAAGGACTTTGCCCCGCTGGTCACCGGCCTGCTCAAGGCTGACATCGACGTCGACGGCGACGGCAAGAAAGAGTCCGTCTCCGTGGCGATCGACTTCGAGACCGTCAAGGGCCAGATCACCGGCCTGACCAAGTAAGCAGTTCTCCTAGCAGAACACGCGCGCGGCGCGGCACCTCGGCTCTCAGGAGTCAAGGACCGCGCCGCGAGCGTTTTTGCCGGGCGCGCGGACCAACAAAAAACTCGTCCCCGCGAAAAAAGTTGTACCGCAGCCCTGTCAGGTATTGACACCACCCCCGGCCTTGCGTAAGATGCCCCCCGCCGCGGTCGAGAGCGACACTCGGCAACCGAGCCCCGCGCGGGCCCGGCCAGTGCCCCAAGACCAACATTCTCGTCCGCGCCGGTGCTTCCTCATCGGGCGAATAGCTCAGGGGTTAGAGCTACGGCTTTACACGCCGTGGGTCGCAGGTTCAAATCCTGCTTCGCCCACCCAGCACGGACAGAACCTGGTCGCACATCCATGGAGTGGTAGTTCAGTCGGTTAGAACGCTGGCCTGTCAAGCCAGAGGTCGCGGGTTCAAGTCCCGTCCGCTCCGCCAAGAAAGCCGCAGTCCGCAAGGGCTGCGGCTTTTGTGCTTTTGTGCTTTTGTGCTTTTGTGCTTTTGTGCTTTTGTGCTTTTGTGCTTTTGTGCTTTTGTGCTTTTGTGCTTTTGTGCTTTTGTGCTTTTGGCGCAAGCGGAACGGCGACTTGAACGCAAAACCCAGCAGGCGCAAGAGTTACGGCGCACGCTGTCGCTCAAACCTGATGGGAATTAGACCGGATTCAGACTAGTCGCGTAAATATCCGTCGCCTTGGCCTGCCCCGGGTTCGTCACACTGGTCAGCTTGACTAGAGCTCGCCGCCCGGCCCATCGCGCCACGAATTCGTCGACGCGGACCTGGGTCATGGGGCTGAGGGACAGCAGCTCGAGCGGATCAACGCCCATGGGCTGCGCCAACCCAGCTCCGGGAAGCTCTGCGACGATTGCGGCGCGGAGCTCCAGACGCGGCTCCGGAATTCGCGCCAAGTGTGCGTTCATGCTAGCCATTGTGTCGAGCAGATGGCTGATGACCCCGCGCTCATCTCCAGCACAGCTCACCCGAATTTCCAAGTGCGGCCCAGCTGGACCGCGAACTTCGGCCCCCATTTCGCGGAGTTCTTGAATCGGCCCCGCCAGCACGTGGCGAGCGATCTGCTCGATCGCCTCAGCGCCGTAGACGATCCCCGTCTGCGAGTGGGCCTGGCGCACTTCCACCAGGGCCCGCACCATGTCGACGGTCCAGCCGTTGCGATTCTCGCTCGGGGTCGATCGCTGGGTCGAAGCTGAGGGCCGCCTCAGCAGCGAGGCACTGGGGGGCCGCACAGACACCGCGGACTGGGCCGACAACAGCCTGTGGGCAGCTGCTACGGCGTCGCGGTGGGCATGGCGCACACTGCGCAGGTGCTCCCGCACTTGGCGGGCCGACGACGGCCGCAGCGCCGGATCCTTGGCGAGCAGCGGCTGCAGCCAGGCCTCAAAACCCACGGGGATCTGTTCGGCGGGCAGGCGCGTCGCAAGGGCCGGCGGCGTATCGAGGAGCTGCGAGTGGCATAGATCCAGCGCGGTCGCCCCCAAAAACGGCGGGTCCCCCGTCAGCAACTCGTAAGCCACACAGCCCACCAGATAGAGATCGGTGCGTCCGTCCACACTTGCGCCGCGCACCTGCTCTGGGCTCATGTATGCCGGAGTGCCAATGATACCAATGTCTTCCGACTGCTGCACCGGGCCGGGAGCCTGGGCGACGCCAAAATCCACCAGCTTCATGGGGGCAAGGCCGCCGTGGCGGGGCAGCATCAGGTTCTCTGGCTTGACATCGCAGTGGACCACGCCGGCATCGTGGCAAGCCGCCAAGGCCGCCAGAAGCTGGTCCAGCACCGCCATCGCCGACGCAAAATCTAGGCCGTGGCCCTGATTGAGCACGCGATCTCGCACCGACTCGCCGTCCACAAGCTCCATATCGATGAGCAGGTGGCCGTCGGCCGTGCGGCTAAAGCGGTGCAGTCCCACCACCGCAGGGTGGCGAATCTGGCGCAGCAGCCGGGCTTCCTGAAAAAACCTTTGCGCAGCAGAGGCATTGGAGGCGTAGTCTGAGCGAAGCAGCTTGAGCGCCACGTCGCGATTCGCCTCCTGATCGCGGGCGCGGAACACGGAGCCCATGCCGCCCACGCCGATCAAGCTGGTCAGCAGGTAGCGCTCGTCCAACACGTCGCCGGCCTGCCCTGGAAAGGCGGAAACCAGTTCAAGAGCGTGGCCGTCGGTCGGGCACTGGCGCCGCTTGCCGCGAAAATGCCGACGGCATTGGCGACAGAACAACAGGTCCGGCTGGAGATGGGCGTTCTTCATATGGTCTTGGCTCTCCGGCATCCAATTGAGCCGTTTGCCTCGCTGCCGACAGTAATGCGCCGCGGAGAAAGCGCAAAAAAATCGATCCGATCTCTGCCGTCGCCCACGCCACTGCCGCGCAGGTAGCCGAATCGCTTTGACACGCGGACGCAGTTGCACTACACCGCTCCGCCAAACGGAGGCCGACGTGCTACTGCTTTTGACCAATGACGATGGAATTCACGCCCCGGGACTTGAGACGCTGGCCCGGGCGGCGAGTCGCTTTGCCGATGTGCGCGTGGTGGCCCCTGATACCGAGCGGAGCGGCGTTTCCCACGCGATTACGCTGTACAAACCGCTGCGGTTGCGCCAGATCCGCGATGGTTGGATGTCCTGCGACGGCACGCCGACCGACTGCATCTACCTCGCGCTGCACCAGCTGGGGCTCAAGCCAGATCTGGTGCTCTCGGGGATCAATCCCGGTCCCAACCTCGGACACGACGTGCTGTATTCCGGGACCGTGGCCGGGGCCCTGGAGGGCGCGCACTGGGGGGTGCCCAGCATCGCTTTGTCGCACTGCTCCAGCAAAGAAGCGGAGTTGCCGGAGCTAGAAGAGCCGATCGCCGCTCTGCTGCCCACGTTGTTTCAGCTGGCTCAGCAGATTCAGGGGACCTTGAACGTCAACCTGCCCCACATCGCCCGCGGTCCGTGGCAGGGCTGGGCGGCGACTCGCATGGGCCAGCGCTTCTATTCCAATGAAGTGATTGTGCGCAACGACCCCAGAGGTCGCCACTATTACTGGATCGGCGGAGCGGAAGTCACCATGCCGGACATCGCTGGCAGCGACTGCAATGCCGTGCGCGACGGCTTGGTGAGTGTGACCGCCCTGGGCGACGATCTGAGCCGCGGACCGGAGATCGATCGCCTCGCCAACTATTTGGAAGGAAAGCCATTTCCCCTCAGTTCGCCCGGCTGATCCCCGGCATTCTTCTGGCCCGACTCTAAGCACTCAGCTGCTCTCGCTGCCGCACCGTCCCCTTCTTGACCCCGGAGGCCTCGTGTCCCTCGCATCCCACCTTCACCTCATCCGCGACGTCCCCAACTTCCCCAAGCCGGGCATTTTGTTTAAAGACATCACGCCGATGCTCCAGCACGGCCCAGCGCTCCAGGCGGCGATCGATGCCCTGGCTGCGGCCACGAGCGATCTGCAGGCCGATCTGCTGCTCGGTGTCGAGTCGCGCGGCTTCCTGTTCGCCTCCGCATTGGCTTACGCGACGGGCAAAGGCGTGGCCCTTGTGCGCAAACCGGGCAAGCTTCCAGCAGAGAAGCTCCGCCTCAGCTATGGTCTGGAGTACGGGGCCGACAGTTTGGAGATCCACACCGACGCTGTCGCCCCAGGCCAGCGCGTCGTGGTGATCGACGACGTCTTGGCCACGGGCGGCACCGCGCGCGCTGCGGCCGATCTCGTCAAGCAAATCGGCGGCCAGGTTGTTGGCTATGCCTTCTTGATTGAACTGGATTTTCTCGGCGGTCAGGCGCGCCTCTCGGACGCCCCCGTGCGCTCGCTGCTGCACTACTGAAATCTGTACCGCGCCGCCGCCCAGCCCAGTTGACAGCGCCGCGCAGGAAGGCTAAACCGGTCGACGCACTGCCAACCCAATCCGCCGCAGGTCCAAGGGGTCGATGAGCCAGTTTGAGGTCATTCGCGATGTCGGCGAGACGCTGAAGGAACTCCTCAAGGAGTCCTTTAAGTCCAACGGTTTCACGACCGTGTCGGTGTCCACGGATCGCCCCAAGAAGGACAACATCAAGAACCTGCCGATGGTGAACGCCTTCCTGTTCCACATCGGTTTTCACGGCAACTATCGCGAGCGCACCGAGTCGCTGGTGTCTACCCATGACAAAAGCGGCAACATCGTTGAGTTTTTTCGCGACGCTCCGGTGTACCTGAACGCTCACTTCTGCGTGTCGGTGTGGGGCAACTCGCCCGGCGAAGAGAATCTGCTGCTCGGCCTGGTCGTCAAGACGTTCTTGGAGAACACCATCGTCACCGGCGAGGTACTCAAGGGCGACTCGTTCTATCCGGACGACAAGCTCAACATCTACCCCAACTTGACGGCTGATCACAACGACACCATGTCGTTCTGGCGCTCGATGAATGAAGAGATGCGGCCGGCGCTCTTCTACTACATCCGCTTCCGCGTCGAGTCCGACCGTCGGTCCTCTGAGGTTCGCCGCGTCATCGGTCGCGAAATCGCAGTGACTCGCTAGCCTTTGCGGCGGCGACCGGCCTTAGGCGATCCGCGCGATCGCTCGGCCCAAACCAGTCGAGACCGATAGCCTGCGGGCGCTCGGTCACCTAACGCGGGCCCAAACGGGTTCGCTCATTGCCTGCCGCGCTGCTCTGGGCATAGGGTCCAGGGGGCGATCAGGCTTGCCACTGTCGCACGAAGGGGCCGCGCAATTGCAGCGGTCGGATCGGTGAAGCGGGTGGCGCCTTTGGAGAGGTGTGTTCTATGGCAACGACTTATCTGTCGCCCGGTGTCTACGTCGAAGAAGTGGATCGCGGAACCAAGCCCCTCGAGATGGTCGGCACCAGCACGGTGGCCTTCCTTGGCGAGTGCTCGGTCGGCCCCGTCAATGAGCCGATCTTCTGCACCAACTGGTCGCAGTTCACCAAGCACTTTGGTGACTTCCAGAACTCCGAGTACCTGGCCCACGCCGTCTACGGCTTCTTCAACAACGGCGGCGCTCGCGCTTACGTTCTGAACATCGGCAACTGGGAAGAGATCTCCAAGGCTCCGCCGGCCGACGGCAAGCCCAAGCTCGCCAGCAAGGCCGCCCTCTACATCGGCACCGACAACGGCCCGGGCACCCGCACCGGCCTGAAGGCGCTCGAGGACGTGGACGACGTCAACATCGTCGCCGCTCCCGGCCAGACCGACCCGGTTATCCAGGACGCCGTCCTCTCGCACTGCGAGAACATGCGCTACCGCTTCGCGGTCCTCGACTCCCCGGAAGTCATCGAGAAGGGCGGCGTTGACAAGCTGCCCAAGCCGCGCGACTCCAAGTACGGCGCCTACTACTTCCCGTGGGTTGAAGTTTACGACCCCTTCAAGGGCAACATCTTCCAGCCGCCGTCAGGCTACATGTGCGGCATTTACGCCCGCAGCGACAGCGAGCGCGGCGTGCACAAGGCCCCGGCCAACGAAGTCGTTCGCGGCGCCATCGGCCTGAAGTACAACATCACCCGCGGCGAGCAGGACCTCCTGAACCCCAAGGGCATCAACTGCATCCGCACCTTCCCCAACCGCGGCATCCGCGTGTGGGGCGCGCGCACCATCTCGTCGGACGCCTCCTGGCGTTACGTCAACGTGCGCCGTCTGTTCAACATGGTCGAGCAGTCGATCGAGCTCGGCACCCAGTGGGTCGTGTTCGAGCCGAATGATCAGCGCCTGTGGAAGCGCGTCACCCGCGACCTCGGCGCCTTCCTGCTCCGCCTGTGGCGCCAGGGCGCCCTGTTCGGCAAGACCCCGGAAGAGGCCTTCTTCGTCAAGTGCGACGACGAGACCAATCCTCCGGAAGTCATCGACGCCGGCCAGATGATCTGCGAGATCGGCATGTGCCCCGTGAAGCCGGCCGAATTCGTGATCTTCCGCATCGGCCAGATGCCGGCCGGTGGCGACGTCAGCGAGTAGTCTCTTGGGGTAGAGGGCGGTTTGCGCGTCACCCGGTCTGCGTCTGCTGACCACGCCGCCCTCCACTCCGACGCTTTGCGTCAGCCCCTTCTCCCCACGCGCGGGGAGGAGGGGCTTTTGCTTTTTGCAGCCCAGCCGTGCTTCAACCCTGGGCCGCGGGGGGCCCTGCCAGGGTTGCAGGGACCTCCTGGACGCCGGATTTCCTCGCTCCCCAACCGGCAACCTGCCCGGCTGCACGGGCCCCTGTCGTCCCCCGGTTTCGCCCAGATTCACCCTCTGCTCGCTGGCCCCCTTGTCACTCCCAGCTATCTATGCCACCTTCGCCTCGTTCGCGGATGACTGCGGCCCAAGCAGCGTGCCCCCGGCCGTGCTTCCCCGACGACCTATCGGAGAAACTCCATGTCGTTCATGACCCAATTCGAGTTCACGCTGCCGCGCGGTTACGTAGACAAAGACGGCGTCGTCCACAAGAAAGGCGTGATGCGCCTCGCGACGGCCAAAGATGAGATCCTGCCCCTGCAGGACTACCGCGTGCAGAACAACCGCGCCTACTTGGTCATCATTCTCCTCTCCCGCGTGATCGAGCAGCTCGGCTCCCTCAAGTCGATCAACCCGTCGATCATCGAGTCGCTCTTCTCGGTGGATCTCGCGTATCTGCAGGACTTCTACCGCCGCATCAATGAAGAAGGCACGGCCATGATCAAGGCCAAGTGCCCTGAATGCGGCCACCAGTTCGAAGTCGATACCGGAGGTGATCTGGGGGAATCGTAAGCTACCCCCTGGAAAGGCTCTACCAGGAGGTAGCGTATATCGCTTACCACTTCCACTGGACTCTAGACGAGATCCTCGAGATGGAGCACAAAGAGCGCCAACTCTGGGTCAAAGAGATCTCCGAAATTAACAAGGAGATCAACAAGTCACGCAAGTGAGTTTTGCGCTGACTGTCTCTAGGGTCTCCCCGTCGCGGGCAGAGCTGCTACATCGGGATCGCCTGCCCACAGCGCGGCCGGTTCCAACACCAAAGGGGCACAGGCATGGTGACGATGCGACCGCCGGGCGTATACATGGAACGCGGGCCCGGTCAGCCCACGCAACTCGGTCTTTTGCCGAGCGGCGTCCCGGTTTTCTTGGGGCTAGCCGAACGCGGCCCCACTGCGTCTGCGGCGCGCATCACCAGCATCGAACAGTTCCACCAGGTGTTTGGCCGCTTGCCGCCAGAGCTCGGCACGTACCTCGCCGTCGCGATTGAGGGCTTTTTCCTCAATGGCGGCCGCGAGTGCTACGTTGCCCGCATCGCCCACCTCTTTGAGCGCAATCCGCACGACGAGAGACCGCAGTTCCGCGACACCGATCGCATGGACTTTGCGATCAAGTCGTCGGTGCGCTTGCGCGACGCGGGTAAGCTAAATACATTGCAGGTTCAGGCGGTTTCTGAGGGCGTGTGGGGCAATGCGATCCGCGTGTCGGTGCAGCACCGCGCCTCCCCAGTGCAGACTTTCATCACCGTCGATGGCCAGCCCGGCGACGCGACCGCCATGGTCAAGTCCACCTACGGCTTTGCCCGCGGCACCCACGTGCGCCTCAGCGACGGCAAGCAAGAAGCCTATCGCGTGTTGACGGCGGTGGAAGGCAGAGTTCTGTACTGGTCTGACAAGGAGCCGCTAGAGACGGTCTTCTCGTCCTCGGCGCCGACCATCGTCGAGCCGGTGCACTTTGACCTGATCGCAGAGACCCACAATTCCAGAGAGGTCTTTCGCGATCTCAACCTCGCCCGCCAGTCGCCGCGCTACGCGGAGCGCGTAATCAACGGGGTCTCGCAGCTGATCACCGTGACGGACCTGCACGCGCCGTCCGCCATGCCCCAGGTGTTTCCGGTCGAGATCTCGCTTGCGGTCCTGGACGGCGGCGCGGACGGCCTGTTCACCACCCGGCCAGAAGACTTCATTGGCATGGACAACGGCCCTGGCCAGCGCTACGGCCTGCTGGGCAACGCTGAGCTAGAAGAAGCCGATCTGATTTGCATGCCAGACCTGCCGTGGTTCATTCAGCGCGGTCTCTGGACGCAGAAAGACATGGAGACGGTCCAGCAGTTGGCCATTTCCGTCTGCGAAACCAAGCAAGATCGGTTCTGTATCCTCGACCTGCCGCCCGACACAAACCCCACTGGGGCCATGGTCTGGCGTCGGCTCTTTGACACTTCCTATGCCGCCTTCTACTACCCCTACATCGTGCCGATGGGCGCTCGCCGCGAGGTTCCGCCGTGCGGTCACGTCGCCGGTGTCTTTGCCCGCTGCGATCGCGAGTTCGGCGTCTACCGCGCCGCGGCCAATGAGCCGTTTGAGGGCGTGGTCGACCTGTCGATCGTCTTGCAGCAGGGCGACCTGGCCACGCTAAACGGAGAGGGCATCAACTGCATGCAGGTGTTCGCTCAGCGCGGCATCCGCCTCTGGGGCGCTCGAACGGCCAGCAGTGACACCCAGCTCAAACACATCACGGTGCGCCGCACCATCCTCACCATCGGCCGCGCCCTCAACTCGGGCCTGCAGTGGGTGGTGTTCGAGCCCAACGACGAGCGCCTCTGGCACATTGTCCAGCGCGACGTGAAGTTCTTTCTCGATCAACTCTGGCGGCGCGGCTATCTCAACGGTGCGGCCGCCGACGAGGCGTACATCGTCAACTGCGATGAAGAGCTCAACACCCCAGAAACGGTCAACAATGGCCAGGTTCTGGTCGATGTATGGCTCGCCCCGCACCGCCCGGCCGAGTTCATCGGCGTGCGCGTCGTACAGGAAATCGATACGATGACCCAAGAAGGTGGAGCCTAGCCACCCCACCTTGGCGAGCAGGACGTGCATCTGGCACGCATCCTGCATAGGATAGGGGAGACCGGTCGCGGTGACTTCCGGCCCCGGCGCCTCAAGGCGACTAGGCAGGACCCGCGCCCCCCGAACGACAGAACCGCAGCAGCGACCGTCAAAGCAGCGTTACCAGGGCCCCGCATCCAACTGATCCGGCCCGCCACCCGCAGGAAAGTACTTCGGAGGACATCATGGCAGCGACCCTCCCCGCTCAGCCCAATTCCGCAGTGAACCAGCCCGGTTCGGCCGCCTCGCGCAGTCGCTCCTCGCGGTTGGTCGCCGCTGAGCCTTCCAAGACGACCGGCTCAATGCTTTCCCTGCCCGCTGGCGCCCCGCAGCTGGTCGACTGGAGCGAAGACGAGCACTTGGCCCTCGCGGCGATGGATGCGCCCAAGCCCAAGGCCCCGGCCAAGACCACCAAGCCCAAGGCGCCGGCCAAGCCCACGCCCAAGAAGCCGACCAAGCCGGCCACTACGCCGGGCAAGCTCGTGCCGACCAAGGCCCCGGAGATCTGGAAGCCACCGGTCCTCGCGTCGATTTCGCCCAAGGGCGGCGGCAACGACACCTCGCACAGCACCTATGAGAACGGCAGCCCCGATGTGGCTTACGCGTTCAACATCGTGATTGAGAAGATCACGTACGGCCAATTCAGTGAAATCGGTGGCATTTCCTGGAAGGCCGAGCCGGTGCCGATCCGCTCGGGCGGCAACAACGAATACATGTACAACATGCGTGGCCCCGGCAAGTTCGAGCCGCTGACCATGAAGCGCGGGTTCTTCGCCTCTTCCGGCGAGTTCTACAACCTGCTCAAGATGGGCCTGCAGGGGGCGGCAGTCCCCACCGGCGCGGCTGGTCGCTTCCAGCTGACCATCGTGGTGCTGGACCGCAAGTACCAGGCGATTGGTCACTACGACTTCTTCGACTGTTTCTTTGTCGAGTACACCGGGCCTGCGTTCAACTCGATGGCCGGCCAGGTCGGCTTTGAGCAAATTCGCGTGGCGTACAACTACTTTACCTACGCTGCCGGCTAGGCATCTCTTGCTGCCTGCGGCCTAGGCCGTGAGCAATTCCGACCGCGATTGGGAGGTACCCCGTGGCTGAGCGAAATCCAGACAAGCTGCCCGCGGAAGCGGTGTCAAGCGGCACGAACGCTGCGCAAGCGGCAGACGTGTTCACTTTGCATCACACGGTGTTGTCTCGCTGGGACGGTGGTCGTGCGCTTGGCGCTGCCCACAGTTCCGCGTCGGCGGCGCTCACCCACGGCCACGACCGTTGGCTGGGTGGCCTGGCCGGCCTGTCGACCCTTGGCGGCGGCTTTGGTCCCTCCGCGTGGAATATGGCAGCCCAGTTGGTCGCCGAGCCCACGCTGCTCACCCGCCTCGGTGCGGACCTCCGCAGCCTGCAAGTCGGCGAACTGGCAGACCTCGTTCAGTTGATTCTGGAAGAGGAAGAGGGCCAGGGCGACATCGCCGACCTAGAAGCGGCCGTAGAAGCAGAGACCGCGCGCGTTCGCAGTGGCGCCAAGGCCAAGGCATCCTCGCCCAAGTCGTCGGCATCCAAGGCAAAATCTCCCAGCGTTGTGGCCAAGTCCAGCGCGGCCAAAGGCCAGGCCCGCCGCGCCCCCTTGCACCTGCAGAACAAGCTCAAAGAGCTCCGCCGGGTCCTTGCCGAAGTTCGTCGCGCCGACACCACCGGGGTCTCCATGCCCCAGTCGCGTGGGGACGTGGGGGGTGACAGCCCCCTGCAGTCGATCGCCGCAGCTTCGCGTACGGACGCCGGTGCTCGACGGTCAGAGGGCTCAGCGCTCTCAGACGCCATGGTTGCGAGCCCGTCCTCTGTCGGTGGGTCGCCCTTGAACTCGTCGATTCAGCGTGTTGCCGCGGCTGGCCGTCAGCCATCGATGCTGCGCACGGCTTGGGCTAGCCCGTTTAGTTCGGTCGCACAAGCGCAGACTTCTGCGGCAGCTCCCCGCGCTCTGCGGATGGCTGAGCAGGCGGCTGAGTTGGCGCTGCTCGATTTGCCGTCGGCGGAGTTTGGCCTGGCCGATCCCACCGCGGCAGGTGTCGCTGATTCGGCCGATCGGCCGATGAGGGCCTCCACCCCGCAGGCTCGGAGCACTTCGCAGCAAGCCAATTCGGCACCTCAGGCATCACCTCAGCCCGTCGGCGCTGGGGAGTCTGGCGGCAAGGCATTTGGCGGCAAGGCGTCTGGCGGCAAGGCGTTTGTTGGTGCGGAGACCCGGGCCCAGAGCTTCGCAGCGCTGCGCCACCAGTGGAGCGCTCAGCAGTCCGCCCAGCAGTTGACCGTTGCAGCTCAACGAGTCGCGGCCAGCACTCAGTCGACGCAGGTCGGCGGCCAACTTCCGTCGAGCGGCCAGGTTCGTTCAAGCCAGTCGGTGTCTGAGTCGTCCGTTTCGTCGGCGCCGCGTTCGTTCGCAGGCATGGCAGCTGCGGTCGGTCACGCGCGCGCTCACCTGGAGCGCCTTGACCGCGGCTTGGCCAAGATGGCGGTTCATCAAACGGCGACAGCCGCTGATGGCCGTGTGGCGCCAGCTCAGGTTTCGGCGACGTCCCCGGCAGCTTTGGCCACACCCGTCCGGGCTGGCCAGGCAAGCGGCTCTCCGGTCGGTCCTGCCCCTCAGGCGGGCTCGGTGTCGCGGCGCGCCTTCGCAGATCTCGCGTCTGTCTCAGGTCCTGGCGATCTGGGCGCCCAGCAGGAACGCGCCTCCGCGCCTCTGCAGCGTTGGCAGGCTTGGTCAGAACAAGCCGCTGAGGCCTTCCGCGGCGTCCGCGCGGGCCGCACCTACCGCGGCTCCCTGGCCTCTGGCGGCGATGATCGCGAGATCCTTGGCCTGGCCGAAGAGGTCGTTGCGGCTGCAGAATCTCTTGATCTACGCGCCGTCGGGGCGGTGGATGGCAAGGGCAGGGCTCCAGGCGCGTCCAGTCCAGCCGCGGCAGGCCGCGCTCAGGCAGGAATCGCAGCGTCGTCGCCAGCACAGTCCCCATCGCGGCGCGTGGCCGGTGGGTCGACGGCCGCTGCTCGCGCTGCCGCGTCCGGCCAGTTGCCTTCGTGGATCGCTCCTCAGGCTCACTCCGCTTCGACGGCGGCCGCTGAGTCTCGCCGGTCGGCTGGCGGGGCTGTGTCTCCAGCGGCGTCTGCGGCTGGCGCCGTGGCTAGTTCGGGGGCGGCTTTGCCAACCTCCCGACTCGTAGAGCGAATCGCCCAGCAGTGGGCCAAGGCCACCGGCGGAGTACCGGGCCTCTCTGCAGCGGCGGTTTCTGGTTTTGCCGAGCGCTTTGTCGGTCGATCTCTCCTGGGCCTTGAGCCTTCCGCAGAGACCGCTGGCACTTCGGCTGCGGGTTCGGCACAGGCAAGCTGGTCCCTTCGCGGTGCTTCTGCGCTCGACACCCGGGCGTTGGGGCTGCCTCAGGGGTCGGCGGCGTCGAGTCGCTTCGCGCACGGGTTGGCCGATGCCCAGCGAGAGGCTCCAGGCGAGTGGCTCGTTCCGGGTGCTGAAGCGGAAGCAGCTGCCTCTGGCGACGCTCCGCGGGCAGATTCGGCAGCAGTTTCGCGCGGTGCAGCACTGGCCTCGTCGGGTGCAGCACTGGCCTCGTCGGGTGCAGCACTGGCCTCGTCGGGTGCAGCACTGGCCTCGTCGGGTGCAGCACGCGCGCAGGGTCCGGCCGGTGAGCGGAGCGTTGGCAATCGTCCGCTGGCTCGGGCTTCAGCGGCCATGGCTGCAGTGGCGGCCGTGGAGCGGGCACAGCGGCAGGCCGTGGCAGCTCTGCGCACGGTGGCTTCGGGCAGTCAGCGCGGTTCGTCTGTGCTGCAATCCGTCAGCGGCATTGCGGAATTGGGCGTTCTCGCCGCGGCTCCAGGTGGCCAGGCCGATGCACTGACTCCCTGGTTGGCCAAGCGCTTGTCGGCTGGTACCGCAGTGTCCAAGGCGGCCGCGAGTGATGGCGCCGGCGAATTGCTCTCGTTGGGCGAAGACGGATCGCCGTTGGCGTCCGTGGACGGCGGCTCTGCGGCGGTCCAATCTCCTTCGGCGAGCAGGAACAGCGCGCGGGGCAGCGCCGAGCGAGGCTCTGCGACCGGTACGCCGTCGCGGTCTTCCGTAGCGGCTGAAGGCCGGCGCGCTGGGCGGGCAGCAACGCCAGCTTCGAACCGCGTTGGAACTCAGGGCATTGGAACTCAGGGTATTGTATCTCAGGGCGCCGGATCTCAGGGTGTTGGATCCCAAGGTGTTGCGGATCGCAACCCTCGCAGTGGTCGCTCGGCTTCGGCCGCAGTGGACAGCCTGACTCCTCAGGCCCTGCGCACGATTCTGCAGGCCCTTGGCGAGCCCACTGCCGCTGCCGAGCGCGACATCGCCTCTGCTTTTGCCGCGAAGTGGCTCGGCCGCTCGGATGTGGCGGGCAAAGTGCTGCGGCGCATGGCGACGGACGCAACGCCCGCCGGTGAACTGCTCGCCATGCGCGACACGGCGGACGGCAACTTCGAGTCGCCTATCGCGTCCTCGCGGGCGGTGGCAGCGCAGGGATCGGCCAAGGCGGCGACCAAGCAAGGTTTGGCAGCGTCCGCGCCGACCCAGAGCCGCGCCGGAACGCCTGTCTCGGCGGCGGTCGATGGCGACAACCTGGTGCTCAGCGGCTTTGCGGCCCTGGCTGCCCTCGCCTCGGGCGACTTTGGCCAGCGACCCGCGCCACGGCCGATGAACAGCCCCGAAGTAGAGCGCACCATGCTGGCCCCGGCGGCCGAGGCGGCTGGCGCTGGTTCAGCGGTTGGTTCAGCTGAGGAAACCGGCGCACGGTCGGTCAAGTCTGCGGCGCCAAAGGCAGATTCGCGCAAGCTTGCGGCGGTCAAACTCCACGAGTTTGCGCCTCTTGGCCTCAAGCGCGGGCGCAATCTGCTCGGCCAACAGCGTCGCTCAAACTGGCTCCACACCACGCCCCGCGGTCAAGCGGCTTCGCGGTCGTTGAGTCGAGTGGCCGGTTCGCGGGTGGGCTACGGGGCAGCAGCTCTGGGGGCCGGCGACCTGCTCGGATTGGTGCAGGGCGATGCGGAGATGTTCTTTGGCGATGGAGCGCCGTCGCCGAGTGCGGTGCGCGGTGCCGATCGCCTGAGTCAGGCGGTCATGGCGCGGCGGGGTCACACCCACCGGGCTTCGCCGAGCGCAGCGCCGATGGCCGCCTTTGAAGGCGAGCAGGTCATGCCGAGTGATTTCCGCGCAGGCGGCGATCCCGCGGCGGCCATGCAGGCCTCGATGGCAGCTTCGGGCCGCAGTGGCGGTGCGACGGCCGGCATCAAGGCCACCCAAGCCGCGGCGATGACCCGCGTGCTTTCAGTAACGTCTGCGCCGGCATCCAACGTGCTGCCCTTGGTGGCACCGGCGGCGCAAGCGGTGGTTGCGGCAGCGGCGGCAAAGCCGTTGTCCGAAAGCATCGTGACGAGCGGCGCTGATCCGACTGTGGGCATGCCCATGGCCGGTGTCGGCGGGCACAAGGCCGGCAAGGCTGGCGGCGGTGCTGAGAAGGAGCGCGCGGCGGCCGAGGAACACGGCAGCAACGTGCAGGATTTGGAGGCCTTGGCGATGAAGGTCGCGAGGTCGGTGATGGTGCGGATCAAGCGCGAGCGCGAGAGAAGGGGGCTCCATGTCTGACCCAACGAAGGCCCGGATCGAGGTCTACGCGGACGACGCTTCCAAGGGGAAGTTCGTTCCGAGTTTTCACGACTTCATGTTCAATCCTGAGGCGGTCCGCGTCACCAAGTCGATGGCACCCAAGCAGGGGCGTCAGGCTGGGCGCAGCGCTCCCAAGCATCAGTTTACGACGGGCAATCCGGCGCAACTGGAGTTTGGCGAGCTGCTGTTTGACTGCTTTGACCAGCGCAAGAACGTGTATGTCGAACATGTGCAGTGGTTTGAGCAGCTGCTCAAGGCTAACGAGCACTTGCATCGCCCGCCTCGGGTGGTGTTCCTGTGGGGCTCGGGTTGGTCGGCGGAAGCCAGTCCCAACAAGGTCAACACGGGCATGTGGTTCGTCACTGGCTTGGACGTCAATTACACGATGTTCTTGCCTGATGGCACGCCGGTGCGCGCGACCTGCAAGCTGACGCTCGCGGAAGAACCGCCAGAGAACGAGACCAAGTCCAGCCCGGACACGGCCCACGTTCACCTGGTGGGGCGCGGCGACACCCTGCAGGGGATCTCTAGCCGCGAGTACGACGATCCGGCGGAGTGGCGGCGCATCGCCCATGCCAACGGCATCGACGATCCGCTCAAGCTGGCCCCGGGGCAGCGGCTGTTGATTCCGCCGATTATCCGCTGAGACCTGTTGGGTCGGGCGTCGCGGGCCGCACCCCCGCGGCGGACTCGGCCCAATGGTTCCAGCCCGGTTGTGCGGATGGGGTCGCCAGCGCCCGCTTTGGCAGGCCGGCGCACGCGCACGCACAGCCACTGGCGAGCAGGGCCTTCGCGGCGCCTGTTCGGGCCTGCAAAGGGGAGCGACGTACCCAACCATCGGGAACGACGCGCCCAGCATAGGGAACGACCCAAGGGAGTGTCGCCATGGACAAGAACGTCGCCAGCCTGACCGTCAAACTCGCGGGCAGCACTGCCATCCAGACCGACACCGGCAAGTCGCTTGAGACGCGCGCGGGCGAAGGCATCGTTTCGGTGTCGGTGGATTTGCGGCTCGATCAGCCCGACATGTTTTCGGTCGAATACGACATGATGAAGCTCGAGCAGCTCGACTTGATCGACACCTTCAAGCCCGGCACAGAGGTCGAGATCGGCTTGGGGATGGACAAGTCGTCGACGCTGATGACCGGTGAAATCGCCTACGTCGAGCCGAGTTTTGACGTTGAGGCCGGCTATCACACCACGATCTCGGGCTACCACAAGATGCACCGCTTGACCCGCGGCCAGCGCTCCAAGACCTGGGGTGACGGCCTCAAGCCCAGCATCTCGCCGACCACGCCGATCTCGGAAGTGATCAACAACTCCAAGGCCAATGAGGGCGGCAAGACCAGCGACAAGATGAGCGCCGGGGAGCTCGGCTCGGCGTCGGTCAAGCACCACTACGTGCCGCAGCTCAACATGAGCGATTTTGAGTTCTTGCAGGCAGTGGGCGCGAGCCTTGAGATGAAGGCCGGCGACGACGGCGCGACCAAGGTGAACTTTCGCAAGCCCGATCCCGCTTCGGCGCCGGTGATCAAGATTTCCCGCGAGCGCAGTGGCCAGGGCGGTTCGGGCGATGCCAAGCCGTTCTTGCACCTGCAGTTCCGCCTCTCGACCGTGCAGCAGTACGCGGCCGTTGAGGTGCGCAGCTGGGACTTTGTGACCAAGAAGAACATTGTGGCCAAAGTGACGTCGTCGACGTACAGCTTTGACGGCGCCAAGGGCCACTCAGAGACCGGCACTGGCCTGTACGGATCAGGGTCGACGGGGCGCAAATACATCGTCGTCGATCAGCCGGTCAACACCAAGGAAGAGGCCAAGGCGCTTGCCCAGGCGCTTTTTGATCAGTTCTCGATGGACTTCATGAACGGCGAGATCACGATGGATGGCGACCCCAAGGCCATTCCGGGAAAGACCATTGAGTTCGAAGGGTTTGGCAAGTCGTTTAGCGGCAAGTACTTGATCGTGTCGGCTACCCACAGCTACCGCGGCGAGGAAGGTTACCGGACCACCATCGCTTTCTCTCGCAACGTCAAGGGTTCGTAGCCCTCTGGCGAGATCGCGCGGCCTGCCCAGAGCGATCTGCGGCGGGCCGCTGTCGTTTTGGGCTTTGCCTTGGCGATTCAACGGGTCAGCTCCATGTCCGCCTAGTGGTGCGGCGGCTATTGTGCGGGCAATGGCGAGAATGCGCGCCGGTGCCGTTGACAGCAGGGGTCCGCTGGCTAGGATTGCTCCGGTTGGTAGGAAAGAGGGCGGAGTCGGTGAAAGGGACAGAGTCCCCACCTTGGAGGTAGCCGCGCATGGTCAAGAGCTTCCTCGGATGCGGCATGCGCTTTCCGCTGCAGATCAATTCCGTGGGCGGCATGGGCCTCTCGGAAGGCGGCGACAACATCGAAGAGAGCATTCGCCTCATCGTTGGTACCGCCGTTGGCGAGCGGGTCATGCGGCCCTTGTTCGGCTGCCGCATTCACGACTACGTATTCCACCCCAATTCGACAGCAACGGCCGGCATGGTGGCGTTCTACACCGCCGAGGCCTTGAACAAGTGGGAACCGCGCATCACCGAGGTGCGGGTTTCGGCCAATCCCAGTCGCGGCGGTGAAGACTCCCTCATGGTGGTCGACATCAAGTACAAGATCAGGTCGACCAACGTCGATCGCAACCTTGTGTATCCCTTCTACCTGAGGCGGGAGCAGGATCTATGATCCCAAGTCCAAATCTCGACGACCGCAGCTTTGAGGACATCGTCCAGGAAGCGATTCGGCTGATCCCGCAGTACTGCCCCGAGTGGACCAACCACAACCGCTCGGACCCCGGCGTTACTCTGATTGAGCTTTTCGCCTGGATGACAGAAATGACCTTGTACCGGCTCAACCGAGTCCCGGACAAGAACTTTCTGGCTTTCTTGGAGCTGATGGGCATCACCCTCGCGCCGCCTCAGCCGGCCCGGACGGTGCTGCGCTTTGGCCTCAATCCCAAGGCGGACATGGTCACGGTGCCCCATGGCGCCCGCGTGGGCACGAAGCCGGGGCCGGATGGCAGCACCATCGCCTTTGAGACCGAGAGCGACCTGTGCGTCACGAACGCGCAGCTGGCCATGTGCATGAGCCAGTACCACGAGACCTTCTCGGACTACACGGGGCTCCTGGGGCGCAAGCGCGAGGGGCTGGAGCTCTGGTCCGGCGTGCGCAGCGTGGAGCGCTTCATCTTTGTGGGCGACAAGCGCCTGGAGGCCTTTGACGAGACCTCGATCCTGACGATCCGCACCACCGCTCACGGCAGCAACCAGACGCCGCTCGTCAAGCAGGTGGAGTGGGAATACTTTGACGGTGAGCGTTGGCGCGCCCTGGCCAGCCCGCCCCTGGAGACGGAGGCCGATCAGGTTGCCCTCATCGGTCCGCCTTCGATGGCGGAGACGTCGGTCGGCGATGCAACGGGCCGGTTCCTGCGCGGCAAGCTGATTGAGGTGCCGAACTCTGCAGCCGACACCTTGGTCGACACCGTCAGCATGAAGCTTGAGCTGACCGGTGAAGGCGAGCAGCCGGACCAAGCCCTGGCCAACCTGTCGGGCGGGCTGTTCCTCAAGCTGGAGGGCGATCGGCTGATGCAGCCGTTTGGCCGCGAGCCCACCGTGGACGCCGCGCTGTATATCGCTTGCGAGCGCGTGCTCAACCACCCAGACGCCGATGTGCGCATCGATTTTGAGCTGGCGGACGCTTCCGTGTCGCCCTTGCCTGCGCCGTCGCCCGATCTGGTCGTGGCGTGGGAGTACCACAACGGCAAGCGCTGGCGCCTACTGGGACGCAACGGCGTTGGCGACTTTGACATGGAAGATCCGGGCTTTGGCTTTCGCGACGACAGCCAGTGCCTGACCGTGTCGGGCGCCGTGTCGTTCAAGCGGCCCAAAGACATCAAGGCCGTCGACGTCAACGGCAAAGAGGCGGTGTGGGTGCGCGCGCGCATCGAACGCGGCGACTTTGGCGTTCCCGGCACGTACGAGCTTGAGAACGACCGCTGGGTGTGGAAGGACGTCCGCCCTCTGCGCCCGCCACAGCTCAAGAACCTGGCGCTGCGCTTTGTGGAACAAGAGCACGATTTTGAGAAAGTCCTGGCCTACAACGACTTTCTGTACAGCGATTTTACTGCCCTCGCAGGGTCCGGCGAAGCGGGCAAGCCGTTCCAGCCGTTCCAGCCGATTGCCGAAGAGAGCCCGACGCTCTACCTCGGGTTCAAGCTGCAGAATTACGATGGCCCCAATCCTCCCGGTCCGCCGCCGTTCCCAAATGAGCGCATCCACCTGTTCTTTGAGCTGGCGGAGACCGACGGACCTGGGCGCCGGCTCAAGGCCGGTCCGGGGCAGACCTCTAAGCAGCTCAACCAGTTGCACGCTGAACAGGTGATCAACTGGGAGTATTGGAACGGCAAGGACTGGCAGTCGCTCATCACCCGCGATCAGACCTACGGCTTTACCCAGTCGGGGTTCATTGAGTTTGTCGGGCCGACGGATCACCGCGCCCACAAGCGCTTTGGCGTGCCGCTGTACTGGCTGCGCGCCCGCCTGGAATTTGGCGGTTATGACGAGCCGCCGATGTTGCGCAATGTCCTGTTGAACGCCACTTATGCGACCAATGTGACGACGTATGCGGAGGAAATCCTCGGCTCGTCTAAGGCGACGCCCAACCAGAGCTTTAAGTTCGTCCGCGGGCCAGTGCTGCCCGGTCAGGAAGTGTGGGTGCGCGAGCGCGAGCGGCCGGTCGGTCCAGACCTGCTTGAACTGGAACGGGAATTTGGAGAGCGCTTTGTCGAAGACTCGCCGGACGGCGGCGTGCTGGTGCGTTGGCGAGAGGTGGACAGCCTCTACGAGTCCAAGAGCAATTCGCGCCACTATGTCAAAGACATCGTCACCAGCGAGATCAAGTTTGGCGACGGCATCCACGGCCTCGTGCCGCCCAAGGGCGACCGCAACATCGTCTGTAAGCGCTACCAGGTCGGCGACGGCGAGAAGGGCAACGTACCGCCCGACAGTGTGACGGTGCTGCTGCAAGGCGTGCCGTACATCGACAGCGTGCGCAACGTGTTTGCCGCGGCAGGCGGTTGCGACCTGGAGACCATTGAAGAGGCCAAGCGCCGCGGTCCGCACTCGCTCAAGGCCAAGGGGCGGGCTGTTACGGCGGAGGACTTTGAGTGGCTGGCGATCGAGGCCTCGAACTCGGTGGCGCGCGTCTGCGCTTTGCCGACCTTTGAGCGCGAGGGCGAAATCACCGTGGTGATCGTGCCCAAGGTCGCTGAGACCCACCCAGACTTCATGGACAAGCCCATTCCGTCTACGGAACTGCTCCGCAAGGTGCGCAACCATCTGGCGGACCGCAAGCTGATTTCGACCATGCTCAACGTGCAGCGGCCGACGTTCCGCGAGCTGGGCGTGGTAGTCGAGATTGTGGTGCTCCAGGCCGCCGGGTCCGATCGGGTCAAGCGGGAAATTGAGAGGCGGATCCGCATGTTCCTGCACCCCCTCAAGGGCGGCAAGGATGGCAAGGGCTGGCCGTTTGGCCGTCCGGTGTACCGCGTTGACCTGTACCACGTCATTGAAGACGTGCCGGGTGTCGATTTTGTGGACCGGGTGCGCCTGGTGGACGAAGGCAGCAAGCTCGAAGTGGACCAATTCAAGGTCGGCGCGGGCGAGCTCGTTCACGTGGTGCGGGTCGAAGTGGTTGAGAAGGCGCACGAGCGCATCGTCTGATTCTGAGGCGTTCCGGAGCAGTCCATGGCCACTCCCCCCACTGATCGCACGCCTCGCGGCCCAGCTGGTCCTAGCCGACCGGGTGGCAGAGCGTTCGATCGCGCCTTGCGCAAGGTCATCGTCCCTGAGCTGACGACCCTGCGCTATGCCGATGCGTGCATTGTGTTGCAGCAGGCGGGTTTGCCGCCGCCGTTGGCGCGCTATGTCGAGGCCTATGCCGAAGAGGGCTCGGTTGTCGAACAGGCACCGATGCGCGGGCAACTGGTCGATGCCTCGACGATTGTGCAGCTTTCGGTCGCCAAGCAGAGCTGGATGCGCTTTCTGCCGCAGATTTTCCAGGCGCAGTCCGCGGGCGAAAACCACCTTCTGCACGAATTTCTGTGGATTTTTCAGCAGCTGTATGACAAGGTCGGCGACAACCTCGACCGCTTGCCCAGCCTGTTTCGCCCTCAGGAGACGGACGCCCAGTTCATCCCGTGGCTGGCGAGCTGGATCGCCCTGCAGATCGAGGCCGACTGGCCAGTGGAACAGCAGCGGCGTTGGCTGCGCAGGGCTCCGGCCTTGTACAGCATCCGCGGCACCCGCAAGGCGCTGGAGCAGTTGCTGGAAATGTACGTCGGCGTCAAGCCGCAGATCTATGAAAATGCCTGGCCTTTTGAGCCGTTTCGCATTGGCGTGACCTCAGAGATCGGCATCACATCGGTTGTCCTGCCGCCGATGAACCTAGCGCATTGCTTTGTCGTCGAATTGCCCCAGCCCGCGTCGTCCTTTAGCGACGACCAGATCATCCGCATCCACCGGGTGATTCAGGCCGAGCGACCGGCGCACACTATGTATTTCTTGACCTTTGCCGATCAGGCGGAGCTGGACGAAGAGGATCACGGTCTGATCATCGGCGAGGCGTTCGTCGAGGCCGAGTCGGATTTCGACTGGTCCGAAGCTCCCTGACCCTGAACCCAGATACTGCCCCGCGAAGCTGAGCCCTACCAGAAGCGCAACCGCCCGAGTCCAATGAGGAACCCATGGCCGAGATCACCGAACGCAATTACCGCCGCCTGAACTTCTTTCGCGGTTTTCGCACCACTGAGAAGGACTGGAACGACGGCGAGCGCTACCACGTCGAGAAGCGCCGGCTGCACAACCGCATGATGCACGGCCCGGGCCTTGTGCCCCACGCGCTGGGCGGCTTTCGCGTGTCGGCGCGCTCCCAGGGCCAGCTGGCCGTTGAAGTGCAAGCTGGCTACGCCGTGGACGGGCAGGGCAATGACCTGTTCCTGTGGGAGCCGGAAATCAAGCAGTTCAACCCGGGCGACTTCAAGCTGCCGGCCACGGTGTACTTGGTGGCGCGGTACATCGAGGAGTTCACCGATTTCATCTCGTACAAAGAGAATCTGGACTTCAAGGGTCACCGCAAGATTGCGGAAACCCTAAAGATTGAGTGGAGCCCGACCGAGCCGGACCTGCATACGGAAGTCGAGTTGTGCCGCATCAACGTGACCAAGGACGTCAAGCGCCT
>JBIKTV010000695.1:0-2595 GCA_044347905.1 Myxococcota bacterium
TTGTCCATCAGCAAAAGCGCCAGCTGACCGGCAAAGCGCGCGGCCTCTCGGCGAAAAACCGCCGGATCCTTGGCCCCTACCAGCGTCAACAGGCCAAGGGCGCTGTCGCCATCTGGGTAGAGCCCCAGGGCCACCTGCCCGGTAAGCCCTTGAGCAAGCGCGGTAAACTGCTTCTGCACCCCCACCTTCTGGCGCTTGGGGATCTTCAGGGCAGTGTCCAAGATCGCAAAGCTGGCGGGCAGTTGCGCCAGACCCGGCTGCGGGTCTACATCACTCGCCGCGGCAAAATAGCTCTTGGCCGGCAGCAAGCGCGCCAGCGGTTCGATCGAGCGCCCTGCCCCCGCCTGCAGCGCTTTGGCCATCGCCGTGCTGGGCCGACCGCGCACGCGAAAGCCCACCTGCAGGCTGGTCTTGTCTCCGCCGATCACCAGCTCAAAGGTGTCCAATTCTTCAGCGATTTGCTTGATCACAGCAGAGTATTGGGTCGCGCCCAGCTGTGCCGACTTGGGCAGGCCTTTGGGGTCGCGCAGGGCGTCTTTGAGCTTCTGCAGCTCTTTGGGCCGCAGCGCCGCGAGGTTGGCCACGCTGATGCCCGCGCTGAACAGGCCCGGCACGGCGGCCTTGCCCAGGGGCCCCGACGCCACGGGGGCCGCGCGTTGCCAGCGCGACGTCTCAAAGGTCACCGCCAGCTGGTCGGGCAAAAAGTCGAGGTACAGGTGCAGATCGGTGTCGGTGGGGATGAAGATCGCCGCGTGACCCTCTGCGCCCAGCTGCGCGCCTTGCAGGGCCTGCAGCACCGCCGCTTGATTGGTCATCGGCAGCAGCACGACGCCGGCCGCCACGCCGGGAGGCCCGCCTTCATCCTGCAAGAAGAAGCGGATCGGCTGGTCGCGGCGGAGCCAGGAAAGATTAGAGATCCCCATGGCTTTGGCGGAGGTCTCTGCCTGCTGCCACCAGCTGCCTTTGGGCGACGCCGGGTCGGCGGGAGGCAGTCCCAGCTGCGGTCCAGCGGCGGTCACCATGTCTAACACTGCGGTAAGACTCGAGATCCCACCCCACGCCACCACAGACGGTGCCAGGTTCGTGTAGGCATCGGCGGCGGCTTGCTGCGGCGGATCGGCCAGAGCCTGCTGAGGCGCAGTCAACGCAAGACAGGCAAACACCAGATAAGAGCCAAGATTTCGCAATGCCGTCATGAATTCCTGCGCGGTTGTCTCCATGCCCGCCCGGCCGACATATTGGCTGGGCACAGGAGAAATGCAACTGCCGGATCGCACGCTGGCGGACGGCCAACCCGCAAAGGCTGACCGTCCGCAGCAGAGCGCTGGCTACTTGGCGGGCGGCAGCAACACGGCGTCGATGACGTGGATAACCCCGTTGGTGCCCAAGACATCTGAGGCGATGACAGTGGCTCCGTTGACGGTCACGCCCTTGTCCGTCTTGCCCAGGGTGATCTTGGCCCCCTGCACAGTGGCCACTTCGCCGGCCACGACATCCTTAGACGTTACCAAGCCGGGCACCACGTGGTAGGTCAGCACGCCGGCCAGCGCGGCCTTGTCAGCCTTGAGCCCGTCCAGAGTCTTGGCGTCGACTTTGGCAAACGCGGCATTGGTCGGCGCGAAAATCGTGAACGGGCCCTTGCCTTTGAGCGTCTCCACCAAGCCGGCCAGCCCCGTGAGCTCCACCAAGGTGGTGTGGTCCGGGCTGGCCAGGGCGATGTCCACCACGTCCGGCGGCAGAATCACTTTGTCAATCACATGGATGACGCCATTGGTGGCGATCAAGTCCGCGGCGATGACGTTGGCGCCGCCCACGCTGATCTTGCCGCCCTTTGCGACCACGGGCAGGAAGAAGCCCGCCAAGCTGCTGGCAAACATCGTCTTGACGTCCGCAGCCTTGACGGCGCCGGCCAGCACGTGGTGGGTCAAGACACCCTGAAGGGCCTTTTCGTCCGCGGCCAACGCGTCGAGCGCGGCCTTGGGCACGGCGGCAAAGGCGGCGTCGGTCGGGGCAAACACGGTGTACGGCCCGGTGTTGGCCACCACATCGACGAGCTTGGCCTGGGCCACCAAGCCGACCAGGGTCTTGTGGTCCGCGCTAGCCATGGCCAGATCGACCAGGGTAGGCGGCAGAATCACTTGATCCACCACGTGAATCACGCCGTTGGACGCGTCAACGTCCGCGGTAGTCACCGTCGCACCGCCGACCTTGACTTTGCCGCCGTCCACTTGAATCGGCAGCGAATAGCCGGCGACGCTGGTGGCGAACATCGTCTTGGCGTCCTTGGAGGCGACCTTGCCGGCCAACACGTGGTGCTTGAGCACGGCGGCGAGCTGGGCTTTGTCCTTGCCCAGGGCTTCCAGCACCTTGGGATCGAGCTTGGCAAAGGCCGCGTCCGTCGGGGCAAAAACCGTGAACGGCCCGGCGCCCTTGAGCGTTTCGACCAGGCCCGCGTCCCCCAGCAGCTTGGCCAGCGTCTTGAAGCTGCCGTTGGCCACGGCGGTGTCGACGATGTCCTTGGGCGCCATGGCCGTGTCGCCGGCCGTCGAATCGGTCGAGGAAGCCGTGTCCGCGGTGGCTGCGCTGTCTGACCCC
>JBIKTV010000212.1:0-9455 GCA_044347905.1 Myxococcota bacterium
TGACCGCCGCCGCCGCCACCGCCGGCCGTGAATTCGCCTGCGCCACCGGCTGAGCCCACGCTGGGGCTGTTGGCCGCGGGCGATCCGCCGATGTCGCCCACGCCGCCTGCACCGCCCGCACCCGCGCCGACGCCGCCCGCGCCGCCCGTCGAGGCGCCGCTGCAGCCCCACTGGCCGGAACCGCCGCCGCCGCCGCCGAACATGGAGGCCTTGCCGCCGGCGACGCAATTGCTGGTGCCCGCCGGGCCAAAGGGCGCGCCGCCGCCGCCGCCGCTGCCGCCCGCGCAGCCGTTGCTGTTGCCGTTGCCGCCTTCGCCGCCCAGGCCGCCAAAGCCGCCGCGACCCCGCGGTGCCGCGCTGCTGCACGTGGCGCCGCCCGCCCCGCCGCCGCCGTAGCCGCGGCCAGATGCGCTGATCACGCCGTCTACCTTGATGTCATTGGCATAGATCTCAAGCCAGCCATCGCGCGGCGCGGTGACCTTGCTGTCGTTAGCGGCGATGCCTTCTGAGATGTTGTCGGCCTTGCCCCAACCTTGAACGTAGACTGTGGTGCTTTGGGCGATGACGACAGACTCAAAGTAGTGCGCGCCGTAAACCGCCAAGAAGCCGCTGGCCGGCCAAGCGGTTGTGTAGCCGCCCTTGGTGTCGGGGGCGCGCAGGCCGGTTTGCGTGCCATCCCAGCTGACCGCTTCGGCAATCCGCACGCCGTTTGAGGTGCCCACGCTGCCCGTGCCGCTGCCCACCGCGCCGCGCACGGAGACGTAGTAGGTGACGCCCGTCCAGGCGCCCTGCAGGGTCAAGCCCGTGACGGTCGCGCTCGTGACATTGCCTACATCGGTGTACGCCTTGATATCTGTGGCGCCGGCGCTCGTGCCGATGGCGACTTGGTAGCTGCTGGCACTGCTGACGGCCGTCCAGTTGGCCTTGACCGAGCCTCCGCTCAGCGGACTGTACTGATAGAACAAGTCCGTGCCCGACACCGTCGAACCGTCCTTGACCGTGGGCGCCTGTAGCTGCACGCACGAGCTCGCCACGCACGCCGACCCGCCGGCACAGGGCTTGCCGCAGCCGCCGCAGTGGGCCAGCGAGCTGCTCAAGTCGACCTCGCACCCATCGGCTGCGCTGTTGTTGCAGTCGCCAAAACCGCTCTTGCAAACGCAGGTGTAGCTGCCCGTGGTATTGGAGCACGCGGTGTTGTCTGGGCAGGTGAAGCTGCCGCTGGTGCACTCATTGACATCGCTGCACGCAAAGCCATTGCCGCTGTAACCGCTGTTGCACACGCATGAAACGCCTTGGCCTCCCAGCTTGCACAGCGCATTGCCGTCGCAGCCCGCCGCGGCCTTGCACTTGCCTGCGCTGCAGGTGTCGCCGGTGGTGCAGCCGTTGCCGTCGTCGCACGCCGCGGTGTTGTTGACAAAGCTGCAGCCCTTGACCGCGTCGCAGCCGTCGTTGGTGCAGGGATTGCCGTCGCCGCAAGAAATCGCCTTGCCCGCCACGCACTTGCCGTCGCTACAGCTGTCTTGGGCGGTGCAGACGCTGCCGTCGCTGCAGCTCGCGGTGTTGTTGGCAAACACGCAGCCGGTCTGGGCCGCGCAGCTGTCGTTGGTGCACAAGTTGGCGTCATCGCAGACCTTGGCTTGGCCGCCCCCGCACTTGCCCAAAGCGCACTGCTCGCCCGTCGTGCAGAGGTTGCCGTCGTCGCACCCCGCGCTGTTGGCGGCGTAGAGGCAGCCCTTGACCGCGTCGCAGCTGTCGTCGGTGCACGGATTGCCGTCGTCGCAGCCCAACGCCGGGCCCGCGCCGCACTTGCCGCCGCTACAGGTGTCGCCATTGGTGCATACCGAGCCGTCGCTGCACGCGGCGCTGTTGACCGTTGAGGTACATCCCGTCGCGATATCACAGCTTTCCGTGGTGCACGGGTTGCTGTCGTCGCACTGGCTGGGGGCGGTGGGCGTGCAGGTGCCGTTCTTGCAGGTGTCGCCGCTGGTGCAGCTGTTGTTGTCGTCGCATTTGCCGCTGTTGGCCGCATGCTGGCAGCCCTTTTTGCCGTCGCAGCTGTCGTCGGTGCACGGATTGGCGTCGTCGCAGCTGAGCGCCGAGCCGCCGGCGCATTGGCCATTCAGGCACTGCTCGCCGCTGGTGCAGGCGTCGTCATCGCTGCACGGCTGGCTGTTGTTGGTGTAGGCGCAGCCGCTCTGGCCGTCGCAATTGTCTGACGTGCATGGATTTTGGTCATCGCACTGCACCGGCTTGCCGGCCTTGCACAGCCCGCCCGCGCAGAAATCCCCGGTGGTGCAGACGCTGCCATCGCTGCACGTCGCGCTGTTGGGCAGAGAAACACAGCCCTTTTTGCTGTCGCAGCTGTCGTCTGTGCAGGGGTTGGCGTCATTGCACGCCTGCGCCGCGCCGGCCACGCACACCTTGCCTTTGCACAGGTCGCCCACGCTGCACAGGTCTCCGTCGCTGCAAGGGGCCGTGTTGGCGAGCGAATTGCAGCCGCTCAGGGCGTCGCACACGTCGTCCGTGCAGGGGTTGCTGTCGTCGCAGACTTTGGCCGTGCCGGGCAAGCACTTGCCTTTGGCGCACTGGTCGCCGCTGGTGCAGGCGTTGTTGTCGCTGCACGCCGCGGTATTGTCGGCAAAGGCGCAGCCGCTCAGCTTGTTGCAGCTGTCATCGCTGCAGGGGTTGCCGTCGTCGCACTTGATCTGTGCCTTGGCCTGGCAGCTGCCGTTCAAGCACTGGTCGCCGCTGGTGCAGGCATCGCCGTCACTGCACGCCGCGCTGTTGTTGGCGTGGATGCAGCCGCCCTGGGTATCGCAGGCGTCGTCGCTGCAAGGATTGACATCGTCGCAGTTTTTAGCCTTGCCCGGCACGCACTTGCCCGCTTGGCAGCCGTCGCCCACCGTGCAGGCGTTGGCGTCGGTGCAAGTGGCGCTGTTGGGCAAGAAGGCGCAGCCGCCGGCCTTGTCGCAGGTGTCGTCGGTGCACGGATTGCCGTCGTTGCACTTCTCCGGGTTGTCGGAGCCGCACTGGCCGTTCTTGCAGGTATCGCCCGTGGTGCAGGCGTCGCCGTCATTGCAGGGCGCCTGGTTCTGAGCGTAGGCGCAGCCGTTCTGTACGTTACAGCTGTCCTCTGTACAGACATTCTGGTCGTCGCAGTCCTTGGCTTTGCCGGGGCTGCACGCGCCAGCCGCGCACCCATCGTCCACGGTGCACGCATTGCCGTCGGTACACGGCGCCGTGTTGTTGCTGTGCAGGCAGCCGCCGCTGGCGTCGCAGCTGTCGCTCGTGCAGGGGTTGCCGTCGTCGCAGCCCAAGCCGCCACCGGCGACACACGCGCCAGCCACGCACTGGTCGCCCACACTGCAGGCGTCGCCATCGCTGCACGCAAGGTCATTGCTGGTGGCCGTGCAGCCGCTGGCCGGCAGGCAGGCGTCGGTGGTGCACAGGTTGGCGTCGTCGCACACGGTCGCCGAGCCGGGCAAGCACGCGCCGCCGCCGCACACATCGCCCACGGTGCAGGCGTTGCTGTCGCTGCAGGTCGCGGTGCTGGCCAGCTGCACGCAGCCCTTTTTGCCGTCGCAGGTGTCGTCGGTGCACGGGTTCTTGTCGTCGCAGTTCAGCGGCGTTCCTGCGGCGCATTTGCCCTGGCTGCAGGTGTCGTCGCTGGTGCAGGCATTGCCATCGTCGCACGGTGCGGTGTTGATCTGCGAGCTACAACCGCCTTGACTATCGCAGACTTCAGTCGTGCAGAGGTTGCCGTCGTCGCAGGGCGCGGGCTTGAGCGGCTTGCACACGCCGTCCACGCACTTGTCGCCGCTGGTGCAGTTGCTGCCGTCGTCGCACAGCGCGGTATTGGGCGCGTAGGCGCAGCCGCTCTGCTTGTCACAGCTGTCGTCGGTGCACGGGTTGCCGTCGCTGCACTTGAGGTCCGCGCCAAAAGAGCACGCGCCGCTCGCGCACACGTCGCCCAAGGTGCAGGCGTCGCCGTCATTGCACACCAGGGTGTTGTCGGCGTGGATGCAGCCCAGCACTACGTCGCAGCTGTCTGTGGTGCAAGGATTTTTGTCGTCGCAGTCCAGGGTGCCGCTGGTCACGCAGGCGCCGCCGACGCAGCTGTCGCCGCCCGAACAGGCATTCTGGTCGCTGCAAGGCAATTGGTCGTCCGCGGTGTGGCTGCAGCCGCTAGACAATTCACAACTGTCCGCCGTACATGGATTTTTGTCGTCACAATTGGCCGCAGCACCGGCTTTGCACTGCCCCGCTTGGCAGGCGTCGCCGCTGGTGCAGGCGTTGCCATCGCTGCAGGTCACGTCCACCGGCGCATGGACGCAGCCCGCGGCACCGTCGCAACTATCGCTGGTGCAAGCGTTTTGGTCGTCGCAGTCGCTAGCGTTGCCCGGCAGGCACACACCCGCACTGCACTTGTCGCCCGCGGTGCACGCCGAGCCATCGCTGCAGGCGGCGCCATTGGCGCTGTGCTGGCAGGCCAAGGTCTTGTCGCACGTGTCGTCCGTGCAAGGGTTTTTGTCGTCGCAGTCCTGCAATTGGCCGCCGCCACAGCTGCCGTTGCTGCACGCTTCGCCCGTGGTGCAGACGTTGCCGTCATCGCAGGCCGCGCTGCTAGGGGCGCTCTGGCAGACGCCATCTTTGCAGCTATCTGCCGTGCAAGGGTTTTTGTCGTCGCAGTCCTTGGCTTTGCCCAGGGTGCAGATGCCGCCCAGGCACTGTTCGCCGCTGGTGCAGGCGTTGGCGTCGTCGCAGGCCGTGCCGTCGCTGGCCAGCGCGATGCCGCACACGCCCTCTTTGCAGGTCGCCTCGCGGCAGAGGTCGCCCGGCACTGGGCAATCGCTGGGCTTTTGGCACTTTGCCGCGTCGCCGCCAGCGCTGTCGGTGCCGGCCGTGTCGCTGGTGGACGAGTCGCCGTCAGCGCCGCCCAAGTCGCCCAGGCCGTCAAAGCCCGCCGTATCGCCCGGCACCGCCAAGACTTCTTGGTCAAAGACATTGCCGTCGCCACAGCCGCTTGCCATCGCCACAAGACTGGCCAGCACGGCCACGGCAGAAGCGCGGGCAAAACTGCGGTATTTCTGTGTGATCTTCATTGCCTTCCTCACCCTCCGACCTCGCCGGCCGGCGCACGGGCCTGGGCCCGCTGTCTCAGCGCACAAAAATGTAGCCAAAGGCCTTGGTGTGGCGGTCGCCGTTGTCGGGGCCGCAGGTGGCCTCATTGCCGCAGCTATTGCTGCCGTCTTGGCCGCAGTTCACGCCCGCACCGCCAAAACCAATGCGAGAATCGCAGGATCCGCAGTCATTCTCTTGATTCGCCACGATGCCGATGCGCACCCTGGTTTCGCCATTGCAGACCGCATTGACGCCCTCCAGGTTGCAGTACGGCTGCAGCGATCCGCTGGCCATCAGCCCCTTCCAGGCGTCGCGGCCCTTGGCTGTGGGCACGTAGCTGCCGGCCATCATCGCCCGCATCGACGTCTGCGCGGCAAAATTGAGCGTCAGATTGCGTGGCGCACCGTCGACCATTCGCACCAGCACGTCCTTAAACGGCAGGGTGTTAAAGCTCGACAGCTTGGCCTCAGCCACCTCGGACCCCGTCGAAGCCGCGTTCAGGGTGGCGGTATTGGTCCACAGCGCCGCATCGTAAGACAACACCGTGCTGCTGCCGCTGACCTTGATCACCAGCGTCCAGCCGCCGCCTGCCGTGGTCATGTCGCACAAGGCCTCAAAGGCCGCCACCGGGCCCGACGAGCCATCGGGGTCCAGCCAATACACCTTGGTCTCAGCCGACGAATTCGCAGCCAGAATCGCGGCGCAGGACGCCCCCGGGTTGCTGCTGGTGCCCAGCGGCGAAGTGCACGTAAAGCCGTCGCCGCTAAAGCCGGGATTGCACACGCAGCTGACGGCTTGGGGGCCGGGCTGGCACGCCGCATTGGCGCTGCAGTTCACGCTGCCCAGGCACTTGCCGGCGCTGCATTTGTCTTGGCTGGTGCAGCCATTGGCGTCGTCGCAGCCCGCAGAATTATTGGCTGCCACGCAGCCCTTTTGCGCGTCGCAGCTGTCGTCTGTGCAGGGGTTGCCGTCGTCGCAGGTCACCTTGGGGCCCGCCACGCAATTGCCGGCCGCGCACTGGTCGCCGCCCGTGCACACGCTGCCGTCGCTGCACGAGTTCTTGTTGTTGGCCGTGGTGCAACCGCTGGCGGCGTTGCAGCCGTCGTCGGTGCAGACATTGCCGTCGTCGCAGTTTTTGGCCTTGCCAGACGTGCATTTGCCGCCGGCACACACGTCCTGGTCGCTGCAGGCATTGCCGTCGCTGCACGCTGCGGTGTTGGCGCTGCTGGTGCAGCCATTCTGCGGGTCGCAGCTGTCGTCGGTGCACGGGTTGCCGTCGTCGCAGCCCAGGGCCTTGCCGGGCACGCACTTGCCGGCGCTGCAGGTATCGCCGACGCTGCAGACGCTGCCGTCGCTGCACGGCGCGGTGTTGGCCGCCGACTTACAGCCGCCCTGCGCATCACACGTCTCTGTTGTGCATGGGTTTTTGTCGTCGCAGTTTGAATTCGCGGCCGGCGTACACACGCCCTTGGCACAAGTATCGCCGGTGGTGCAGCTGTTGTTGTCGCTGCAGGGCGCGCTGTTGTCCGCGTGTTGGCAGCCCTTTTGCCCGTCGCAGCTGTCGTCCGTGCACGGATTGCCGTCGTCACAGCTGATCTTGGCACCCGACTCACAACCGCCGTTCTTGCAGGTATCGCCCTGGGTGCAGACGCTGGCGTCGCTGCACGGCGCGGTGTTAGCCGGGTTGAGGCAGCCCTTCTGCGGATCGCAATTGTCCAGCGTGCATGGATTGTTATCGCCGCACTCGACCAAAATGCCCGACTGGCACGCGCCCCCAGCACATTTGTCGTACATGCTGCACGCGTTGCCGTCGGTGCAGGTCGCGGTGTTGGCCAAGGCCACGCAGCCCTTGAGCTTATCGCAGCTGTCGTCGCTGCAAGGGTTGCCGTCATTGCACAATTGCTTGCCCCCGGGTACGCAGACCAGGTCGGCGCAGCTGTCGCCCACGCTGCACACGTCGCCATCGCTGCACGGCAAGGTGTTGGCCAGGGCGACGCAGCCGCTGACAGGGTCACAGGCGTCATTGCTGCAGGGATTGCCGTCGTTGCACACCTGGGCCTTGCCGGGCTGGCAGTTGCCGCCGCCGCAGGTGTCGCCGCTGGTGCAGGCGTTGTTGTCGCTGCACGCCGCGGTGTTGTTGCTGGTTGTGCAGCCCTTGAGCTTGTCGCAGCTGTCGTCCGTGCAAGGCTTGCCGTCGTTGCACACAAGCGCTTTGCCGGCCGCGCACTGGCCCTTGGCGCAGGCGTCGCCCGTGCTGCACGCATCGCCATCTTCGCACGGCGCCGCGTTGGCCACGTGGACGCAGCCGCTGGCCGGGTCGCAAGCGTCGTCCGTGCACTGGTTCTTGTCGTCGCAGTCGGCCTTGGCGCCGGGCACGCAATTGCCGCTGGCGCACTGATCGTTCTGCGTGCAGGGGTTGTTGTCGGTGCACACTGCGGAATTGGCCGTAAACACGCAGCCCCCGGTCTTGTCGCAGCCGTCGTCGGTGCATAAGTTGCCGTCGGTACACGCCGTGCCTTGCCCGCCCACGCACTGGCCGGCCTTGCACACGTCGCCGCTGGTGCAGGCGTCTTTGTCATTGCACGGCGCGAGGTTGGGCGTGTGCACGCAGCCCGAGCCGGTATTGCACGCGTCGTCCGTGCACGGGTTGCCGTCGTCGCAGCCCAGGGTCGCGCCGGGGATGCACGCGCCGGCTTTGCACAAGTCGCCGCCGGTGCAGGCGTTGTTGTCGGTGCAGTCCAGCGAGTTATTGGCGAAAACGCAGCCCTTCTTGGGGTCGCACTGGTCGTCCGTGCAGGGGTTGCCATCGGTGCAGGTGGCTTTGCCGCTGCCCAAGCAGGCGCCGCCGGTGCAGACATCGCCGCTGGTGCAGGCGTTGCCGTCGCTGCAGGGCAAGCCGGTGTTGGCATGGCTACAGCCTTGGTCGGGCAGGCACGCGTCTACCGTGCAGCTATTGGCGTCGTCGCAGTTGGTCGCGGCGCCGGGCAGGCAGGTGCCGCCTTTGCATTCGTCGCCGGCGGTGCAGGCGTTGTTGTCGCTGCACGCGGCGCTGTTGAGGCTGAACTGGCAGCCTTTGAGCGGGTCGCAGCTGTCATCGGTGCAGGCATTGCCATCGCTGCACGCCACGGTCGCCCCGGCCGCGCATTTGCCGGCGCTGCACGTGTCGCCGCTGGTGCAGGCGCTGCCGTCGCTGCACGGCGCGGTGTTGGCCGCGGTCTTGCAGCCGCCCTGGGCGTCGCAGGTCTCTGTGGTGCAGGGGTTGGCGTCGTCGCAGGGGCTGGGCTTTTGCGGCTTGCACACGCCGTTGCTGCAGGTGTCGCCCAAAGTGCAGCCGTTGTAGTCGTCGCAGGGTACTGAATTGGCAGTGAATTTGCAGCCTGCCAGCGGGTCGCAGCTGTCGTCCGTACACGGATTGCCGTCGCTGCACGCCAGGAGCGAGGCCGGCTTGCACACGCCGCCGCTGCACACGTCGCCCAGGGTGCAGCCGTCGCCGTCGCTGCACACCAGGGCATTGGCGGTGTACACGCAGCCGCTCTTTGGCGAACAACTGTCTGTAGTGCATGGGTTATTGTCGCCGCATTCCGTCGCCGAGCCCGCCAGGCACACCCCGCCGCTGCACTGGTCGCCGGCGGTACAGAGGTTGTCGTCGCTGCACGCCGCGGTGTCGTCGGCCTTGGCCTGGCAGCCCAGCTTGGCGTCGCAGAAGTCCTGGGTGCAAGGGTTTTTGTCGTCGCAGCTGCTGGCCGCGCCGGGCTGGCAACTGCCGCCGCCGCACTGATCGCCTTGGGTGCAGGTGTCGCCGTCATCGCACGCGGCGCTGTTGGCAGCAAACACACAACCCGTCAACGGGTTGCAGCTATCGGTTGTGCAAGTGTTGTTGTCATTGCAGACGGTTGCGGCGCCCGGCAGGCAGGCGGTGTCTTTGCAGGCGTCGCCCGCGGTGCAGGCCGAGCCGTCATCGCAAGCGCCGTCCGAGGCCTTCTGCACGCAGCCCTTTTCTGCGTCGCAAATCGCCAGTTGACACGGACCGGCGGCCTCGCAGGCCAACGCCTTGCCGGCACAGCTGCCGCTCGCGCAGTTGTCGCCGCTGGTGCAAGCGTCCCCATCGTCACAGGGCCCGGCGCTGGCGGCGTGGGCGCAATTGCCGTCTTTACAGGTATCTGCAGTGCACGGGTTCTGGTCGCCGCAGTCTTTGAGCTTGCCGCTGGCGCATTTGCCGGCGTAGCAGGTCTCGCCGCTGGTGCAGGCGTCCAGGTCATCGCAAGGCGTCGCGTCCTGGGCAAAGCCCACCACACACGCACCACTCAGACACAGCGCCACGCGGCAAGCCTCTG
>JBIKTV010000213.1:0-9444 GCA_044347905.1 Myxococcota bacterium
GCGGCGAGCTGGATCGGGCTCTCGCGGGAGCCAGCGCCGCTAATTGCCCCGTCTTTGGTGGGCTTTTCGGCCATGCGCTGCTGCATGGGCACGTCGTCCAAAAACACGGTGACGCCGTCGGCCGGGTCGACCTTGAGAATCAGCCGGCCAAAGTACGGGATCGGGTTCGGCTTGACCTTGGCGCTGGTGGGATCGCCGACGCGGACGTTGACGAACTGCTCGTAGTCAAAGAACCCTGCACATTTCGTCTCGATTTTGCGCTGGCCCGTGATCGTGTCGATCTCGCCTGTGCCGACGCCCACAAACGCGCCTTCGACAAAGATTTCGCAGTTGGCCGGCTCCACGCTGACTTGCAGGGTGCCGATGGACAGCTTGTGTTGGACCACATCCAGGCGCGAATTGGCGTGGGCCAGGGCTTCGTCCAGGAAGGCCTTGCGCGGCGATTCGTCCGACAAGCCGCTGAGGTTGCGCTTGGCGAGGACTTTGGTTGCGGCCAGGGCGCGGAACTCGATCTCCGTGCGGCCCAGGGCTTCGGCGAATTTGGCGGTGTTGAGGGGATAGTCGATGGTGAACGGGTCCAAGTACCAGGCCGAAGTCATCAGATCCAAGCCCTTTTCGTTCTGGCGCTTGGCGGCAGCGACGGCGGCGTCGGCAAATTTCTTCTTGGCCAGGTCGATGTTGGCCTCGCGCTTCTCCATGCGTTCGCGGGCCTCGCGCTGCTCGTCGGATTCCTTGACTTCCAGGGCCGCGCGAGCCTTTTCTGCCTCTTCGCGTTCCTTTTTCTTGCGTTCGACCTCAGAGCGGTCGCCCATGTCCTGGGCGCCGGCCAGCGGTACCGCTGCCAACGGGCCGATCGCCAGCGCGCCGATGAGGAGCCCCAGGGCCCAGCTGCCGCGGCCGCGCCGCCCAAAAATCCGCCCTTGCATGTCATCCTCCGCTGAACTCTGGCCGCGTGGGCCGCCGGTCTCTGCGCCCCGCAGGTTATGCAGGTTGCTGAAATCCATTGTCTATGTCCCTGCAGTTCTACCTTGCGGCGCGCACGGGCGGGTCGGTGGCCTGGGCCGCGCTGCAGTGTACCAGCACTGTGCGCTCGGTGCCTCGTTTCGGCCCGGCCTGAGCCAGGATTGTAATAGCGTTCAACCCGCTGTCGAGTCGCAGGCGCGCGTGAATCGGCAGTTCGCCGCGGCCAAGGGCACCGCTGTGGGCCTGCTTGTCTCCGCCGACACTGAGGGTGATAAAGCGCCGCTGCGGGGCCCCGGCCTCAAAAGAACCCACGGCAGACAGGCTCAGCCAACAGCCGCCGTCGGTCCCCGTCTGTGGGGCAAAGACCGTTGTCTGATGGAGCAATTGAACGCGCGGCGGGGCATCCCAGGGGCCGGCCAGGTACTGTTGCGCCGCCCGCAGCCTCTGCAGAGCCCCCTCCGGCGCGCGGGTGAGCGGCTTGCGCGCCCACGGCAGGTCGATGACCTGGATCCGCTCCACGCCTTGGGTTTCATCGGTGATCGCCAGCTCGGCCCGCACCGGCTCCCAGTCGCCAGAGGGCCGCTTGGAGCCGCTCTCCAGATCCACGCCGCGCACCGCCAGCTGGGTCGTGCCTGTCATCCCCGGGGGCAGCGGACCGATGCGCGCGCGGCCCTCGCCCAGGTGCAAGCGCTGGCCAGACAGGCTGCGCAGCCGCACCACCACCGCTTGGGCGAGGCCAGACCCGCGATTCTCCACCTCGATCGCCAGGGTCGCCGCTTCGCCCGGCTGCAGCACGCCGTCGCCCGGGGAGATCGCAGCAGTGCGGGGCATCGGCGCGGCCACAGCCTGGGGCGGATCGAGCATGCGCACGCGAAACGCGAACTCCGGCAAGGGTTTGCCGCGCACCGTCAGCAGAGCCTGACCTTCTTTGCCCAGCAACACGCCATCGGCTGCAGCGGCGACGATGAGCGGCACCTGCAGATCGCCGTGGCGGATCGACACGCGGACGGACAGAGGCACCGTGCGCGTCTGCCCAGGATCTAGCCGGCCCACCAGCTGTTCGTGGTCGTCAAAAGCCGGATCGTCGCAGCGGGTTTGCAGGTGCAGGCGAAACAGCGGCGCCTTGCCCAGGTTGGTCAGGGTCACGGCCATGCGCAGGATTTCCCCCGCTTGAGCCTGCAGCCCTGCCTCAGCCCCCACCACTTCAATTCGCAGCGCCACACCTGCGGGATCGGCGCACGTCGCGGTGTCGCAGGGCCGCCAGTCGATGCCCTGGCGCTTGAGGTGGGCGGTTAGGGCGGCGTCGTCAGCGCGGGCCATTTCCTGAAGGTCTGTGCGGGCTGCGGCGAACATGGCCTTGGCGTCGGGCCGGCCAATCCGCCGCAAAAGCGCCGCGGCGCGCTGGCGGGGCTCGCGGTCTTGAACCTGCGCCGGAGTCTCGCTGTCCGTGCGATCGCGGTCGGTGGCGTCCGGCAGCAGCACTTTGAGCAACACGGGAGGCGGCGGCGGCGGCTGCGAGTCCAGCACCGCCCGGGCCTTGCGCGTCGCACGCGAGTAATGCGGACCGCCAAACAGGCTGACCTGCTCGCGGGTCGCAGAGACAAACTGCAGGCCAATATCCGGGGTAATGCCCTTGCCGTGGATGGAAACATCGCCGGGAACCAGATACTTGGCCACGGTCAGCTTGAGCGCCGCGTCTTCAATTTCGTAGGGCACTTGCACGGAACCCTTGCCAAAACTCTGCTCGCCAAACACCAGGGCGCGGCCGGAGTACTTGAGCGCCCCGGCGACCACCTCAGAAGCGGAAGCCGAGTGGCCGTTGATCAACACCGCCACGGGCATCTGGGCAAAGCGGCCATTGCCGGTCACCAGGCGCTGATCGCGCAATTTGCCGCCCCCGCTCACCGTGGTCACGGCCGGGCCGCTGGCGATGAACAGGTCACACACGCGGATCGCTTCGTCGAGCAGGCCGCCGGGATTGTCGCGCAGGTCCAGGACCACCGCGGGATGGGCGCCGGCGCGCAAGAGATTGTCCAGCGCTTCGCCCAGTTCCGCCGCCGTGCCGCGCTGAAAGTTCTTGACGCGGGCATACCCCACGCCGTTGTCCAGCACTTTGGACTCCACGGACTGCAGGTGAATGACCGCGCGCACCACCTCGACCAGCTGCGCCGCCGCCACGCCCTTGCGCCGCACCACCAGCCGCGCCGTCGTGCCCACGGTGCCGCGCAGCCGCTCCACCGCCGCGTCGACGGTCATGTTCAGGGTATCTTCGCCGTCGATCTGCTGAATCTGATCGCCCAATTGCAGGCCAGCGCTCTCTGCGGGCGAGCCGGGGAGCACCGACTGAATGGTCAGCACCCCATCCACCGGCAGAATCACGATGCCCAAGCCGCCAAAATTGCCGCCGGTGTTGGTCTGCATGTCGCGCCACTGGTCGGGATCTAGCAGGCGCGAGTACGGGTCCAGGGTGGACAGGGCGCCGTTGAGCGCGGTGTATTCGACCTTGTCGGCCGGCACGTCCGGCGGCAGGTGGTCGGCGACAAAGCGCGCCGCCTGCAGCAGGTGCCAGCCCACGGCGTACAAGTCCTGGGCCAAGGTCAGGTCAAAGGTCTGCTGCACTTCGCCGATTTTAGCCCGCAATTGAAGCGGTTGGCCGTCGCGGTCGCGCTGGGGCACGTCCACCAGCATCTCTGGCACCAAGTGCGCCACGGCCTGGAGCGCCGACTCCAGCATCAGCCGCGGGCGAAAGCGGTCCGGCTCCACGTAGCGCTGTTGCAGCAGGTGCAGGCTGCGCAGGCCCACGCGCAGGTGGCGCAGGTCGTCCAGGGCCTGATCGCGGCGATCGCCTTCTGCGGGCGGCTCGCCCTCGCTCGCATCGCGCAGCACCCCGGGATTGTGGGCCACAGCGGCGGACGACGTGCGCTGAAGGGGCGGCTGAGGCAGGCCAAACAGCAGGGGTAGGCAACCCAGGACCACGCTTGCGGAAAGAATAATCGTCAACCAGCGCCGCGGCTGCGAGCGGGCCAGGGCGCGCAGTCTGGGCCACGGCTGGCCATCGCTCGCCTCGGGGGGCGCAGCCGGCAGGGCAGGTTGAGGCGGGTCGGTGGGCGTCAAGGCGTCAAAAACCCCAAGGGCGAAGCCGCGATCATATCCGATCGCCGGGCGTTGCGCACCTGCTTGTCGCGCTTGCCACCGGTGCCGGCCCAAGGGTAGGCTGCGCACCGAGGTCGAGCATGAACGGTAGATCCATCGCCATCTGCGCAGTGTTGTCCTGGTCAGCGGCCTGCGGCGAGCCCAAGGGTCGCGACACCGCCGTCCATGCGCCACCGGTCGCCGCCGCCCGCGGAACCGCTGTTCAGCAGGCCCCTACTGGAGCGGTGTCCACTGCCGCCCCGCCCACTGCCGCCGCCCCGCCCACTGCCGCCGCCCCGCTCGCCGCTGGACTCCCGGCGGGTGCCGCGCCAGCTGGCCGCGAGTTGGATGCCAAGCTGCGCACGGCCTTTGGCGGTTTTGAGCACGTGCCGGACCGCGAGGAGCTGCTGTCGCTGGCGCCCGAGGCCGAGTTGGGGCCGGCGCTGTGGTCGCTGTGGCAGGACCCGGCGGCTCGCCTGAGCGTGCGCACCAACGCCCTGGTAAGTCTGCGGTTTTTTCCATCGCCCCAGGTGCAAGCGCGCTTTGAACAGCTGCTGCAGGACCCGGCGACCTCTGCGGTGGTGCGGCGGCCCTTGGCCAAGGCCTACGGTTATGCCTTTGGCGCCGCGGCGTTGCCGTTGTTGAGCCAGCTGCTGGACCACGCCGAGCTGCACACCCGCGACAGCGCCGCGCGGGCCCTGGCGGCGATCAATGACGCCAAGGTGCGTCCGCTGCTGGAGAAACGCCTCGCGGCAGAGACTGAGCCGTCGGTGCGCCAGACTCTGCAGCGGCTTCTGGCCGCGCCGGCGGGGCGACCATGATCACACGGGCGATCCTGTGGCGAATTGCCTTGGCGGCGACGCTGGTTTGGGCGGCATCGGCCTGCGAGATCGAGGGCTACGCCGGCGACGACTGCATGCCGGCGTGCTTGACGGGCCAGGTGTGCAACTTTGGCACCTGTGTCGACGCCAATTCGGGGGCTGCGGGCACGATCGGCTCGGCCTGCGCCGTGGACACGGAGTGCTCTTCAGGCACCTGCTTTTCTGGCGCGAGCTTTCCCGCCGGCTATTGCTCCGACTACTGCGGCGCGGCGATCATCGCCTATTCGCAAGAGTGCGCTCCCGGCGCTGCCTGCCTGCAGCTCAGCGAAGCTGTGGCCGCCTGCTTGGACCTGTGCGGCGAAGGCAAGGGCGGCTGTCGCGGCGGCTACCAGTGCGCCAATGTGGACGGTACCCAGGCCTGCGTGCCCAGCTGCAAAGCCAACGCCGACTGCCCCAGCCAACAGCGCTGCGACGCCGCCTCAGGCCTGTGCGTGGACAGCGCCGTCAGCTCAGACGGCAGCATCGGCAGCGCCTGCAGCGGCGACGCGCAGTGCCAGAGCGGCACCTGCCTGGACCAAGCCGGCAGCGAGGGCGTGTGGAAAGACGGCTACTGCCTGGATGTTTGCAGCGCCGAGGCCGAGGGCAAGGCCTGCAGCGGCCCCGACGGCAGTGCCCAGGGGCTGTGCGTCGCCATCCCGGACGACCAGGGCGGCGTCTCTGCGCACCTGTGTCTCGCCCCCTGCGGCACCGGCGTAGACTGCCGGCCGGGCTACATGTGCACCGCCGGCGTGGACTGGAAAACCTCTACCGGCCTGGGCTTTTGCCTGCCGTCCTGCGCGACCTACGGCTGCGAAGCCGGCCAAGTGTGTGACGGCGCCTCTGGGGTGTGCGTCGAGGCCACCGCGGCGCCCAGCAGCATCGCCACGCTGGACCTGGGCACCCTGAGCCTGGGGCCGCTGGCCAACCAGTTCAAGACCGCCAGCGTGGCCCTGCCGGCGGACGCGGTGTCGGTGATGCTGGTGGGCCAACCAAGCTCACCGCAACACGAATTGGCTTTGGCCAAGGCGGTGCAGCCGGACGGCAAAGTGGTGCTGGACGTGTTTGACCCGCTCAAGACCGACTTTAAGGTGGTGCCGCTGGGCGCGGGACCTCTGGCGGCGCTGTACCCCAATTCGCCGCGTCTGGGCGTAGCGGCGGGCAATTACCAGTTTACCTTTGGGGCCTTTCAGAACACCCAGGCCAAGATGACCGCGGTGGTCAAGACCGCCCAGGGGCTGCTGAGCAGCGGCTCTCTGCCCGTGGTGCTGTGGTTCACCCAACAGGGGCGAATTTCGGCCGCGTCTGCCCCAAACGACGCGAAATTGCAGCAGGCTTTGGCGACTATGCAGTCCGTCTACGCCAGCGCCGGCATTCAGCTGGGGCCGTTTTACTACCGCGACGTGGCGGGCACCCTGGGCCAGGCCGCCGCGGTTATCGACAACGACACCGAGCTAGCCGAGCTGTTTGCCTATGCCAACGGCGCCGATCAGCAGGGGCTCAACTTCTTCTTTGTCGAGCAATTTGCTGGCGATGAAGGCGGTTACGTCACCTTGGGTCAGTCGGGCGGCATCCCGGGGCCGCCGTCTCTGCCGGGTCTGCCCCACGCCGGGGTGGCGGTGGCGGTGGCGTACTTGGACGACGATGTCGCGACGTTTGCCCAGACCATGGCCCACGAAGCTGGCCATTACCTTGGGCTTTTTCATACGAGCGAGTCGAGCGGCCAGTCCTTTGACCCGCTGCTGGACACCGCCCAGTGCCCGGCGAACCGCGACAGCAACGCCGACGGCTACCTGAGCGCCCAGGAATGCGCTGGGGTCGGCGCGGACAACCTGATGTTCTGGCTCGCGGGCGGCAATCAGACGGCGCTAAGCGGCGACCAGCGCTACGTGTTGTTGCGCAATCCCATGGTGATCAATCAGTAAGTTTTGACTGCGGCCCAGGCCCAGAAGGAGAGTCCGATGCTTCCCGAGCAAGGCTGGTCGCACCAGCGTGTCATCGAAGTCCTGGATAGCTATCGGCAAAATGACGCCAACTGGCGCGACGGCCGCACCTTTAGCCTGGTGTACCACGCGGGCGATGAGGTCAAGGCGCTGCTGCAGGAGGCGTTTCTCCGGCTTTTCTCGGAAAATGCCCTCAACCCCATGGCCTTTCCGAGTCTGCGGCGCATGGAGACAGAAACCCTGGCGATCGCTGCGGAATTGCTGGGCGATCCCCAGGCGGTGGGCACGCTGACTTCGGGCGGCACGGAATCCATCCTGATGGCGGTCAAGACGGCGCGCGACTGGGCCAGGGCCGAGAAGCCCCAGGTCACCCGGCCGCAGATGATTGTGCCGGCGACGGTGCATCCGGCTTTTCACAAGGCGGCCCACTACTTTGACGTGCAGGCGGTGGTCGCGCCGGTGGGCGAAGATTTCCGCGTCGACCCGCGGGCGGTGGCCGAGCTGTGCAATGACCAGACGATTCTGCTGGTGGGATCGTCCTTTGCCTATCCCCACGGCGTCATCGACCCCATCGGCGAACTGGCGGCGCTGGCCCAAAGCCGCGGCATCCTCTGCCATGTCGACGCCTGCCTGGGCGGGATGATCCTGCCCTTTGTCGCGGAGCTGGCCCAGCGCGATGGCCTAGCGCCTCTGCCCGCCTGGAATATGCAAGTCCCTGGGGTAACATCGATTTCCTGCGATTTGCACAAGTACGGCTATGCGGCCAAAGGCGCCTCCGTGGTGCTCTACCGCAGCCGCGAGCTGCGCCGCCACCAGTTCTTGGGCTTTGCCGACTGGCCGGGCGGGCTGTGGGGCTCGCCCTCTGCCGCAGGTACCCGGCCCGGTGGTCCCATCGCCGCGGCCTGGGCGGTCATGCATTTCTTGGGCCGCGACGGCTACTTGCGCCTGGCTGGCCAAGCCTGGGACGCTACCCGCCAGCTGATGAACGGCATCGCCGCGATCCCCGGCCTGCGGGTGTTGGGCGATCCCGTGGCCACGGTGTTCGCTTTTACCATGGACGACGGCGACATCTACCGCCTGGGCGATGCCATGGACGCGCGCGGCTGGCACCTGGACCGTCAGCAGCTGCCGCCGGCCCTGCACGCGATGATCACCGCCGCCCACGCCCCCCACGTGGACGCTTTGCTGCGCGATCTGCGCTCCGCCGCTGAAGAAGTGCGCGGCCAGGCCCCAGCGGACCAGGGCCAAGCGGCGATGTACGGCATGATGGGCTCGCTGCCGGATCGCGGTCTAGCGGCGGAATTGATTGTGGGTTTCCTCGATTCGCTCGACGACCCCAACCAGAGCCCGCGCGGATGAGCGAGTTTCTGGCGCCGCTGCCGCTCTACGCCATTGTCCTGCTGGCCTTTACCGCTGAATCCATGACGGGTTTTGGCGCTACGGTCATCACCGTGACCCTGGGCGCGCAGCTTTTGCCGCTGGATCAGCTGCTGCCGCTCTACGTTCCGGCCAACTTTGTCCTGTCTACCTGGATGGTTGCGTCGATGCACCCGCAGATCGACCGGCCGTGGCTGGTGGGCCAGCTGCTGCCGCGGGTGGGCCTGGGCATGGCCGTGGGCCTGGCGATCTTCCGCTGGGCGCCGCCGGGGCCGGGGCTGCTGATCGGCTATGCGGCGCTGGTGCTGACTCTGGCCGCCCTGGAGCTGGCGCGCATGGCCAAGAAGGGCAGCGATCACCTAGAGATCGCCGATGCCGAGCCCTTGCAGCCGCGGGTCTCTAGGGCCAGTGCCGCGGCGCTGCTGGCGGGCGGTCTGGTCCACGGCATTTACGGCTCCGGCGGGCCGCTGATGGTGTGGGCCTCTTCGCAGCGTCTGAATGAAAAAGCCAAGCTCCGGGCGACTTTGGCGGCCACCTGGACGATCCTGAGCGTGGTGCTGCTGATCCAGTACGCCAGCATGGGCCTGCTGGGGCCGCGCAGCCTCATCGCCTCGGCTTCGCTGCTGCCGGCGGTGGCCCTGGCCCGGTGGATCGGCGACCATTTGCACGACCGCGTCTCTGAGCACACCTTTCGCCGGCTGGTGTATCTGCTGCTTTTTGCCGGCGCTGCGTCGCTCCTGCTGCGGACCCTTTGGAAATTGCTGTCTTCTCCCCCTGCCTAGCTCGGCGCCCGCGCCTTGGAGATCTCCGCCATGCCCGTGACCGTAACCCATGGATCGCCCACGCGGTTTGAGAGTCTAGCCGACCTGGCGCGCCTGCCGTTCTTTGAGGTGCGCGAAGGCCGCCTGGTGCTGGCGGATCCCGCGCTCGGCCCGGCCATCGACGTCCACACCCACTTGGCCCTGACCTACGGCGTGCCGCAGAAGTTGGACCTGCACCGCGAGTGGCCGGAAACCGAGCACTACCTGCCCGCCCACCGGCCCATCGACCTAGAAGTCTATGTCAACAAGAACATTCCTGCCTCAGACCTGCAGGCGCTGAACCGCGACTTGACCTTGGGCGCCCTGACCGCCGGCGGCATGCGCCGCACCCATACCGTGGCGAATTTGACC
>JBIKTV010000696.1:0-2583 GCA_044347905.1 Myxococcota bacterium
GGCCAGCGCTCCGCGGTTGGATTGCCAAGGAACCCTCTAAACAGCTTGCAATTAGTGCAATCACACGTTAGCCCAACGGCGCCTCGGGCCCATGTCGACGGCGGCTCAAGCGGCTCCGCGACTCGGGCAGCGACAAACAGCATGACGTGGCTCGCAAGCGCGCGCGCTAAGGGCGAAGGCGGCGGAGGTCCTTCTCTCAAGAGCGGAATCAGGCACGCGTCAACGGGCCACAGGGGCTGGGCCAGCGGAAGCCACTGCTCGACGTCTGGCCACGAGACGCAACTGGGCTGCACAGCTGCCAGCGCCAGCAACTCTTTCCAGAAGGCGCGACCTGCATCGGCATTGGGCGCGGCGAACTGCCGAAGCTGAGATGTGGCTACTTGTTCGGCAATCCGGCGCAAGAGAGCGGCCACCGCCAAGCGCGAGGCCTCAAGCTCGCCCTGAATCGCCAGAGCGCTGACGACCTGCAAAGCCGCGGCTGCGTGTTCTGGCTTCGCCGTGGCGGCAATCCCTGCCACTGCACTCCGGCCAATCTCCGGCGCCGCCCGTTGTACCGCCCGCGCAACGTCAGCAGCTTCGTCGCTGTGAAAGTCTCCGGCCGCTATGACGTCGAGCAAGAAGAGCAGACTCAAGGCCCGCAGCACCTCGGGCCGATGGCGGGCGCGAAACCAACTCTGCTCAGGCTTGGGCCTTGGAAAGCTGCGCAGCAACGCCAAACCCAACCGAGCCGCGCGGCCGTTTCCCTGGCCCGGGAGCGCCGCATAGCGTTCGATGGCGTTGGCCATGGCCAATGTACCGCCCTGCGCCACCACTGCGAGCTCGCGCATCAACGGCCAGATCACCAAAGCGGTTCGGCGATAGGCTCGCTCAAAGGAGGCGCCTTCATTGCCAGTGGCCTCGCTGTACTCGTCTTCGTCCCACGGTTCGCCTTCAAGACAGTCGGGCGGCGCCAACTCACCATCCTCCACGTCTACACTGCCCCAATCGCCATCCGGGCCAAGCGGAGAGACAAGGTCCGCGATGAACCGCGATGAATCGTTGATGTCGACCACCTCATAGTCGTCCACCTCCGGCGGCGCCTCCCACCGCGATCGCCGGCCGTAGTAGACCTCCTCTGCCGAGCCACTCTCTGTTTGCGCATACGTCGCCAATCGCACTGCGAATTCATCGGGTCGGGCCGCGGCAAGGAGGGCAGATGCCATGGCAGCGTCTTGCCCCTTGAGCTTGTCAAAGGCCAGTTCAGCCAATGAATACTGGTGCTCTAGCGGCATCACCAACTTGACGGGCCCATCGTCGCCATCTGCCCAATCACTCAGCAGGTCTTGCAGGGCGGCTATTGTCGGGTCGCATTGCGGCGGTTCTGGCAGCGGCCCACCGTGGCGCACCAGGCTGTAGACCAGAACGGCCCGGTGGCCTTGCAGCAGGGGCTTCACCTCGTGCTGACAATCGGCATAGAACGCAGCCCACTGCAGCGTCTCTGGATCGCCCGCCCCCTGCAGCACCACCTTCTCGTGGCCGGCATGGCGCACCACCAAGGCAGCGCCGGCAAAGGCGCTCGGCAGGGCAATGACCAGGGTGCCAAACATGCCTGGAACTTTTTCGGTATCCCGGTGAGGCAGGAAGAAGTCGCCGGGCCGGTACAGGAGCAGCTTGTAGAGCCCAGCCGTCGCGGTTTCGGCGCCCAGTCCGGTTGCCGCCAAGCGGGTGATCTCGGCCAGCAGCGCTTGCCACCGAGGGCGCGAGCCATCCACCCGATCGGCGCCGATCTGCAGCGACCGCCTAACCTTGTCGTCGTAAATGGTGTCTGGCCCGCGGCCATGGGGCGTCGGCACAGCCATGGCCGCAAGCTGCTCAAACTGCACCTCGGGCAGGGGCATCGCCAAAATGCCGACCCCGGAGACCGCTAGCCCGGCCAACGGCATGGGCAAACAGCCGCTCGCACAAAACTCGCCTGGGTGGTGGACTTGCTGGAGCAAAGCGGGAATTCGGCTGCTGATTTCGGCGACGGCAGTAGACATGGTGTAGTGGTTCCCGGCAAGCGCGAAGGGCCGCAATTGGCAGGGGCGGAGCGTAAACGGCCGCGCGACAGACGGCAATGCGGTATCGCCGGGGGTCCCAAGCCGTCTCAGACACCGCCGCCGATACCAGCATGCCCCCGCCAACCTGCTGAAACTCCGCACCCCTGTCCTGGCACGCAGCGTGCACTGGTCCCGTATCACCCGGCTGCGCTCGCAGCATCGATGCTGGATCCCCCATGCGCAGTCCTGTCCGTCGCAGCCCCACCCGCGGCACCCCCCTGAGCCAACTACCCTCGCCGTTTGCGGGCGACGCGCTCCTGCAAGAGCTCAGGGCCCTCATCGACGGTGCCCGCGGCCGAGTTGCCCAAACCGTCAACAGCGAACTGGTGGCGCTGCACTGGCAAGTCGGCAGGCGCCTGCGCGATGAGGTTTTGGGCGACGCGCGCGCGGAGTACGGTCAACAGGTCGTCGCCGTCGTCGGACAGGCGTTGGAAGCCGAATTCGGCCGTGGATTCAGCCGCAGCAACCTCTACTGCATGATCAAATTTGCGGAGGTATTTCAAGA
>JBIKTV010000024.1:0-26151 GCA_044347905.1 Myxococcota bacterium
TCGCGGGCCTTGGGCCGGACGGAAGAGGCGGAGACGCTGGAGGGCGCTCGCCTCGTGCAGCCCCGCACCCCGGGCCAGGCGGCGTATTTTGAGGCGATCAAGGCGCACGACCTGACTTTTGGCGTCGGTCCTGCGGGCACCGGCAAGACCTGGCTGGCCGTGGCTTCGGCGATGGCCGCGCTCCAGCGCCGCGAGGTCAAGCGCTTGGTGTTGACCCGGCCAGCCGTCGAAGCGGGCGAGCACCTGGGCTTCTTGCCAGGCGATCTGCGCGAGAAAGTCAGCCCTTACCTCAGGCCTCTCTATGATGCCATGGGCGACATGGTGGACGCCGACAAAGTCGAGAGGATGATCGAGCGCGGGCAAATTGAGGCGGCACCGCTTGCGTTTATGCGCGGCCGGACCTTGGCCAACGCCTTTGTCGTGCTGGATGAAGCGCAGAATTGCACAGTTGAGCAGATGTTGATGCTGCTGACGCGCATGGGCGAACACACCAAGATGGTGGTGACCGGCGACCCAACCCAGTCCGATCTCAGGCCGGGGCAGCGCAGCGGTCTGGAGCACGCGCTGCGGGTGCTGAGCAACGTGCCGGGCATCGCGATTCAACGCTTGGGCCGCGACGACATCGTGCGCCACCCCCTGGTGGGCCGCATCGTCGACGCGTACGAGGCCGATCGCGCTCGAGAGGTCCAGAGATGATCGGCCGACGCGTGCCCCCTGCGTCGAGTGGCGTACCTGGCGAGTCCCGCGAGGCCCGGCTCCGCAGGGCTATCGGCCGGCGCAAGTGGGGCGTGGCCCTGGGCGCATTTGCCGGTTGGGCCGTGCTCGTAGCGTTGATCGGTCCCAATCGCCCAGTCGCGGAGCCGCCAGCGCTGGGACCCGCCAAGCGCGACTACCTGGCAGCCGTGGCCTTTGACGTGGACGAGGCAGTCCCGGACTTGGCCAACCGCCTGGAGCGCGCCGTCAGCACCGTGCCGATTCACTATGCGTACGATACGGCTGCGGCGGCTAGGCGGGTGGGGGCCCTGCACAACGCCTTCCGCTTGGTGCGCCCGCGCTATCGACTGTATCTGGGCGATCGCAATCGACTCGTTGGGGCAGTGGAGCAGACGCCTGCCCTCGTCACTGCGCCAGGCCAAGCAGCGCCGCCCGCCAAGGAGGGCAAGCCGCGGCGCGCTGAGGCCAAGGCGACACCGCCCCACACAGAGCGTCACGACCAGCACCAGCGGGAATTGCAGGCGTTGGACGCGGCCTTTGCCGAGGAAATGTCTAAACTTCGCCCGGAGTTTGAGGCCCTGACCGCCGCCCGCCGCAGCGAGCTGAGCCCGGAAGTCTTTGGCGCGCTGACCCAGATCGGCTTTGCCGAAGAGGCCGAGCTCCTGCTGGCCGATGTGGCCCAGGTGCTGCTCTCTCAGCGCATCGTCCGCGACCATGACCGCTTTGACGACGACCTGGGCCGCGGCGTGCTCGACATCACCTCTGGTGCCAAGATGGGCGCGCACTTGCCCCACGATGAGGTGATTGGGCTGGACGAGGCGGTGCGGCGCGCAGAGATGTACGTCATTGAGTTTGCTAGTCAAAAGCGGCCCTCGCGCTTTGACGAGCCGGTCCTTCAGGCGGCGCTCCGCTCCTTGGCGCGGGCGATGGTCGAGCCGACTTATGCCCGCGACATTGGCGCGACGCGCGACGCCGAAGACAAGGCCCGCGCCGCGGTGCAGAAGACCCGCACGGTGATCATCGCCAAGGGGCAAGCGGTCATTCGCGCAGGTGAGCTGGTGACCCCGGAGACGCAGCGGCGCCTGGAGCGCATGTGGCAGCTCGCCCCCAATGAGCCGGCCCAGCAGTCCTACGCCGCCACGGGGCTGCTCCTGGGGCTGGCGCTGCTGCTCTTTGCCACCTTTGCCAAGCGCCACCTGCACCATTTTCGCCATCGCCCCGGTGACGCGCTTCTGCTCGGGGCGATCCTGATTGTCCACGCCGCGGTGTTGCGCGCGGTGTTGGCGGTCGGTCCGTCGGTGCAAGCAGCAGTGCCCGCGGCGACGCCTTCCGTGTGGATGTCGGCACTGCCTCACGCCCTGGGGCCTGCCCTCGCTACGCTGTTCCTCAAGCCGTTTACCGCAGCGCCCTTCGCGATTCTCTGCGCCGTGGTCGCCTCGCTGATGGTCCACAACGCGCCCATGGGCCACACCGATGAGTCGGCCGCGTCCATGGCGGCGGTGTTGGCGTTGGTGATCGGTCTCGCGGGCGTGCAGGCGACCCGGCAGTTTCGCCAGCGCTCCGACTTAGTGCGGGGGACGCTGACGATCAGCTCTTTTGGCGCAGCCGCTTCGCTTGGCGTGGGCATGTTGACGGCCCCTGGCGACTTGACCTGGCTGGATCCGCGCTTGGCCCTGAGTGCGGCGGCGGGAGCTAGTTCAGGTGTGCTGGCCTACTTGCTGCTCCAAGCGGTGACGCCGATCTTTGAGTCGATGTTCAACCGCCTGACCGACATTAAGTTGGTCGAGCTCGCCTCTATGAATCACCCGGCGCTGCGCCTGCTGGCGACCGATGCCCCCGGGACGTTTACGCATTCTGTGATGGTCGGCAATCTGGCCCAAGCCGCGGCGGATGCGATCGGCGCCAACGGTCTGCTCGCCCGCGTGGGCGCGTACTACCACGATCTGGGCAAGACCCGGGCGCCGCGCTACTTTGCCGAGAATCAGGCCGGTGAAAACCCGCACGATCGCCTCAAGCCCCACCTGTCCGTGCTCATCATCAAGGCCCATGTCAAAGACGGCATGAAGATCCTCAAGGAATTTGGCCTTCCCGATGAGATCATCGACTTTGTGCCACAGCACCACGGTACCAGCCTGATATCGCACTTCTTTCACCGCGCTGAGCGCGAGCGCGAGTCCGATGAAGAGGTGCTGGAGTCCGATTTCCGCTATCCCGGCCCAAAGCCCCAGCGGCGCGAGACGGCCCTGCTGATGCTCGCCGATGCCGTCGAAGCGGCGGCCAAGGCCCTGCCCGAGCCAAATCCCGTGAGGTTGCACGCCCTTGTCAAGCGAGTCATCGCCCAGAAGACCGAAGACGGCCAGTTTGACGAATGCGATCTGACTTTGCGCGAATTGGCCCAGGTGGAAGACGCTTTTGTCAAAGCGCTCATGGGGATCCATCACGTGCGCCCGGTCTACTTGGGGCCGCCGCAGCTAGCCCGGCCCGTCAGCCAGGGCTCGCAGAATTCCGATGAGGTTCGCCGCGCCGCGCTCTTAGCAGACGGCGGTGTGGGCGTGGCCGTGCGGCGCAACCCGCCTGCGCAGGCGATCGGCCCCGGGTCCGCCACCACTTCCGTGCATCCTGCGGCGGCGATCCTGGACAGCGCCGAGCCGCCCCAGGCCCCAACCGCGGTGGTCGCAAGCACGCGTAACCCATCGCCGACGCTCAAGAATCTGAACTAGAAGTGCCGCCATCGGAGAGGCCCCGCCATGCCCGTGTTTACCGATAATCGCCATCCCCGCCTCAAGGTCGATCAGCGCCAGATCGCCGCGCACCTCCGCAAGGCCCTGACCGCGCTGGGTCGGCCGCGCGCAGAGGTCTCGCTCAGCCTGGTGGGCGATGACGAAATTCGCGAGCTCAACCGCCAGTACCGCGGTGTCGACGCCGTGACCGACGTGCTCAGCTTCGCTATGGAAGAGGGCGAGCAGATGCCGGGCATGCCGGTCGAATTGCTAGGCGATATCGTGGTTTCCTTAGATACCGCTGAGCGCCAGGCCGCCGAGCTGTGCCGCCAGCAGCAGCTTAGCGACTACGGTTTGCGCCAAGAAGTGTGGTTCCTCGCCACCCACGGACTGCTGCACTTGTTGGGGCACGACCACCAGCAGCCCGAGGCCGCGGAAGCGATGGAGACCCTGGAGCGGCAGTTGATGCAGGGGGTAACCTCTGCGGATCTGCACGGTTACGACCGCACGGCTCACGCGCACTGATCGCGGAGCGCTGCAGCGCAAGAGGCCGGGACTCGGTTTCGCAAAGCGCTGCGTGCCGGCTATAAGCAGGATCTCTTTGGCCCGTGGCCCTAAAGCGCTTTGCAGAACGGCGCTTTAGGCTGAGCCGCGGGCGCACAGTTGATCTGTAGCTGGCTATAGCCGTAACAGCTCTCGGGCTGGAAAACCAGCGGGACCTTCTCAAAATCGTAGCCCACCGGCAGCTTGCTGCTCTGGCGCAAGTGCAGCTTGTTGGGCGAATTGTCCATCAGGCGGGTGGAGTTGGCTGCCTCATCCATGTGAAGGAGCATGGCCACGCCCTGACCTTCGCCGCTGTAGCGGGCCTGAAAGAAATTGAAGTTGGACGCGTTGGCTCCAGTCACCACGCGAAGCTCGTCCAGCTCGCCTTTGAAGCCGGGCTTGCCGCTGGCTAGGCTCAGCGAGCCCAGAACAAAGCTCGATCCGGCCTCAAAGAGCTGAGTCGGCTTGTTGGACGCCTTGATCGTCGCGGGCTCGTCGCCGTCTTGGCTCAGCATCATCGTCTGGTCGGCCGCGGACCAACCACAGCGCACGTGATGCCACTCGCCCACCTTGATGGCATTGTTGCCCTGCAAGTACAGACCCGTGGCCGTGTCGTTCTGCTTGGGCACGTACGCGCAGGTCACGTAGGCAGAGTTCTTCGCTTGATCGCGGACCAGGGCCACGGCAAACGCCGGCGAACCGGGGAGCTTGCCGGCCACCGCCGCGATGCCGGCCGAGTCGCTGGCGCTGGGCAGTTGAGACGGCTTGAACCAAAATTCTACAGAAAATCCAGTTGTGGCGTCGCCCAGTGCTGCGGCCATGGCCACCGGATTCACGGCGGTGACCACCGCGTCGTCGCCGTCCACTTTCCAAGTCGTGCGGCGCTGGCACTTGTCGCAGCCGGTGCACCAGCTGGCGTTGCTGAAGTCGCAGTCTTCATTGCCTTCTAGCTTGCCGTTGCCGCATCCGGTCGCGCCTGTCGCATCTGCGGGGCTGCCATCCGCCTGGGTCGCGTCCGCGCCGCTGCCGTCCACCGGTTCGACCACGCCCACAGCGGCCTTCTCATCCAATTCGCCTTGGGTAATGCGACTGGGCAGGCAGGCCGTGGCGATCATGCTCGCCAGCACCCACACCGCCACGCGCAAGGCCGAGCTGTGCCTTCTGCTCAAAATCGGCCTCCTATCGCAAATCCCTGGCCGTGCAGCGAGGGGGCGAGCCAGAAAGCGGAATTCTCCTGGCGATCGCCCGGTCGCAGCCACAGCCGCCACGCCCCCCAAGCGGCCAAACCAGCGCCGGCAGCCACCAAGCCCACAGAAACAGCGCGCATCTGCTCGGCTTTGTCAAAGGCTTTGTTGTAGTCCTTGGCGTCCTGGAGCGAGTCGACCTCAAGCGCGTTTGCGTCGTTGGCCGTCGACAGGGCCCCCAGATAGACGAGCCCTGCGACCGCCATCAGCGCGCCGCCGCCAGCCAGCACGCCCCAGCCCAGGGCATCCACCTCTGATCGTGCGCGTGCGCCACCTTGCGCCCGCGGAACTGCCCCGCCAGTCGCGGCCTTGGCGTCGCCCGACCCGGGTGAAGAACTGGTGGCCGGATCTGCAAGATGGACCGGCGAATCCTTGGCCGCGCCATCACCGGCTGCGAGGGGCTCTGTTGCCGCACTATCTTTGGCCAATTGCTCTTCCAGCAACGCAATCCGCCGCGCTGCGTCCTGGCGACCCTGGTCGGAGACGCCGTCCAACCCCACATAAGTCTTGAATAATGCGCGGGCTTTCTCCGGTCGCTTGGCCTCTTCATAGGCCCGGGCGGCGTTGAACATCATGTCCGGCGCGCGCGAGATCGCAAACGCCTCCATGAACGCCATGGCCGCTTCTTCAAACAGACCTTGGGTGAAATATGCCTTTGCTTCCAGGGCTTTTGCTTCAGCCTGGCTCCGTGCAGCTGCAGATGGGGCAGCCATAAGCCGGGCAGGCTGCGTCGCCCCAGCGGCCAGGGCAACGGCGAGAAATGCGGCGGTAGCGGCGGTAGAGCGAAGCATAGAGCCAGCATCGCGCCCGCCGGGCAAGTCGTCAAGGTGTGCGCCGCCTATGCGCCCGGCGTTGACATTGCCGGAGCGGGCGAGGATTCTGTGCCGTCCCCGGCGCCACTGCGGCGCCCTTGCGAACCGCGGAGGAATACTCGATGCGCCACTCTCTGTCTGCCCTTGCCGGCGGCGCCGCCCTGCTTGCCTTTCTCGCCTGTAATAAAGAGGGGCAGGCCAACATGCCGGTCGCAACCCCCACGCCCGCAGCCGCCCCGGGAGCCGCCGCGCCCGCCGCCCCTGCCGCCAACGCTGCCGCCGCCGCAGCCCCGGCTGCCAACGCCGCTGCCCCGGCCGCCCCTGCAGGCGAAGCCGCCGCCGCGCCCAATGGCGAGAAGCAGTACGCCGTGGAAGCCCCCGCCGTGACCCTCAAGGTCGGCGCTACATCCGACGCCAAGCTGACCATTAAGGCGGCTAAAGGCCTTCACTTTAATCAGGAATACCCGGCCAAGTTTGCGGTGACCCCTGCAGCGTTCGCCAAGAGCACCAAAGAGAAGTTGGCGACCAAGACGGGCGAAGTCACTTTTGTGGGGCAAGACGGCTTGGTGACCATCCCGTTGCAGGGCCTCGCGGCCGGCGCCGGCAAGCTTGAGGTCGTCGGCAGCTTCTCCGTGTGCAGCGATGAGCAGTGCTACATCCTCCGCGATGAGAAGCTGTCGCTGGATGTGACTGTCCAGTAGGCGCTTTAGCCGCTGCTGCCCAGGCGGGTTTGACACGGCGGGCGCTTTGCGCTACTTCTATTGGCCTCGACGGTCGCTGCGCGCGGCTGGCGATTCAGCCTAGCCCCCGGTCGACCTCACGGCACCGAGTGGACAGGCGGCCAACGCGGGTGTAACTCAACGGTAGAGTGTCAGCTTCCCAAGCTGGATGTTGCGGGTTCGAATCCCGTCGCCCGCTCCTAGAGAAATCCATGAACCTCCTCCTGCAGCAGCAATTGCGCGCTCGCCTCTTGGCCTTTGCGTCGGTGCGCGGTCGGTTGGCGTTGGGGGCGACGCGGATCGCCGGCCTCCTGGTGGTCGGTGCCGTCGCGGCTGGCGTTTTTGGCCTGGCGATGGCTGCCCATGCCGAAGGGCCCGCGCCAGCAGCCACAGCCGCCGCTGAGCCCGAGCGCTTGGAGGATGGCTGGAACCTGCCGCCTCCACCCCTGCCGGCGGAAGCCCTGGAAGGCACGGCGCTGGAGCGCACGGTGCGCATTCGCCGCGCGGATGGCCAGCCGGTCCAGGAGTCCTGGCTCAAGTCGCAAGTTCAGTCCCTAGAGCTCGACGTGGGCGGCACGGCGGTGCCCCTGGAGCGATCCGGCAGCGAATTCAAGCTGCGCTGGACCGTGCCGGCCGCGGGCGAGATCAAGGTTCGCCTGCGCGCCAAGGTGGGCTCAGAGACCCGCGAAGGCCCGGTGCGAGTCCTCAAGTCCCTGCCCAATGTGCGGGTCAAGGCGAGTGAGCGCATCGATTTTGCAGCGGTGGCAGGCGGTTGCGCGCTCGACGAGCACTGCAAACCCATCGACTTCAAGGGCAGTCAAGCGCTGCGCCCGGGGCAGAAGCTGGCCATTTCGCGGCCCTCAGCCCAGCCCGGCGGCGCGGTGGGGTGGCCTGAGCTGCTTGTGCACGTCCGCGCAGGGGTGGGCCAGCCGCTGCAGCCCATCGTGCGCGGTGCGGCGCCCATCCAGGTGGAGCATAGCGCCGATAAACCACTGGAATTGTGCTACGCGGCGCCGCGCTGCCTGCCGGTGCCGGCTTCTGCAGCAGAAGCGGTGCTGGTGCAGCCGATTGGCCGCGGTCTCATCGAAGCCGATCGCGCCGCCGCTGTGGTGCTGCTGGCCGCCGTCAGTGCGACGCCGTGGTGGCTGTGCTACCTGCCGTTCCTGCTAGGGGCCGTGGGCCTGCTTTTGGCGATCTTTATCGCGGTCGGCATCTTCAAGCCCAAGCAGTTCCCCAAGGCGGCAATGCTGTTTGTCGGCGCCCAAGAGAGCCAGCTCGTTCGCGACGGCGGTCGGCCTCTCTACTCCGCCCCCGGTGGTCGGCGCGGCTTCTATCGCTCGGCGGCGGTCACCTTTGACGCTTCGGGCATGACCGTGCGCCGCGGTGCTGGCGGGGCCTTGGTGCTGCACGCCCACGGCAATGAGATCCGCGTAGAACCGCGCACCGACCTTGAGGTCAAGGAGCGCAGCCGCTGGCGCCCCGTGCCGCAAGAAGACAAGCTCCTTCAGCGCGGCGCCGTCTATCGCGTCGGCAAGAGCTTCTACTTCCGCATCGACTGGTAGGGCGCAGTGGCGGGCACTCGACTTGGCTAGGTCCTTGGGGCTGATCCAGGACCTGAAGGCTGCGTGGCCAAAGCACGCGCATCGGCGTCTGCGCATCGGCGTCTGAAGCCTTGAGCGCTACAGGCCCACGTCCGACAGATCGCACTTGATCGCCATGACAAACACCGAACGGTTGACCGCATTTGCCGTGGTCGGCTTGAAGCCGCGATCGGCCTTGCCCAAGTTGTCGAGCTGGGCCTGGACCATGCTGAGGAACTCCGGCGCGTCAAAGAACTGGCGGGTGTTGTCCAGGGCCACCTTGAAGGCCTTGCCATCCAACGCCACGCCCTTCCTGGAGAAATCTACGCGCAGCCGCGACAACAGCGACTCTAAGGCACCGGCGCGCTTCAGAGCGAGCTTCTGGTTGCCCTCGCTCATCACGTCGCGGCCGGCCTCGCTGGTGTTGCCTGAACGGCTCGCAGTGCCGAGCAGGATAAAGTACTTGGCATCGCGCCACTTGCCAGTAAAGTCGCGAAATTCTGACTCAATGACTTGGCTATACTGGCGGCAGCGGTTCTGCGCGCCCGCTGGGTTGCAGGCGTCGGTGGCGCGGGTGGCGCACTCAAAGGCGGCGTCCGCCGGGCAGCGCGCCGGATCGGCGTACATCGAGTCAAAACCCTTGCAGTCCGTGGAGTCGGCGTTCCAGACGTTGCAGCCAAACAGCGCAAAGTAGGTGCCGTAGCCGGGGTCGCCCTTGCTGGCAAAGATCGCCTTGAACTGCTCGAGGTCCAGGCCCACAACCGGGTTCTTGGCCTCAAATCCGCAGGCGCCTTCGCAGTCTTTGACGATGCGGGCCAGCATCTGGCGAAAGGCTTTGTCGCGGCATTTGCCCAGCGGTTGGCAGTCGTCCGGGCAGCTCACCCCGGTCTCGCCGGCGTCGCATTTGCCGTTGCCGCAGGTGTTGCAGTCTTTGGGGCAGGAGACCGCGGTCTCTGTGGGCGGCTCGCACTTGCCGTTGCCGCACACCACGCAGTCTTTGGGGCAGGTGATCGCGGTCTCGGCCGGCTTGTCGCAGCGGCCATCGCCGCAGACGGGTTTGCAGTCCGCGGGGCAGGTTAGCACCGTCTCTTTGGCGGCATCGCAGACGCCATCGCCGCACGCAGACGGGCAGTCCGCCGGGCAAATCAGCGAATTTTCGCCGCCCGCCGGGTCGCAGGTGCCGTCGCCGCACACGGAGCCCGGCCGAAGCAGCATAAACAGCGCGCCCAACACCCCGATCAGCAACAGCAACAACAGCAGCAACTGAATGCGGCTCTTGCGTTTGTCTTCAGCGCTGCCGGGTTGGCCGTACGGCTGGGTCGGCGGGGCAGGGTAGTTCATGCGGGCAGCGCTCCTTGGCGGCAGGCGGATGGCGCGACAGCATACCTGTGGCCACCGCATCCGGGCAATGTCCGCTCAGAACCCGGCGCCGTTCCGCAGATCCAGCGCTATTTGCCCAGGCAGCCGGCGAGGAACGGCCAGCGGTCGAGGCTCTGTGCGGCTTGAACGCGCCGGTCCGGGCCAGGTAGCGCAGCCGCATCGCTGAACACGGCATAGGAAGGCGTGCCGGCAAAGCACCAGAATAACAGCCCTGGATCCATGGGCTTTCCGCCTACATCCAAGCCCGTGCGGCACTCCGAGTGCAGCGACTGGGCCCGTTCGCGCAGGCGGGCACCGGCCTCGACATGGCGCTTGAGCGCAGGAAAACCCGCTTTGATCTCAGCCTCATAGCACGCGACAGCCGGCGGTCCAGCGAATTCATTCAGCCACTTCTGGCGGTCAAAGGTAACTTGCTCGTGGGCGTGGCTGACTTCCTCATCCAAGTAGGCGAGCCCGGCCATGGGGCTGGCCTGAAAGGCGCAGATAAGCGCGGCGTTGGCTTGGCAGTTGGGCTCGTGCTGGCCGCCAAAGCGCGGATTGCACTCGTTGGAGGCCGGCCAGAGCAGCAGTCGCGCCCCTGCGCCCTCGCCGCCCGCCAAAAAGCGCCGGTACAGCAGGCCCATTTTCTCCTTGTAGTCGTGGCGACAGTGGGGGCACGAGACGTCGAGCATCTCGACCAGCGTCGGCTGACCCGGCGCGGCCTTGGCGATGACCAGCGAGGCGTCGTCCGCCGGCAGGTCGGCCGTGGGGTAGCGAATGGACGGCAGGCACTCCTTGGAGGGGCAAGACAGCATCACTTCGCCGCGCTGCTGAATCAGCGCCTTGGCCTGTTGGCGCTTGGCGTGCAGGCGGCCGGCTTGGGCGCTGTAGTAGAAGTCCGCTGCAATACTTGCGATAAACCAGAGCCCTGCACCCAGGGCCACGGTGGCGATGACCTGCGGCTTCCAGCCCGGGCCGTGGCTGCGAGCAAACCCGCGGAATTGGTCGGCAAAATGACTCCAGGTCAGGCCAATGAGCATGCAGTAAGCGGCGTTGGTCGTATGCATGGCCAGACATAAAGTACACTTTGTCTGTAGTTGCACTAGGCCGATGAACAAGTAGACCAAGGTGCCGGCCAGATCGACCAGGGCCAGCATCACCATCAGCGAAAAGACGTGCGAGGCCATGGTCCAGGCCCCGGCGCTCAAAGCCCCGGCAAAGACCAGCACCGCGATCAGCGCCACGGCCATCGTCGCCATGCCCCAGACGGCGATCGGCACGCCCAGGACCTTGCCAGCATCGGAAGTCAGCGCGGATTTACAGGAATCGCCGGTGCCCTTGGACTGCATGGCACAGGACGACGGCACGCCCGTGTCGAGCCCCACGGCCAGCTCGTGATGGCGCTGTGCTGCGGACAGGCCTAGGCCGGCGCCAAGGCCGGTGACCAGGACCAACGCGAAAATAAGCACATATTCGACGAGCCGCGACATCAGGGCCTTGGGGCGTTACGGTTGGTTCAAGCAGGAGCGCAGCTGCTTGACGCGGTTGGGGCACTCTTCGCGCGACAGGAGAAAAGCCATCGCCGCGGTGCAGTTGGGGTGGGCACTGCCGTAGCGACTGCACACCTGCTCGGCGAGCACGGGCAGCTGCTGGCTGCAAGCGGCCAAGGGCTGGCGGTCGAGCATGAGGCGGGTCACCCGGCTGTCCTCCGGCGGCAGCGACACCAGCAGGGTCGTCAGCAGCGCTGCGGTGGCGGCGATCGCGTAGCCCAGGTCGACCTTGCGCTGCAGCGGCGGGCCGGCCACCAGCGTGTAAAGACCGAGCTTGGCGAGCAATTCGCGCACACCCGCCGGACGGAGCGAGGGATCGAACTGCAGGGAGAGACGCAGGGCCTCGGCGACTTCAGGCCAGCGCTGCAAAAGCTGCCAAGCGGCGCGACAGCGGTCGTCCGGCAACTGGTCGATGGGCACCTGGCGGGCGGCCCGCGCAGAGGTGAGATCCTCTTCTGGCCATGGCGTTGTGCCGGTCAGGGTGAAGTAGAGCAGCAGCCCTAGGCGAAAGACGTCGGTCCGCGGGTCGGCAGCACCGCCGGACAGCTGCTCAGGCGCGCAAAAGCGGATGCGCGGTCCGGGGATGAGTGGGGTCAGGCGACAATAATCGCCCAGGGTCACCTGCAGGTCGCCGGCAGGAGTCAGGGCTACCCACAGCGAATCAGCGGCGAGATTGCCGTGAGCGAGTCCGGCCTTATGCCCCGTCAACAGCGCCTCCGCGGCGGTGACAAACACCAGCCGGGTGGCGTCGTCCCAAGCGCGCGCGGCCAAGTAGCTGTGGCGCTGCTGGCCAATGCGCACGATCTCATCCCAACGCCGTCCGGGCGGGCGATGGAGCAGGAGAAATGCCGTGCCATCAGGGCCTTGCCACAGGCCCAGCGGCTTTTGCACGGCGGGATGGGCAACCGCTTGGGCGGCGCTCAGCTCGCTTTGCAGCCACAGTGCGGCGTGGGCCGGGTCCAGCGGCAGCGGGTACGACTTGGCGAGCGCCTCGACGCCGTTGACCCGGGCAAAATGCCACTGCGCGGGACCCATTCCCCCGGGGCAAGGACCCGTCAGGACCACGGCATCGGCGGCAAGGTTCACGAGGAGGCTCCGCTGCGACTCAGCAAGGCGTCGAGCACCCGCACGGCTTGGTGGCGATCGAGATCGTGGTTGTGCGGCCGGCGCGTGCAGGTGACCGAGCGGCAACAGCGCGAACAACTGCTGTCACAGTCGCAGCCGGCCAGGATTTCGCGTGCGGCGGCGAGAATCGCCTGAAGATCCTTGGCGTCGTCGATGTCATCCAGGCAGCCCAGGCCTTCAGGATGGCGGTCATAGAACACCAGGCCCGCGCGGCCCTCAAAGTCCATTTCATAGCCGACGCCGATAAACTCCGACGCGCCCAGAAAGAAATAGTCCAGGCAGTCGCGCAAGACGTGCGAGAGCGTGTGCAGCACCACCTCTGGCGACGTGCCCTCTAGCGGCGGAGGGCAGACCAGCCAGGCGCGGGTGACGAACGAAGCCGAACTGACCGGCTGGGGCAGCATCTCTTCATACAAGCGCTGCAGAGAGTCGCCGCTGCCGCCTTGGTGATCGCGGCTGTAGCCAAAGGTGTGCACGCCTTGGTGCGTCAGGGCCAACTGCACCGCGCAGCGCAGGGTCTCCAGGCCTCCCTGGCCGCCGTAGCGCGGAAAGCGGCTGTCCAGCGGCGCCTGGCCGTGGCGGCGGAACCTCAGCGCGCGGATCGGCGTGGCGGTCACCGCCGTCGGCTCTTCGACCAACAGCCGGGTGCGCGCTTGATGTTTGTCTACTTGAACGCGGTAGCGCTTGCCATCCAGCTGGAGCAGCGCGCCGTCATAGTACTGAAAATCCAGAAGGGCTGCGGGAACTTGCCAGGACCTGCCCACCGCGGTCGCCCGCAAGTCGGCCCACTCGTGGTCGCGGCGGTCGCGGTCCGCCTCCACAGCGCCTTGGGCACGCACCAACTGAAGCACCTGCGGCTTCTTGGGATCGGCGGGGTTGGGGCGCCATCCCTCAAAGCGCTCAAAAATCCGAGAGGTTTCCAGACTATCGAGTACCTGCCGCGCCACCTCGGGCGAAAACACCGCTTCTAGCCGCTGCAGATCGACAAAGCCCTTGTCCAACACGGCGCGCAGTTGGCCGCGGGCCTGGGTCTGAAGGCCTTGGGGTGTCGAATTGCCCCCGGGAACGGCAGAGAGGATCCGCGGAAAGCGCGAAGTGTCGTACCAAGCGGGCCACCAGCTGCGGTGGCCATCGCCCTGGCGACCGGCGCCGCGGAACTGCCGCAAGAGCAGCTGGCTCATCGCGTCGTCGGCGAACATCAGGTATTCATGAGCTGGCGCGGGGGCTTCGGCGTAGTAGCGGCGGTGCCCCAGCACGTGCCAAGCGGAACGCGGGCCGACGCGGGCCAGCAGCACCTCCGCTGGAAGATCGGGAGACGCTTCTGCGGCAAGCGGCCACGGCGACCACGGCTCGCCCAACAGGGAGGCGCGCAGGCGCTGGCTCGGATCGTCGACCTCGGTCACGACCCTGGCAAAGCCTTCGCGCACCCCCAGCAAGCCCACGGTCGAGGTAGACTTGTGATCAATTCGCCCGGGTTCCACGACAAAGCGCCGCACAGGCCGCGACGCCGCGCCCGCTGCATCGTTTTCTCCTGCCGTAGAGATGACTTTGACGGCGCGGGTGGCGATGCGTTCGGCGACCTGCTGCAGCACTTGCGGCGCAAGATTGCCCACCAAAATCAGCTGCGGCGCCTGGGCTTGGCGCAGGGCCTCTAGGCGGAACAGCAGAAAGCGCGCCCTGGCGACCGCTGGACCGTAGAGTCGCTCCACGTCATCCACCACGATGAGGCGCAGGCGCTGCAGCAGCGGGTGGGCGGCCGGATCGGCGGTGTCGTCGAGAAAACGCTCGAGATCATCTAGCGAAACCACCCACAGGTCGGCGGCGCGGGGCGGCAAGCCGTCGTCGACCGTCACGGCGGCGCCTGCGGAGATCCTCTCTGTCAGGGCGCGGGCATGGCGCCAAACCAGGTGGACGCGCTCGCGATCTGGGCAGACGACCGTGCAGCTCGCCCCCGTGGCCAGGGCCAAGTCGATGGCGCGCAGCAGCGCCGCGGTGGTGCGACCGCTGCCCTCGGGCCCCGCAAGGGCCACGGCGGGGTGCGAAGCCGCTTCGTCGATGAGTCGGCCTTGGTACGGGTACAGATCCAGGCCAAAGCGATGATCGGCGGCCTTGGCGCCCTTGCGATCGCGGGCCACTGCCGGCAGCCACTCGGCCTCGACCGGGTTGCCCAGCCAGCGGTGCAGGGCGTCGACGCGTTCGCCAAAAGGCAGCGGCGGTCGCGCTTCATCGTCGCTGGCTGGCCGCCGCGGCTCTGGCACTGGCCGCACCGGGTGGGTCGAGCCAAATAGCACACCGAGCAAGGCGGCATAGCCAAAAGCCCAGAGGGTATGCTGCCTTGGACCGGATCCAGGCACGGAGGATAGGTCCATCCCCAAGATCGCCAGGGTCGCCACCCCAAGACCCACCGCGGCCAAGACCCGCAGCATCCAGCGCAGTTCCAGCAGCGGCGAACCGTCTGGGGCAATGCCAAAATAGAGAAAGGACCTGGGGATCGGCGGCTCCGTGGGCCCAGGTCGGTACAACTGGGTCAGCAACAGGGCCAAAACTGGAAACAGCGCGATGAGGCCGATAAGCGCCAACACCGCGGCGTTGAACGTCCCCGGCAAGCCGATCAGGTGATGCGGGCGCACAATCCCCAGGTGCTGCAACAGCGCGGCGGCACTGCCCATCAACAGGCTCACCACAGACGCGCCGTACCAGAGCGGACCGTGGCCAGGCCGCAGCCAGTCGGGCCCCGCGGCGACGGCCAGCAGCCAAGCCGTCAGGAGCACCCCGGCGAGGCCCGCGACCATCATCAGCAAATCGGCGTTGATCATCGCAGACCTCCGCCAAGGGCTGACTCGACGGGGCGTGAGATCGCCGCAAAGGCATCGCTGACGCCAAAATGAATGCGCAAATGGCCCACGCCGTCCGCCGGCACGGCATCTTGCAGGCGCTGCGGCACGACCGCGAGGCGTTCGGCGTGCAATTCGGCGGGCAGGTATTCGCCAAGTCTCTCAAACATCGCGGCAATCGCTTGGCGGGTCGCGGGCAAGGCCACTTCGCGCAGTTCTTCGCGCTGGGCAAAGGGAATTTGCTCGCGGAACGCCGCATACAGGCCCGCGCAGCGCTTGATCAGGGCCTCGCTGTTCATGAACTCAAGCTGTTGGCGCCAGCTCGGTTGGGCCAGGCGGTGCTCGTATTCATCAAAGATTTGAGCCGGATCTGCGCCTTGCTCGGCCTTGGCGTAGAAGCTCTCCGGCAAGCGGATATCGGACTCAAAGCCCGTATCGGCGCCCAACCGCGCCCGCTCCGGCTTCTTGTGCTGTTGGTGGACATCCAGAATCGTGTCGTGCACTGCCTGTAGCCAGGCCAGCTCAGTGGCCACCACTTCATCGGCAAAGCGCACCATGCGTTCGTGGAGCACCTGGCCGATATCGGCGATTTGCCTCTCAATTAGCCGGCTCCACGCCTGGCGATAGGTGTCGCGCGCGGCTTGTTCGGCCTGCATCAGCCGCTGCAATTCGCGCTTGGCGAGGTTGGAGCGCACCGCCGACACCGTCGCGCCCACGGCGGCACAGCCCATGCCCACGCCGCCCGCTGCGAGGGGCCGCCAATTGCCCGCCGCGCCTAGGCCAGCCCAGGTAGACAGAGCGATCGCGCTGCTGAGCCCTAAGGTCCAACCGCCAAATAACAGGTGGGAATCGTCGTGCATCGCCCGGGCCAGCTGCAGCGACCGCACCGCCTGGCGCACCTGCGCGGAGTCCGGAGGATCTAAGTTGAGCGCTCGGCGCGGCCCGTGGTCCGCGGCGCTGTACACGCGCACGCCCAAGCGCTCGCGCCAGGCCTGGAGCTTGTCAATTAGCCCGATGAGCGCTGAGAAATTGCCGCGCTCCAGGCCGTCATCGACCCAGCGGCGCAGCCCCTCTTGCCACGCCAGCGCCAGTTCGCGCAGATCGCTGCCGTGGCGGCGCAGCACATCCTCCAGGCGCGCGGGGAGCTCGCGGGTCTCCAGGCGGGCGCGGCGCTGCACGGTCTCTTCGTCGGGCAAATCGCCTTCGCCGACGATGCGAGCGGCGATCTTGTCGCCCAGGTCGCGGGCCCGTTCGCGCAGGGCTGACTCGACATCTTGCTGCGGCGGCTCCGGGGGATCGCTCAGCTTGGGCGCCGCGGACGCCGATCGGCCCAGCTGCAGGGACTCCACCATGCGATCGGCGACCCGCGATGCCAGCCGCCGCGCCAGGACCCGCTGGACCATTGGCGCCTGGAAGCGCGCGGCCTGCGCCAGGGTCACGCGGACGCCGCCATACGTGGTCACCCACTGGGCAAAGGCTTCTCTTGCAAGGGGCAAGCGGGCCAAATCCACCAGCAGGCCCAAGAGATTGACCGCCGATCGCTCGCGATCTCGCCACGCTAGCTCGCGGTAGGCCAGGGCCGCCGGCACCAGATGCAGCGACGGCAGCTGTAGGGCGGCGAGCCCCGCCGCTTCTCGCTCTTCTGCCAACACAATGCCCACGACGCCCCAAGGAGCGCGGCCGACATCCACAAGCCGCAACTGCGCCGCCAATTGGCCCAAAGAGGCGGCGTCCTGGGCCAACAGCACCTGGGCATAGCCGCCCTCATGCCCGCGGGTCGCCAGCATCGCGCGCAACTGCGCCGCCGCCTTGGCTGGCAGCTGCGGATCGTCGGCGCCCACCAGCACCCATAGCGCCTGAGCGCCGCCAATGGTCCCCAGCCGCCCCTGGATCTCTTCCACGGCGGGCAGCAGGGTGGCGTGGCTCACCACGACCTGGACCGGAATGCTCACGTAACTCCTTGAAGGCGCAGTTTATTTTAGCTGGGCTTGCAGCAGTCCGATGGTCTTCTCGTCGGCCGTGCGGCCATCCGAACCGGCGTCAAACAGCCAATCGTCCAGACGGTTGCGCAATTCGGCGATCTTGCCCGGCTCAGCCTGCAGGGCCTCTTGAGCCGCGCGATCGACCGGGCCGCGCACGGCGTCGGGGAGAGCGGCAAACTTCTGCAGCGCTTCGGCCAGTCCGCCGCCGAGCTCAAAGGCGCGTCCGCGGTAACTCAGCGACCAAGCGCCAAAACTCTCCGTGACGAACCCCGCTGCCAGCGCCCGTGCCAGCTGGCCCGCCGAGGCCGATGCCGCGCGCAACTGGGCATCTTCCTCAGCTTTCTTTTTGCGCGCCTGCTCTTCTAGCCACGCCTTGCGCTCGGCCTCCCACTTGCGGCGGGCCCCCAGCGACAAGCCGGGGATGCCGAGGCTGTCATTGCCGTGAAAGCCCTTGCTTTCCCAACGACTATCGATGTGCAGCGGGTGGCCGCGACCGGAATCCTTGACCTCGTACTCGTAAGCCGTGCCCAGATCGTCCTGCACATCGCGCCAGGCGTAGAGCGGCACGCCCAAGGTGGCCTGATAAAACGTCAGGATATCGTGGGAATTCCAGTCCTCCAGCATGGAGAAGCCAGTGGCGGCGTTCTTGAGCGCCTTGGCGACCAGCGGCGACTTGTCGAGCAGCTTGTGGTCGATGCCGTAGAACCTGGGGCGGTACGGGCGCTTTCCTGCTCCTGCCAGCACGGCCTCGTCAAAGCGCGCCAACGGCACCGACATCGAGGCGACAAAGCTCAGCTTGTCCGCAATGTAGGGCTCCAGAGCCAGCGGATCGACGCGCTCCATGTCCTGGGGCGTGATGTCCAAGCGATTGCCCAGCAAAGTGATTTTCGCTTCGGTCTCCAAGCCGGTAAACAGGTCGATGGCCTTGTCGACGTCCAGGAAGCGCTGCATTTTGTCGCGCATCGCCTTGTCGATCCGATCGATGATGCCGTTGAGCACGTCGTCCGAGCTGTTGGTCGCCGGCCCGGAGGCGTTGTTCGCCGCGGCAGCCTGGTCCAGCACTTCATTGACGCGGCCCAGCACTTCGCCCGTGTCGACCACAAAATCCTGTTCCACCATCAGGCGATAGAGGATGTGCCACTGCCGCACGTGGTTGCGCGCATCGTGGAACACCTCATTGCCCAGGTGAAATTCGGCTGCGTCTTCATCGGTCTTGCCGATATCGGGGACAACGCCGCCGCGCTCGCGGACATTCTCTGCCTGGGCGCGCAGGTGGTCGACGGCAGACAGGCCCTTCTTGGCGATGACGCGGAACAAATCTGCACGCTTTTCAACATGCTGGCGCAGCGACCGGTTGATCTGGTGCCAGAAGTCGATGATCAGCGCGTCGCCCGCCGCCTGCTCCAAGCGCTGGAACTCGCGCACAGAGGCGATCCGCGCTTCATCAAAGGCTTTTTCCTTGCCGACCAGCTTCTTGGCCGCCGTCTGCAGCCGCTCTTCGGCGTTGGCGATGCGCTTGCGCACTTCTGGCAGATCGACATCGTATTCAATGGGTTCTGGAGGCTTGCGCGCCAGATACGCCACACTGTCGATGTCGGCCGACGGCAGAAAGCACCAGTCGAGCAGCGTCGCGTCCTCTTCTTCCACGCCCGTGCGGAGGTCCTGGTTCTTGCTGAGCTCATTGACCCGCACCAGGAAGAAGCGCTGTTGCAGCGGAGAGGCCTTGAAATCCCTAAAGAATTTGCTCAGATACTGGCCGGATGCGATCTCCCTGGCCAGCAGCTGGGCCTTCTTGTCCACCGTCTGCTTGCCCGCCTTGTAGTCGCGGCCCAAGTTGACGCGGGCGTGGTTGAGCGTTGGATTTTCAGGGGTAATTGCCGGAGCGTTGATCGTGGCGATCACCACTTCGCTCTTGAGCGCTTCAATGTCGCCGTTCAGCCGGGCGCGGAACTCGTCGAGCAAATTGGTTTGGCCGACGCGCAGTTCAGCGATGTCCGTGAAAAGGCCCTTCTTCTCAGCCTCTTTCTCCTGGCGCGATTCATACTCGACAAAGCGCTTGAAGGCCTCGTCGATGCGCCGGTTCTGCTCGCTCTCCGCCAAGTCCAGGAATTCGCGGCCGCTCAACACCAAGTCGTCGGCGATGCCCGAATGGCTCGGCGGCTTGCCGACCACCAGCCGTTCGACCAATTCCACCGTCTTCTTGCGGGCAAAGTAGCGCACAAGCCGTTCGCGCGGCAGCTCCAGCACGCTCGAGCCCATCGAGCCATACTGCACCGCAAAGTAGCCGTCGCTCGGCTCGGACTGCAGCTGGGCAAAGTTGTCGCCCTCGCGGTCCTGAAAAGCCAGGATCGGGCTAAACAATTGCAGGTACGCGCTCTCTCCCGCGGCCTGGTAGATCTGGTCGATGGCCAGCTTCTCCGGCTTGTCGACCACGTAAACCCAGTCAAAGGCGGCGCGCTCCACGCTGTCCTGCTTGCTCACCTTGGTCGCCGCGGTGCGACGCGGATCGTAGACAAACTCGAGCTTGTCCGGCCCGGCTTTGTCGTAGCGCATCTCTTGGCACCACTCGATCTCTTTGAGCGCCGCGTAACCATTGGCATTGATCTTGCTGACCAGCGCCGACTCGACGCGATCGCGGAACACCGACGGCAAAAAGAACATGCCGTAGACTTCCGCAGGCACGCCGGCGTCTTCCGCGAGTTTGCGCACCAAATACGCCATCTGCAGCGACGCGCCCGACCCCGTGCCGCCAGCGAGCGAACCGTAGATAAAGAAGCGCACGTTGGCGCCGCGCTGTTGGTTGGGGTTCAGCGCGTCCATCGCCTCGCGCAGTTTGCGGACGATGATGTCGCGAATGTTGCCCGGGAGCGCGTCCTGGATCTGGCAGTGCAGAGAAAACCGAGACTCCAAGCGGATTTGCCCGGCGCCCTTGCCCGCTTCATCGCGAAAGCCATACCACGGGTGCACCCAGCTGGTCAGGCGCTCATTGGCCTCGTGGTCCATCTCTCCGCGCAGAAGCTGCATGCGCCGCCGCTTGCCCGCGATCGAGATGTTGCTGGTCTCCACCCGGCGGGCGAGCCGCGAGAGGTCATTGGCGTCTGTGTCTACGCAAATGAAATGAATGAGCTTTTGGAAGCGCGCCCAGGTCGGCTCGGCCTTGAGGCGCTTGGCCAACACGTCCACGACGCGGCCGCCGGAGCCGCCCATGCCGAGAAAGAAGGTCGGGGGCACGCCCTTGAGGTCGTCAAAACCAAGGACGACGGGCTTTTGCGGCTGCGGGGGCGTTTGCGGTTCGGCCATGGGGCTGCTCCAGGTTGCGTGGGGGCCAAAGGGGCGGTCGTAGGCAAATTCGTGAGGCGCAGGCTGCTTTCTTGCAGGCCTATGGGCCCTGGGGGCACCGCCGCGCCGGGTCGCGTCAAGCGGGCTGCGACTAGAAGTCCACGGTAAAATAGTATTGGTTGTTGACGCGGTACAACTTGCCGCTGTCCAACGTGCGCTCGTTAATCACGTCTCGACCGGTGCCGCCCGGCTCAACGGGCCGCCAGGCGTTGCGGTCAAACTTCTCTAAGGTCGCGCCTTTCTTGATGATTTCGATCTGCTTGTCCCCAGCTCTGAGCTGCAGGATATGGCCTTGCGACTTCTTGACGGTCGTACCGATGTCGGTGAGGCAGATCGCCGCCGTGCGATAGAACCCGCGTTTTCCTTGAGGTTCGCGGCGCAGGGGCCGGCCTTGCTCGCGGCGCAGTTGGCGATCGTTGTTGGCCACGCGGATCATCGCCGAAGAGGAGAACTGCTTAGGGGTCACCACGCCGACCACGACGATGATCAACACCACCACACCGGCGACAATGAGGATCCACCAGAGGTTACAGTCCAGCCAGCTGTTGGCCTGTACCTCCGGCACCAGCAGGGTGACCGCCGCGCGCGGTTTGTCACAGCCGGGCTGCTTAGGGTTTTTCTTGCATTCGTCGTCGCGCTCGCTCAGGCAAAAGTGCAACGGCTTGATCTCAATCGCTTCTGCCGCGGCAATCTTGCCGTCGCCCGGCGGGTTCTCGCAGCGCGGCGCCGCATAGCAGAGCTCTAGCGTCTGTGTCGGCTGGTAGGACAGGTCGACCGGCTTGTCGCGCAGCAATTCCGTCGTCTTGTCGCCCTGCTTGAGGTGGAGGGTGGCCCTCTCCCAACCATCGGTACCAGCGGGCTTTTTTCGCGTCAGCTGCAGCGCCAGCCCTGGCCACAGGCCGGTCGACTTGCCCAGATCGAGCTTGACGCAGTGGGCCGTTTGAGCGCAGCCGCCCTCGACAATGCCCACCGGCGTTTGCGCCAGCAGGTCTACCTTGGCGTCGGTGTAGAAGAAAATCTCATGGTCTGGCCCATCTACCGTCTGGGTGGGCGAGGCAATTCGCGCGCGGACCTTGACCGGCCCAGCCTTCTCCTGGGTGCGCCACGGCAGGCGGAAGTCGTCGCCTTCCAGCTGCATATCCATGGGCTTTTCAGCCGAAAACACCTGGATCTTGACTTGTTCAGCTGCGATCTCGGCGCCGGTCAGCCGCCGGCCGGAGGTCATGTCGCTGACCGTCAGAGCGATGTTCCAGTTGAGCGATGTCTGCTGGCAGCGACCCAGGCCGTCGAGCTTGATCGGCTGCCAATTGCGCTTGGCCGTTGACGGTTTGGCTGGTTCCTCGGCCTTGGGCTTGGCCTGCAGCGGCGCCGCGAGGGCCCACATCGCCGCCCACATCACCGTCCACATCAGCGAGCGGGGCGCCACCACACCGAGCGCCCGCCGCCACCCACTCTTCCGGATTCTGCCGTGCAACGCTGCCTCCGCTGGCCAGATTTCCTTCAGGTTCATGAACGACCTGCCGGTTCTAGGGTCCATACGATGGCCCACGGCTCGGCGATCCGCAACTGGTCCCAGGCGCCAAAGGCCACGGGTTGCTGGCCGGTCATGCGCGTCCAGATGCCTTCGCCTTGGCGCAACCAGGTGCCGTTGGACGAACCCGTGTCGGCCACCGTCACCCCGGCGCGGGCCACCTGCAAAATCAGATGAATTCGGCTTACTTCTTCTAGCGCTGCGACGACGTGGCAGTCCGGCTGCCGGCCCAGGGTGATGCGCTCGCCCAGCGGTAGGGGCACGACGCCGGTGCGACCATCCGGCAATTGCCAGTGAAGTTGCCAGCTTGGGAACGATGGGTCGGCGGCCGGCCCCAGGTAGACGGGTTCGCCCGCCAAATGGCCCGCGACCACGGCTGTCGTTCCCGGCTGGGCCGCCCAGGCACCCGCGATGGGCGGAAAGGCTGTAGTGCCAGTGGTTTGGGGCGCGAATCCGCCGGGTGTGGCCGAGGCTAGAGTGGCCTGCTGTGGCATCGCTTGGCTGGTGGTTGCCTCGCGCCGGCGGAGCAGCAATGCGGGATCGGGCGGTTGAAAGCGCGCTTCGACATTGGCTAAACGACCGCGGCCGGCCAGAGCCAAACCCGCAGCGGCGATGGCGGTTAGCAGCGTCGCTACGGCGGCCCGCGCGGGGTCGGGAAAGCCCGGCACGGCCAACGCCACAAGAGCGCCGGCGACAAACACGGCCGAACGCAGCAAAGCCGCGAAATTTGTCGGCGATGGGCTCACTGCTGGTCCTCCAAGGCGCGCCGCTGCGGCTTGATCGGCAGAGAGGCGGTCTCCGCTGCCGCTTGGGTGCCGGTCAACGGGTTCCCCCCGGCGGCGAGGGGACGGCCGGGCTCGGCAACCTGAATCGCTGGGCCGGCATAGGCCACGGTGCGCGCGGCGGTGTCCACAGGTGGCGTGCCTTGCCAATGACCTTGAATTTCAGGGCGAAAGCTTGTGACCGCCGCGGTCTGCAGGGCGCGCTGGGGGCAGGCGCGGTAGCCGCACTGAGTCGTCGGCACATCCAGACACTCCGGGCAGAGGTGGGCGAAACCAGACATCCAGCTATTCCTTGGCCGCGGGTTTGGCCGTCTCTGTGGCAGAGCGGGGCGGTTTGACGGACGGGGCCTGAGACGGTCCCGGCACTGGCTTGGCTGCCGCGTCGTCCGTTGGCCTCTGCGCGGCCGGCTTTTCTGGGCTCGCCGGGTCCGCCGACCCCTCCACCGCAGCGGGATCTGCCTGAGTTGGGGGCAATTGCGGCTGGCCTGCCGGCGGGGTTGGCGCAGTGCGGGCACCGGCCTTTGGGTCGCTGGGCTTTGCCGCAGGTCGCGGCGCCGGGACGGGCGGCAAGGCCAGCGGAGCCGGATAGCAGGGCGCGTCCTTTAGGCGAGCCAACTGCTGGGCAAACGCCTGCTTCTTGCTCGCATCGAGGGAGCCACTGGCCGCTGCCTGGATGTGGCCGCAGCGGTCCAGCAGCAGGTTGACCGGCAGAGCCACTTTGCCGCCGCCCAAGACGCCTAGGCGATCGATCGCCGCGCCCCAGTTGGACTCGATATCGGCGCGGAATTCGGCCCACGGGGGCTTAGCAAGCGGCTTGCTCAGTTTTTTGTGCTTGGCGTGTTTGGCAAACAAGCGGTCGCGCACTTCTGCCAGCGGCCACTCGTCAGGGGTGCCCTCTAGGGCCATCACCAGGCGAACTTCGCCTTCTTTGGGTTTGCCGGGGCGCAGTTGCTGGGCCAATTCAAGCACATCCGCCAGTTCATGGCTGCACGGTGTACACCAGTCGGCGCCGATCGACACCAGCAGAGGCCCGTCGCCCTGAACTTGGGCCGGCCCGCGCTGGGCTTCTTCTGGCTTGGCTGCGCCGCGCAGCGCCACCTGGCCGTCGGCAATCGCAATCGCCTTGTGCCCCGTGGGTTTGCGCGACCAATTCAGCAACTTGACGTCGCCAAGCGCGGTCGTTCCGCGGAAATACGCCAGCGGCTGCCCTGGGGTCTCTGCGACCTTGACCTCCACCGCCGGGCCAGCAGGTGCGGCTTCTTCCTCGGCTTCTTGGTCTGTCCCGGCCGCAAGCGGTTCGTTGATCGGGGCGATCTCGGTAGCCGCAGCGGCCATCGCCGGGGGCCCTTGCGGAGGCGCAGCCGGCGGGTCTTTGCCACACGCCGCCGCCAAAACCGCGGCCAGCGAGGCTAGCCATGGTTTCCCGGCGTGCTGGAAGCGATTGCGCATGACCCTAGTGCAAACCAAGCTGCCCCGCCTGTCAATCTGCCGTTAGGCGGGATCAGCGACGCTGGTGAGCAAGGCCCCGCCTTTGATCAGGCGATCGCGGGTCACCCGCCAGAATTCCGGGCGCTGGCCGTGGGCAATTTCGCTAAGGATGTCCAGTGCTGCCGGGCCCTTGAGGTCCAGGCCGGTGCTTGCCGCCTGGCGCTCTAGACCTTGGCGAGCCAGGGCGAGGATCTCCTGCGACCATTCCCGCAAGCTGATGCCACCCCAACTGCCCGACAAGCCGCTCTGACAGGCCGCGGTGCGCAGGGCTTCGCGGTCGATGCGCTCGTCGCCGTCGCCCAGCACGGACATCGCGGCGCGGCGGGCCTCCAGGTCGTACAACAGTCCTTTGCACAGAGCTGGGAGGGCAGGGAGGGCCTCAGGCGGCACCACGTCGGCCTGGCGGATCTCGACCCACTTCTTCAGGCGCACATCGGGAAACACAGTAGACACATGAACTTCCCAGTCAGCCATCGTCGGGCGGCGGCCGTCAATGCCGCGCTCAAAGAAGTTGCGGAAGGTGGTCTTGCCGTCCAAGCCTTCATAGCTGACGCTGCCGTCCTGGGCAGTGCCGCTCACAAAGTACATCGGCACGTCCAGGGTCCACTGCACGTGGTCGGCCAGGGTGGTGCCGCGCTCAAAGGCGAGGCGGCGGGTGTCGCAGCGCGCGGGATCGACGTCTCGCCACAAAGAGCCGCGATACGTCGCAAGGCCGGTGTCGTGGCCGTGGCGATAGGGCGAGTTGGCAAAAAGAGCAAGCAATACAGGGCTGAGCAAGTGGCCGGCCCGCAACAGTTCGGCGGCATCTTCGTCAGACGAATAGTCCAGATTGGTCTGGACCGTGCAGGTCAGGTGCATCATGTCCAGGCCGTGCATGCCGACCTTGGGCATCCACTTGCGCATGATGTTGTAGCGGCCCTTGGGCATGTGCGGCGCCTGGGCGGCGGTGATCTGCGGATTGAGGCCCACCCACGCAAAGCGAATGCCCAGGGGATCGGCGACTTCTGCCACTTCACTCAGATGCTGGCGCAATTCCTCTTGGAATTCCTCAACTGTGGCCAGCACCGCGCCGGAAAGTTCAAACTGCCCAGCCGGCTCCAGCGACACGGACGCGCCGTTGCGCGACAGGGCGATCGGCTTGCCGTGCTCCAAAAACGGCTCCCAGCCAAAGCGATCGGCCAGACCCTGGAGCAGGGCGCGGATGCTCACGTCGCCGTCATAGGGCAGGGCCATGCCGTCCGGGCCCACGGCGATGCGTTCAAATTCCGTGCCAATTTTGAACTGATCGCGCGGCTTGGACCCAGAACGGGCCCACTGGAGGCACTGATCGAGGTCGTGGATAGGCGTCTCTTCACCGCGGGCAGAACCAGCCATCTTTTCTCCTGGGCCACCGCGAGGGGCGACGGTCGGGCGGTAATATCCGACTAAAACAGTCCGTATTGCAAGGCCACGGGCCCCAGCGCCGCGTCTGGTCAGGCATTTCTGCCGTGGCGGCCCGGTAACAACACCCGAGGCGGGATAATTGCTGCTTCAGTCGTAGTAGAACTGCTCCATTCGGCCAAAGGTCACGGCGCCAAAGCACTGAACGACCACAGATATGACGATGGCGATCTTCCAGCCGCGCGACAGGTGTTGGAGCCGCAGGGCCAGTAAGCCCAACAGCAGCGGCAAAAAATCCATGGAGAATCGATAGGCAAACTGCTGCCACCCGTCGTTTTGATAGACCAAGCCGGGGACCGCTACCGCGGCCAAGGTCACGACCAGGCTTCTCTGCAACCCGCGGCGGCGCGCAGCGTGGGCATCGGCCGACGGATCGACGGTTGGGGGCA
>JBIKTV010000697.1:0-2581 GCA_044347905.1 Myxococcota bacterium
ACCTGTTTGGCAACCAGGGCTTAAGCCGCAGCGGCCGCGGCTGGCTGTTGACCGCTACCGGCCTTGCCACGGCGGGGGCCGGCGGCTGGCTCGCAAGCATAGCGGCGGAAACCCTGAGCAGCGCTGCGGATTTCTCGTCGCGTCACCCGGAATACGACCGGCGTGTCGCCCTGGGCGAGCGCGACCTCCTCATCTCTTACGGGGTCGCCGGCGCAGGGGTCGTGCTCGTGGGCGCGGGCATTTGGCAGTGGCTCGGCAGCTCGTCGCCGGCGCTGGCTCGGGTTCCAGGCGACACGGGCTCCCATTGGGCCCTAATGCCGCAGGTCAGCCCCGGACACAGCGGCGCGATCTTTACCGCCTGGTGGTGACGCCGAAGCCTCTGCTATTTAACCTCAATGCGCAGGCCCCCGGCCTTGAGCGGCAGGACCGCCTTGAGGTTGGCCTTCTTGGACACCCGCAGCACCCGCAAGGTCTCTAGACCAGCCAGCGGCGCCAGATCCTTGACCGCCGTGCCCGTCAGATCCAGGTGGCGCAGCGCCTTGAGGTTGGCCAGGGCGCTGATGTCCGCCAGGGCCTTGCTGCCGGCCAAGTCCAGGTGCTCGATCTGCTTGAGGCTACTGGCAAAAACCGCATCGCCAGCGGTGCTGGACGGCAGCTCTAGGCGGGTCAGACTGCTCAGAGCCGCCAGGGCGCCGAGCTCAGCCGCCGTCGCGCCGTGGAAGCGCACCCGGGTCAGCGCCGGCATCTGCGCTAAGGGCGCCAGCGACTTGAGCTTTAGACAGCCTTGGATCTGCAGCTCCTGCAGCGCCGGCAGGCCACCCAGCGGAGCCAAATCCTCCACCGCTACGCCCAGAAGCTCAAGCTTCTCTAGCTTGATCAGGCCCTTGAGCGGCTCTAGCGACGTCACCCCTGGCTCGGTGGCCAGCATCGCCCGCTTGGCGGAAGCGACCCGCGCAGCCCGCACGTGGCCGTCCGCGGTCCAGTCCAGGATCACGTCGTCCAGGTCCGGGCGCTCGCCCTTGGGACCTTTTGGAAAAATCTGCAGTTCGCGCAGCGGCGCTCGCTCAGATTCCTTGGTGGCCTCCACATCCTTGGCCGGCGCTTCGGCCGCGGGTGGTTCTTTGGGTGCCGCGGCCATAGCCGGTAGCGCGCTGACGCTCATGAGGATGGCGCTCCACCCCGCGATTTGCTTCCTGTTTGCCATGCTCTGCCCCCAAAGACCTTGTGCCGCCATGATGCCACCTCCGCGGCGCACGATAGCGCCTGAAGGCGATCGACGGCAACCTCACCCGAGTCCTCTGGGCGCGAATGCAGCTTGGCGCAAGGGCGATCACCGTCTATTCTTGGCGCTCGCGGCATTCCATGCTGGGCAAACGGCCGGAGCATCCAGTGGTCAAAGGCTTGAAATGGATGTTCTTTCTTGTGGCGGTCGCTTGGATCGCCGCGGCTCCGGCGCAGGCCGATGACCTCTCGCGGGTGCAGCAGTCCGGGGTGCTCCGCTGGGGCGGCGACCAGGAAGGCGGCGGCCCGTACATCTACCCGCGCGAAGACAACGCCGATGAAATTCAGGGCTTTGAGGTCGATCTGGCCGGGGCTCTGGCGCGATCTTTGCCCCGAGGGGCGCTGGGGACCGCGGCACCGCTGCGCGCGGAATTCACCCAGTCGCAGTGGGACAAACTGCCGGACATGCTGCGCACCGCCAAAGTAGACGTGGTGCTCAACGGTTTTGAGCGCACCCCGCAGCGCGTCGCGGCGATGGAAGTGTCGATCCCGTACTACGTGTATGCCCTGCAACTACTCGTTCGCAAAGGGGATCCTCAGGCGCGATCCTGGGAGGCCCTTAAGCTGCCGCGCGGCGAGGCCAAGGCCAAGATCGGCGTGCTGACCGGCTCCGCCGCTGAGACTTGGATGAGCGATTTCTGCAAAGACGCCTGCGAAGTCGTGGGCTACGACGGCAACACCGATGCGATGCGCGAAGTGGAAACCGGCAAGCTAGACGCGACCTTGCAGGACACGCCGATCGCCACCTTCTACCTGCCGCGCTTTGCCAAGCTGGAGAGGATCGGCGAGCCCGTCGGCCGCGGTTACTACGTCGCTCTGGTGAGAAAAGGTGAATTCGCTTTGCGCCAAGCGGTTGATCGCGCCCTGCTCGGGCTATTGCGCAGCGGCGAGCTTGAGCGCCTGTACCGCCGCTACAACCTGTGGGACGCCCAGCAGCAAGAGCTGGTCGATCTGGCCCGCCACGCAGAGCTGCTGGGGATGGCCGCCGACACCACCGCGGTCACCATCGCCGACGATCACGGCAGCACGGCGATTGCCCAGAGGCTGCGCGGCTTTGCGGTATGGCGCGAGTACGGCGGTATCCTGCTGCGCGCCGCTGGCATGACGGTGCTGATCGCCATGCTGGCCTTTCCCCTGGCGGTGATCCTGGGTCTGCTGCTCGCCGTCGCCCGGCTCTATGGCCCGCGCTGGATGGCGCCGCTGGTGGTCGCTTGGGTAGAGCTTCTCCGCGGCACGCCGTTAATGCTGCAATTGTATTGCATTTTCTTCTTGCTCCCCGAGTTTGGCATCCAAGTGCCCG
>JBIKTV010000214.1:0-9424 GCA_044347905.1 Myxococcota bacterium
GACTGGCTCTTGCAGCCGCAAACACTGGCGCCGCCTAGGCATTTGCCGCCGCTGCAGCTGTCGTTCTTGGTGCAGGCGTTGCCGTCATCGCAGCCGCCTTCGCCGGGCGGGTGGACGCAGCCCTTCTTGGCGTCGCAGCTGTCCGCGGTGCACGGGTTGCCGTCGTCGCACGCCAAGCTGCCGGAGCCCACGCATTCCTTGCCCTGGCAGAGATCCTTGGTCGTGCAGGGGTTTTTGTCGTCGCAGCCGCTGCCGCTGGGGGCGGCACTCTCGCTGCATTCGCCGGTCTTGGGGTCGCAGAGGCTGGTGGCGCACGGCCCGTCGTCGTTGTCACAGGCGATGGCCGTACCGGTGCAGACGCCTTTCTTGCAGGTGTCCTTGGCGGTGCAGGCGTTGCCGTCGTCGCAGCCGCCGGTGGTGGCGATGTGGCTGCACCCGGCCTTGCCGCACGCATCAAAGGTGCACGGGTTGCCATCGTCGCAGGTGACCGCTGGGCCGGGCTTGCAGCTGCCGGCGACACAGGCGTCCCCCGCGGTACAGGGGTTGCCGTCCGCGTCGCAGGCGCTGCCATCGGGTTTTGCCACCAGCGCGCAGCCCTTCTTGGGGTCACAGCCGGCCGCGGTACACGGCCCGACCTCCTGACCGCTGCAATCAGGCGCCGTGCCCGGGACAGGGGAACACTTGAACGGCAACGCGCCCTTGTCGCAAAACCACTTGCCTTGGCAGAGGTTTTGTCCGCCACAGTCCGCGTCGCTCTGGCAACCGCAGCCAATTTCCGCACCGGCGCTGCATTTGCCGCCTGCGCACGCTTCGCCGGCGGTGCAGGGATCGCCGTCATCGCACAGGCCTTTGGTTGCGGTCTTGTCGCCGCTGACCGGTGGCTCTTCATCCGTTTCGCCGTCGCAGTCGTCGTCCTGGCCGTTGCAGCTCTCCGGCTGCGGCGCCTTGGCGTCACACCCGCCGCTGGCGCAGCCCCACACGCCCGCGCATTTGCCGATGACCAGGCCGTTGTCGTCAATCGCCGGAGCAAAACACGGGGTGCTCCAGCCCTTGGCCGCGGCGGTGGCCCCGCAGGCGCACTGCTGGCTGTCGGGCAGGCAGCTCAGCACGACCTCACCTTCCGCCGTGGTGCGCGCCGCGCAGTGCGATCCCTCGGCGCAGTCGCCCACCTCGCTGCACGGCAGCTGGCAGAACCAGCCGTGGGCGCCCACCGGCTCACCCAAGCCCACGCAACTCGCACTGGGGTCTAGGCAATCGTTGGAGACACCGCACGGATCGCACACGCCGCGATCGCCCGGGGGATGCAGAGCCGCGGCGTCCGGACCGCTGGCGAGGACCACATCTGGAGCCAGTGCCGCTCCCGTGTCTTCCTGCACGGGCTCCGCGTCTGGTCCTGCGGTCGCGTCGGCTTGAACCGCGGTGTCGGCCGGACCCTCGACCTGCACCCCAGCGGGGTCTTCGCAGCCCAAAAGCGCCAGCAGCGCCGCGAGCGACGCGATGGACCATCTTGTCCGAGCCGTTGCGATGGACCAACTTGTCCGAACAGTCACGACGGACCATCTTGTCCGAGCCGCCGGACGGCCTGCCCCTCTGCCAAGACCGCCCCGCCCATCCTGCTGCGCCGTTGCCGCCATGGTAGCCTCCTTCATCAGCGCACCCACACGTAGCCAAAGGCTTTGAGCGTCTTTCCGCCGTTGTCTGGCTCCCAGGCCGCCTCAGCGTGATTGCCGCAGGCATAGCCGCCAGTACAGCCGATGCCCAGCCAGGAGTCGGGCGAAGCGCAGTCATTTTCTTGGTTGCTGGCGATGCCGATGCGGCAGCGGGCGGTGTTGATCCCCTCTTGATTGCACAATAATTGCAGGGATGAATCGGCCAGCAGCCCCTTCCACGCCAGCCGTCCCGCCTTGGTCGCCGCCAGGTTGCCCTTGGTCACCAGAGCGCCGAGCGAGGTCCCGGTCAGCGCCATCACCACCGTCTTGGGCGGCGCTGTGTCCGGCGTCATGCCCACCCGCAGTTCGCTCAGAGGCACAGAGGCATAGCCGGGCAAGCGCGCTTCCTGCTTGTCAAAATCGACCTTGTCGCCGTTGATGGGCGTCGTACTCGTCCACGTCGCAGTGGTCTCGCCGGCAAACGTGCTCAGCTGGCCGTCCACCTTAAGCACCAGCGTCCAGCCGCCGCCATCGCCGACCATGTCGCAATACGCCTGGAATTTGGCGATGGGCCCCGCGGCACCGTCGGGGTCGAGCCAGTACAGGCCGCTGGCGCTCTGAGGGAGGTTGCCCAGGACCTGCTTGCATGACAGCGCCGGGGCCAAAGCCGTGCCCACAACGCAACTGCCGGCCTCACAAAAGCCGTTGCCGCACACGCTGCCTTGGGGGGCTAGAGCCGCCGTGCATCCGCTCTTTCCGTCGCAACTATCTGTGGTGCAAGGCTTTCCGTCGTCGCAGGTGATGGGGGTGCCCGCGCACTTGCCGGCCGCGCAGAGGTCGCCTTGGGTGCACGCATTGCCGTCGCTGCAGGTTCCGGGCAAAGGCGCGTGGACGCAGCCCTTGAACGCGTCGCACACATCCAGGGTGCAGACCGAGCCGTCGTCGCAGCTGATGGCCTGGCCTTTGCATGCGCCCAAACCGCAGATGTCGCTGGCACTGCAGGCGTTGCCGTCGTCACAGGCCGCGGTATTGTAGGCGACCGTACAGCCCACTAGCGCCGAGCACGCGTCGTCGGTGCATGGATTGCCGTCTTTGCAGCTGACGGTGGACCCGGCCGTGCAGGCGCCGCTCTTGCATTGGTCGCCCACGGTGCACAGGCTGCCGTCGCTGCACGCCGCGCTGTTGGCCGCATGAATACAGCCCTTTTGCGCGTCGCAGCTGTCCGTGGTGCAGGCGTTGGCGTCGTCGCAGCCGCTTGCGGGACCTGGCAGGCACACCCCGCCCTGGCAGCCGTCGCCACTGCTGCAGACCGAGCCATCGCTGCACGGCGCAAGGTTGGCCACGAAGCTGCAGCCGCTCTTGGGTTTGCACAAGTCGTCCGTGCAGGGGTTGCCGTCGCTGCACGCCAAGGCCGCCCCGGGCTGGCAGCTGCCGGCCAAACAGCTGTCGCCACTGGTGCACAGATCTGCGTCATCGCAAGGGTTTTTGTTGGCGCTGTGGCTGCAGCCGCTCTGGCTGTCGCAGGCGTCGTCTGTGCATGGGTTGCCGTCGCTGCAGTCCGTCAGCTTGCCGCCGCTGCACACGCCCTGGCTGCACACGTCCTGGCCAGTACAGACGCTGCCGTCACTGCAGGGGCTCTGATTGGCCTGGAAAATGCAGCCGATCTTGGGGTCGCAGCTGTCGTCTGTGCACGGGTTGGCGTCGCTACAGCCGGCGGCTTTTCCGCCCGCGCAGCTGCCGGTCGCGCAGGTTTCTCCGATGGTGCAGGGATTGCCGTCGTCGCACCCGGCGGCGCTCGGGGTGTTCAGACAAATCCCTCCGTTGCCACAACTGTCGATGGTGCAAGGTTTGTCATCGTCGCAGTCGAGCAAGGCGCCGGGCTTGCAGGCCCCCGCCTCGCAGGCATCGCCGATCGTGCAGGCGCTTCCGTCGCTGCACGGGCCGCTGGCCGCTGTCGCCGTGCAGCCATTCGCGGGGTCGCACGCCTCTGCGGTGCACGGGTTGCCGTCGGCACACTGAACTGGCTTTCCCGCAGCGCAGTCGCCGTTCTGACAGGTGTCGCCCAGGGTGCAGAGGTCACCGTCGCTACAGGGCAGGGCATTGGCGACATGGCTGCAGCCGCCCTTTGGCTGGCAACTATCTGTAGTGCATGGGTTTATGTCGTCGCAAGGGCTCTGGGATCCCGGGAGGCACACGCCGCCTTGGCACTGGTCGCCACTGCTGCAGGCGTTGCCGTCGTCGCACGGCTCGCTGTGGGAGGTAAACACGCAGCCTGCCTTGGGATCGCAGGTGTCGGCCGTGCAGGGGTTGCCGTCACCGCAGGCTTTGGCCTTGCCGGGCACGCAGCCGCCGCCCTGGCATTGGTCGCCCTCTGTGCAGGCGCTGCCGTCGCTGCATGGCGCGAGGTTGGCGGTGTGGGTGCAGGCGCCGGTCGGGCCGCACCCATCTGTTGTGCAAGGGTTATTGTCCGCGCAGAGGGCCGCAACGCAGGCTGTTTCCGTCGAGTCCTCGGCCGCATCAGCGCCGTCAGCGACATCGCCAACTCCGCCGTCGCCGTCGAGCGGGGCGCCGATTCCTCCGTCCGCTGGGGCATCCGGCGCTGGTGCGCTGTCCGCGCTCAAGTCGCTGGACGCATCCAGCGGTGCCGGAACCGCGTCCGTTGCCTCGTCCCCCATGACCGCTGACGAATCGCCACACCCGCCGCACCACAGCACAGCCACCATCACGGCGCACCCAAAGGCGCGGCCCAATGCTCCTTGCATCCCCCCTCCCCAAAACTAGCCGCCGCTGCAGACGAATCTGCAAACCGCGACTTCGCTGCTGTGGCTGTGGACCGTGGCCGTCGCTCTTCGCTCCGGGAGGTCCGCGTCGCTGGCCCAGCCTCCCCGCTGGTCCGGCGCTCTGCATTGCCTCCGCAGGCTACGGCCACGGCAAGAGCAGGTCAATCCTTTGGCGGGAAGTACCGGAGGGTTTTGTCGGTCCGCAGGTCGAAGGTCTTGTCCGACCGATCTCGGCGGCCAGCGAGCTAGGGGCCCGTGAAAAATCTAGTCGATTTTCCCCGGTCCCATTTGCCTGCTGGGTGGGTCGCAAGTGCGCGCCCCCTATCGGGTTCGTCGCACCGCTCCGCGAGAGCTCTTGTCAAGTTATCTTTACACAGGCCCTAGGAGCCGGGGGCAGGCGGGAGGGGGGTGGTCAGAAAGGAGGATCTTGTCCGAAGGCATACGCAAGCCCAATGGCCCGGGTTCGCGCCTCAGCCCAGGCCGGCCTTAGGCTCAACCAGCCACGCCTCCGCACAGGTTTGACTCCAGCGGTCGAGCAACTGCCGCGCGTGGCGGCTGTGGGTGCGGGCCGCGTGCAGCTCCACAAGCGTGCGCAGCTGGGTCTCCGCGGCGAGGTCGGGGCGGCGCAGCGCCACCGTGTCGCGGTTCACCAGGCCGGGGAGGCGGTTGTCCGGATCCCAGATGAACGCGAGGCCGCCGCTCATGCCGGCGCCAAAGTTGTCGCCCACGGCGCCCAAGATGGCCACGGTGCCGCCGGTCATGTACTCGCAGCCATTGGAGCCGCAGCCTTCGACCACGGCATGGGCGCCGGAATTGCGCACGGCAAAGCGCTCGCCGGCCCGGCCCGCGGCCAGCAAAGTGCCGGCAGTCGCACCGTAAAGCACGGTATTTCCGATGATCGAGTGTTCCCAACTGCGCCGCGCCGCCCCGGGGCCATCGACCGGCGGCCGCACCACAATCTCGGCGCCCGACAGGCCTTTACCCACATAGTCATTGGCATCCCCGGTGACTTCCAGGGTCAGGCCGCGCACCGCAAAGGCCCCGAGGCTTTGTCCGGCCGAGCCGCGCAGCCGCACCAGCACGTGGCCTGGCTGCAGGGTAGACATGCCAAAATGCCTTGTGATCGCAGAAGAAAGTCGCGTGCCCACCGCGCGGTCGGTGTTGCGCACGGCGTACTGCAGCTGCATCTTCTCGCCATCGGCAAACAGCGGCTGGGCGTCGCGCAGCATCTGCAGGTCCAGCGGCCCCTCGACCTCGTTGCGCCCCTCTTGGGTGCAGCGCGCGGGCAAACCGCCGGTGTCGGCTTGGGCGAGGATGGGGTTGAGGTCCAGGTCGTCCAAGTGACCGCCGCCGCGGCTGATTTGCCTGAGCAAGTCGGTGCGCCCCACGATTTCGTCCAGGCTGCGGGCCCCCAGGCGCGCCAGGATCTCGCGAACTTCCTCGGCGATCATGCTAAAGAGCGCGATGACCTTCTCCGGCGTGCCGGCAAATCGCTGACGCAGCGCTTCATCCTGGGTGCACACGCCCACGGGGCAGGTGTTGCTGTGGCACTGACGCACCATCAAGCAGCCCATGGCCACAAGCGACGCCGTGCCGATGCCAAATTCCTCCGCCCCCAGCAATGCGGCGATGACCACGTCGCGGCCTGTGCGAATGCCGCCGTCCACGCGCAATTTCACCCGGTGGCGCAGGCGGTTGAGGCAGAGCACCTGATGGGCCTCGCTCAGCCCCAGCTCCCACGGCACGCCCGCGTACTTGACCGAGGTCAGCGGCGATGCGCCCGTACCGCCAGAGTGCCCTGAAATCAGAATGATATCCGCCTTGGCCTTGGCGACCCCCGCAGCGATGGTGCCAATGCCGGAGCGCGCCACCAGCTTGACGCACACTTTGGCTTCCGGGTTGATCTGCTTGAGATCGTAGATGAGCTGGGCCAAGTCCTCGATCGAGTAGATGTCGTGGTGCGGCGGCGGCGAGATCAGCGGCACCCCCTCGGTGGCGTGGCGCAGCCTGGCAATCAGCGCGGTGACTTTGAAGCCGGGCAGCTGGCCTCCCTCTCCGGGCTTGGCGCCTTGGGCCACCTTGATCTCGATCTCTTTGCACTGGTTGAGGTATTCGGCCGTCACGCCAAATCGCCCCGACGCCACCTGCTTGATCGCCGAATTGGCGTTGTCGCCGCCCGGTTTGGGCTTAAAGCGCGCCGGATCCTCGCCGCCTTCGCCGGAGTCAGAGCGCGCGCCGATGCGGTTCATCGCGATGTTCAGCGTCTCGTGCGCCTCGGCCGACAGCGCCCCCATCGACATGCCAGGCGTCAAAAAGCGCTTGCGCAGTGCGGTAATCGACTCGCCCTCGGCGATGGGCACCGGCTTGACCTGGTCCAGACGAAAATCCAGCAGATCGCGCAGGCTGGTGGGCGGCAGCTGGCGGGTGCGCTCGGCAAACTTCTTGTAGGTCGCGTAGTTCTCGGTCGAAACGGCGGTTTGCAGCAGGTGAATGCTCTCCGCCTCCCAGCTGTGGGACTCGCCGCCCGTCCGCCAGCGGTAGAAGCCGCCGACCTGCGGCGCCTCGTGCTGGGCAAAAGCCCTGGTGTGACGCGCCAATACCTGTTGCTGCAGACCCTGTAGACCGATGCCAGACACCCGGCTCGGCATCCCCGGAAAGTACTCCGCCACCAGGGTGCGCGACAGGCCCAGCGCCTCAAACTGCGCGCCGCCGCGGTAGCTCGACAACACAGAGATCCCCAGCTTGGCTAGGATCTTGAGCAGCCCATCGTCGACCGCCTGCTTGTAGTTTTGCCAGGCCGCGGCCTCGTCGAGCTGACCCAAGCGCCCGGCCACGCGCCGCTGCTGCAGCAGGGCCTCTGCCAGCCACGGACTCGCGGTCGTCGCCCCTACGCCCAAAATCACCGCGATCGCATGGACATCCATGGCATCGCCGGCCTCGACATTGAGCGAGACAAACGTCCGCAGCCGGCAGCGCAGCAGGTGGGTGTGCACCGCGCCGGTGGCCAGGATCATCGGAATCGGCGCCCGCTCCGGCCCCGCGCGGCGGTCCGACAAGAACAGGTGCAGTTTTCCTTCCGCCACCGCCTCTTGGGCCTGCTTGCGGATGCGCTCCAAGGCCTGTGGCAGCGACTCACCGCCGCTTTGGGCGGCAAATGTGCAGTCCAGGTCCATCGCGGTTTCGGCAAAGTGGCGGCGCAGGCGCTGGTGCTCGCTGTGGGACAGCAGCGGCGACTCCAATAGCAAGAGATCGCACTGCTCTGGAATTTCTTCTAGAATATTGCGGAGATTGCCCATTCGCGTTCGCAGCGACATGGCGCGCTTTTCGCGGATCGGGTCGATGGGCGGATTGGTCACCTGGGCAAAGTTCTGCCGGAAGAAGTGGTGCAGCGGCCGGTCCGCGCTCGAAAGCACCGCCAGCGGCGTGTCATCGCCCATGGAGCCGATGGCCTCTTTGCCCGCTTCGGCCATGGGCTGCAGGATGAGCTCCAGATCCTCGCGGGTGTGGCCAAAGCTCACCATCTGAGGCTGCAGGTCTGTGGGCAGAATAACATGTTGCTCTGCAGGTAGTTCTGCGACATCGCTCAGCCGGCGCACCTGGCCAATCCACTCGCCATAGGGCTGCTGGGCCGCCAGGAACTCCTTGATTTCGCCGTCGCGGTAGAAGCGGCCGTTCTGTAAGTCCACGGCAATCATCTGCCCAGGGCCCAGCTGGCCCTTCACGGCGATGCGCTCGTCTTCCAGCGGCACCATGCCCTGCTCAGAGCCGGCAAAGAGCAGGCCGTCGCGGGTCAGACTCCAGCGCAAAGGCCGCAAACCATTGCGATCCAGCCCCGCCACCACCCAGCGACCGCCAAAGCCGCACAGCGCCGCCGGCCCGTCCCACGGCTCAATCACCGCGTTGCAGTAGGCGTACATGTCCTTGAGTGCCTGGGGCATGGGCGAATCGGCGTGCCAAGCTTCAGGCATCAGCAGCGCCTTGACCTGCGGCAAGTGTCGCCCCGCCCGGGTCATCAACTCCACCACCGCATCCAGCGCCGACGAGTCCGAGGATCCCGGCGGAACCACCGGCACGACCTCGGCAATTCGGCTGCCCAGCCTCTCCGACGCCATGCGCGCTTCGTGGGCCTGCAGCCAATTCAGGTTGCTCTTGAGGGTGTTGATCTCGCCATTGTGCGCCAGCACGCGGAACGGTTGGGCCAGGGACCACGTGGGAAAGGTGTTGGTCGAATAGCGCTGGTGAAAGATCGCAAAATTACTGATAAAGCGCGGATCTTGCAGGTCGGGGTAGAAGGCCGTCAGCTGCTCGGCCAGGAACATGCCCTTGTAAATGAGCGACCGACACGACAGCGAGCACAGGTAAAGCTCTTTGATCCCCTCGTCTTGGGCTGCCCGCTCGATGCGCCGGCGGATCACATACAGGTCGAGCTCAAACTGCGAGCTGCCGCTGCCGTGGGGGTTGCCGATGAGAATTTGCTCGATTTCCGGGCGGGTCACCCCGGCCTTTTCGCCGATGACCTCCGTGCGCACCGGCACTTGGCGCCAGCCCAGGACCTTGTAGCCATCGCGCAGCACCTCACGCTCCACCAACACCCGGCAGCGCTCCTGGGCCGACAAGTCCGTGCGAGGCAAAAACACCATGCCCACGGCGATGCGCGCCTGGCCCGGATCAAAGCCGCTGGCGTGGATGTGCTCGCGAAAAAACGGTTGGGGAATCTGCAGGTGGATACCCGCGCCGTCGCCCGTCTTGCCGTCCGCGTCCACCGCGCCGCGATGCCACACCGCTTGGAGCGCCGCAATCGCCGCCGTGACCACCTCGCGCCGCGGCTTGCCGTCGACCGACACGACCACGCCCACACCGCACTCCGCGTGCTCATCCGCCGGATCGTACAGGCCGTGCTCGGCCAGCCACTCGGCCTGCTGCTGCTGGCGCGGCACGTCGGCAGCAAAGTCAAAATCGCTAGGGATCGACTGGTTTTTCACGACCGCACCTCGG
>JBIKTV010000698.1:0-2572 GCA_044347905.1 Myxococcota bacterium
GCGCGCCCGAGGGCCCGGTCGGCCAGCTGGCAAGCTGGACGATAGGGCGCGGTCCTGCGACGCAGCCGCACAGCGGCGCGGACCAGGATGACCCCAACTGATTCAGAAACCTCAGGAATCACATGAACTCGACGATCAGTGCTCCACCACTGCCGCCGCCAAACATTTAGGCGCCTAAATCTTGTCGCGAGAAGCCGCTATTGGCACTTTTAGTGCCAATAGCGGGATTTTGCATTTACGGTAGTCTCGCCCCTGCCCCTGGTCGTCCATCCGCTCAGGTGCCCTGGCTGTGCGGGCCAGATCAGCCTTAACTGGTGTAAAACCTGGCGGTTGACCGATCAACTTGGCTGGCGTAGGCTCGGCGCTGACGCACGGGATGGTCACTGGCGGCGGCATAATAGCGCTGGCGCGGCAGACGGCTGGGCTGGGCTGGGCGGCGCCTACACGGGGTTCCCAAGGTGGCGAAAAAGTTTAAGGGGGGAGCGACGTTTTACCGTGGCTCCCCCCTTTAGGCGGTGAGGCTCTAGGGCCTCGCGTGCAAGGATACGTACCCAAATGCTTGGTGTCAACGACTTTGATCAACACGTGGCCGCGCGGATGTTCGATTTCTTTGCGGAACATACGCCGTGGCAACGCCGGCTGTGGCGCGTGAGCGTCTTGACGGTGATGGATGAACTCCTCGAAGCAGGCGAAGTGCTCCAGCATGGCGTCCTTTCCGACCAAGCTGTGGCGTTCTTGGCAGACGAGTTTCTGGAATTGGCGAAGTCCGATCCCGCCTTTCTGCCGTATATCCAAACCTTGGGCCAGGCAGTGGATGCCAAGCGACGCAACGGCTTTCGCCCCGGGAGCCAGTCCCGCGAAATCCTAGTGCAAGTGCGCGATAAGGTGGCAGCAACCTATCTTTCGGCTTGGCGAAGTGCCCTTGTTGGCGGCCAGATCAAGGCGGAGCGTGCCGCCCGCGCACTCGCAACCTTTTTGCTGCGCCGTGGCCACCATCCTACCCATTTGCACCGCTGGCTAGCTTATCAGGTTCGCCGACGGACGGACCTGCTTGACCTCAAAGACCTTATTTTGGAGGCCGATGCCCTTGCCGGAATTCCTGACAAGGAATTCGAGGTCTTAGTGGGATTCTCAGTGGCGCCGCGGCAAGGATTCGCGCCGCAACTGGCCTGGAAATCAGACCAGGATGTCGCTGATTGGCTCCGCAGCGCCGGCCACCGACCGCAAAAGCTCCGCGCAGGTCTGGTCATGAAGGTCTCTGCCCAGGATGTCCACTCTGCCGTTGAGATGATTGCAGAACGTCTGGAGCAAATGGAGTCTCGCCTGCGGGTCGGCAGCGGCGAATCGCTTCGCCATCACCCCGACGTGTTTGTCGCCGACCGCAAGGCTTCCGTGCTTCCGCTGGCGATCAACCGCGGCCTTGAGGTCGGGTCCCTGGACCGAGCTGGCAAGATCTTCGATGGAGCCGCTTCCGGTCCATTGGACTCGGCGCTGCACCTCGCGTCGTCTCTAGCGCACGCCCCTGCCCCAATGGCGGTGGCGGGCGGCTGGAGCGCGGTCGAAAGTTTGCTGTCCTTTCCGGGTGATGGCGAGAAGGTTGCCGCTGCCGACCGGCTTTCGGCGCTCGTGGCCTGCTCCTTTCCGCGTGCGGAACTGACCACTCTGGCCCATCAGTACACCGCCTGCCACAAAGACCCGCTTGCAGATGCGATCCTTCGGCTGGTGTCGAATCGCGAAAAGGCTCGCTGTTTGCTTGAGGGAATCACCACCAACGCGGCGCTGCCATTTCCCGAGCAGTCGGACCGCGCTGCCGTCGACCGCGTGCGCAGACTCGCTGCAAACCGGCCAGAGGCTCTTCTTGACGTTGAGCGGCACGCGAAGTTTGCGGTTCGGCGCCTGTATAGGCTGCGGAATCTGGTGCTTCACGGTGGGCGAGTCGATGCTGTGGCCCTCAAACTCGGCCTGCGGATTGCCGCTCCGCTGGTTGGGGCCGGGCTGGACCGAGTTGCGCACGCCCACTATGTTGGCGGCGCACGGCCTGTCGAACTCGCTGCCCGCGCGCGTCTGGCGTTGGATTTGGGCAGCGACAACTTGGTGGGGATGTTGGAGGCGTGACACTGTGGCGCTGTGCATCGGGTTCGTCGGATGACGCAAGCGGGCGTGCGGTTTGGGCACGTCGCCTGCGGCGATCGGGCTCGGATTTTTTGGCCGTCCGCGCTGCCCCTGCGGGGCACCTTTGGACGCGGCCAAAAAACGGCGTCGCACGCCGCCGCTCCGCGGTCTCGATCCCGCGCGCTTCGGGCCCCGGACAGGTGCCAGGCACTTGTCTGATCGTTGAATCACCAGGGGATTTCCCGCCGGGCAAGCGACCGTCACCCGCAGGGCCGGGCCCCGGGCGGCGCGCGGCCACCTCGCCTTCCACGCCACCACAGCCTCCCAGCCGCAGCGCGCCCGAGGGCCCGGTCGGCCAGCTGGCAAGCTGGACGATAGGGCGCGGTCCTGCGACGCAGCCGCAAAGCGGCGGCGGACCAGGATGACCCCAACCCGTTGCAAAGCCTCAGAGATCGCATGA
>JBIKTV010000215.1:0-9396 GCA_044347905.1 Myxococcota bacterium
CGAACCGACCACGGCCGCGCCCAGCAAAGAGGCCAGAGATGAGTCGCCCGCCGCCGAGCTGGACGCCGACATGCCTTCGGGCGGCCTGGGATTCAAGGGCATTGGCGTAGGCGGCGGCGGAGGGGGGCGCGGCGAGGGCGACTACAAGGCCAAGCGCGAGGCCTTCGCTCAAGAAGCCAAGCGCCAAGCCCCCGCCGCCCCAAAGCCCATGGCCTCGCAAGTGCGCGGTCCGGCGGCCCCTTACCAGCGCGCCGACGCCGGGGATGACAGCGCCCGCCGCGAAGCCGCCCTTCGCTCCGCCCAAGCCCTGGTCACGGGCAAGGAGGCCGGACCGCTCTACACGTACAAGGCCACGGCGCCGATCAGCGTGCCCGATCGCTCCGCGGCGATGATCAACTTGGTCAATCGCAAAGTGGACGGCCAAGACGTGGTGCTGATCCGCGACCCGTTTAGCAGCGCGCCGCCGTTCCGGGCGATCCTGATGCGCAACGGCAAGGAGAGCGCCCTGGAGAGCGGGCCCATTACCCTTTACGTGGACGGCGTTTTTGCGGGGGAGGGCTTTATCGCCCGGGTGGGCAAAGACGAGACGAGCTTTATCCCCTACGCCAAAGAGTCGGGGCTGAGCGTGCGCGTCGACAGCAAGGATGAGAGCTCGCAGCTGCGGCTGGTCAAGGTGGTGGACGGCAAGATCCGCATTGAAGGCAAGACTTTGCGCACCCGCACCGTCGAGCTGACCTCCAACAGCGACCAGGCCAACACCGTGTATGTCAAGCTGAGCCGCACCAGCGGTTGGGAGCTGGTCGACCCGCCCAAGAAGCTGGTGACCGCGGCGAACGACGTGTACGTGCCCGTAGAGGTGCCGGCCAAGGGCAAGGGGAGCGCTAAACTTATTGAAGCTACGCCGGTTTCCTATGAAGAGACCTCGCTGAGTGCCAACGTGGTCGCCGCGTTTGAGCTGTACCTCAAGGGCCCGGGCGTCGATCCCAGCATCGCCGGGCCGCTGGGCGAATTGCTCAAGGTGCGCGTGCAGCAGGCCAAGGTGGAAGAAGAGCGCCGCAGCCTGCAGCGCCAGCGCGAAGTGTTGGACGACGAACAGCGGCGGATCCAAGGCAATTTGGACTCTCTGCCGGTGGGCGCCGTGGCCGATGCGCTGCGCAAGAAGCTGGTGGGGCAGCTGTCGGAAGCGTCGACCAAGGCGGCGCTGGTGGCCAAGAAGCTGGTGGAAAGCGAGGTCCAGGAGGCGGCGCTGCGCGAGCAGATGGTCACTTTGCTGCGCGGGGTGTCGATTAAGTAGGCGAATTGCGGGTCATCGCTGCCCTTCGACTCCGCGAGCGGCCGCGGCCTTCTCCGCGTTCGTCCGCAGGCGTTGGCAACGGGGCAGTCAAATCCCCAGGACGAGGCGCACGCCAGCGTCGATCTGCGCGAGCTTGTCCTGCGGCAACACGCCGACGCGTTCCAGCAGGGCGAACTTGTCCAGCGTGGCCATTTGCGAGACGTTGACGGCAGCGGTGCCCCCCAAGAGCCAAAGTACCGCGACCAGAAACACCGCAGTTATTCTAGCTTCTTGGCTTCGCGCGGGCGATGGGCCTAGAAGGTCGCTCTCCGATTGCCCTTTGGAAACGCGCAGCTGATCGCGAGCTAAGGGATTGATCACTTTCATTTATGAGTTGTGGGAGATGCACGGCCGTTTACACCCCGCTTGAAAGCAAGTCCTTGCCGTGCCTATTGTGCTCCGCAGGGTCCAACTGCGGGGGCACGCGGGCTTACTTCAATTCTTTGTCGACGTTGTCTCGCAGTCTCAGCTCTGCGCGACCATGCGGCGGTGCATAGGGTGGAACCATGAAGATTTTTCCAGTTGTGACTAGTGTCGTCCTGCTCGCTTCAGCCTTTGCCGCAAGCGCCCAGGCCGAGCCCGGCACCTGCAAAAAAGGGCCTCAGTACTCGACCGACGAAGGCAAGAACAAGAAAGGCCCCAACAAGTGCGACAACGACTGCGACTGTGATGGAGCCCGAACCTGCTCGCCCTCCGGCTTTTGCGCCGGCACCGCCCGCCCGGTCGAAGCGAAGGCCACCCCGGACTACGGCACTGGAAACGTCGTGGCCTGCTACATCAAGGACCGCTCCAAGCCGGCGATGACGCCGGGCTGGTCCATGCTGTGGAAGGACTCGGTCGCCCGCTCAAAGGGTTGCGCTGAGGTCATGCAAGGCTGCCGCGACATGACCAAGAAGTGGGCCGGCACGGACGTGTGCTGCACGCTCCAGGGCGGCGACGTCAAAGTCACGGGCAAGAAAGCCGGCGACGCCTGCGCCATGTGAGGCGCTCGCTCTGCAGCACCAAGAGCGAGACCAAATATATCTTCAGATTCATGAGTTCCCCACTGTCTGATTCACCTGGGCGAGCCGGAGAATGGCGCCGCGGGCCTGGCAGCGTCTAGTGCGGCGAACCCGAACTCCGCGTCGGGTTCGCGGCACTCGGCTGTGGCGTTTTTGGGGCCTCGCCGGCCCCTCGCGCGTCATCGCGCTTCACCCCGCAGTCCGCCAATTCGCCGATTCAGAACCCAACGCGGGATTCGGAGTTGGCGTACTAGCTCGGCCGTCAGCCCGATTCGCCAAAGCGCCGTCGACGCCCGTGTCGGTGGGATTTGCGATCGCGCGCTGCTTGGGCCTGTGTCGGCCGCTTGTTGGCGGGAGCCCGCAGTTGACCGCGGCGCCGACCTCGCCTAGGCTTTCTCAAGAGTCGTAGGCAATTTCGCGCAGATGGGGCGCCGCGGTGGGCGGCAAGCCAGATCGCGATACGCGGGGCCAAGGTCTGCCCAGTTCCCGCGCCGCCGTCATCTGTGGGGGTGCGACTCTTTGCCGGTGTTGTTCAAGGGATCTAATGAATCCAAATACTTTCGTCAGAGCCCTTGCTCTGACCGCTCTTCTTGTTGTCGCCGCACCGCTGGGGCCCTCGACCGCGGCAACGGCGGCCGAGCCCGTCAACATCGCCCGGGCCTCGGCGAATCTGGCCCGCAGCGCCAAGACCCGCCAGTCCACAACCCATGAACCAACTCGGTTTTCTTCGGCGATGGCCGTCGATGGCGACCTCACCACCTTTACCCACACGCACCAGGCCGCCAATTCTTGGCTTGAGATCGACCTGGGCGCCGCCAAGCCGATTGGCCATATGGTCGTCCACAATCGCCGCGACTGCTGCTGGCAACGGCTCAACGCCGCACAGCTCGTGGTGTCATCGGCTCCGTGCGATGCAAGCCCGCAGGCGTTGTTTTCGGCGCCGCTCGGCCCGGTGGCCCAACCGACCCTGCGCATCGAACCGCCCTCCGGCCTGTCGGCTCGCTACATCTGCATTCGCAATCCGGCGGTCGAGCCGCTCAGTATTGCAGAAATCGAAGTATACTCAGAGATCTACGCAGTTAAGGCTCGCCAGTCTAGTGTTGCCTTTGGCGCCTCGGCAGAACGCGCCATCGACGGCATCGCCGACGGCAAGTACGGCAATGGCTCCGTGACGCATACGGCCTGCGATGCCAGCGGCTCAACCGACTCGTCACCGTGGATCGAGGTCGACCTGGGCAAATCCGTCCCCGTGGGCGCCGTCACCGTCTACAACCGAACCGACTGCTGTGGTGACCGCATTAGCAATTCGATACTTGAGCTCAGCTTGGATCCCTGCGACTCGGGGTTGCGGCGGTTGGTCCGCGCCGATGGCGTCTTTGTCCAAGCCAATAAGCCTCTCGAGCGCGTCGAGTACGCCGAAGCCCCCACGGCGCGCTTTGTCTGCCTGCGCAAGTCGGGCTATTCCTTCTTGAGTGTGGCCGAAATCGTCGTGCACGCGGGGGTGCCGCTGGTCAACGTGGCGCCCTTGGGCACGGCCCGCCACTCTGGACCCGCAGACCCTTTGCGCGGCCCAGAGTTTGCCCTCGACGGTCGGACCACCCTCACGGCCGACCAGGGCATGGTCGCAGAAACAGGCTCTGCCAATCATCCGGTGTGGTGGGAGCTGGACTTCGGCGCCCCGCGCACCATCGACACGGTGGCGGTCTGGTGGCCGACCTCCGGCTACCCGCTCAGTTACGGTCAATCCACCCTGCAAATTAGCCACGATCCGTGCGATCAGCCGGAGCGGCGCGTCGTCCACCAATTCGCGCTTACAGGCGCGGATCCCTTGGGCTTTAGCGTGCTGCGGCGCAAGGCGTACCGGATGCCAGCACCGACCCAAGCGCGCTACGTCTGCATCGTCCACCGCCAGACGGGCTTCAAGCCAGGCGCACGGCTTCAACTTGCCGAAGTTCAAGTGTTTGTTCCGGCAAGCGATGGCGATTGGGGCGCGATTTCCGCCGACACAAAGGCCTCGTCGGCCGCCGCGCTTGCCCCGGCTGCGCCACCGCCGACCATCGCTGCCAGCGGTGCAGGGGCCGCGGCTGGCGCAGCGGCGTTTTCGCTGCAGGTCGACTATGGCCCGGTCAAGCTGCCGACTTGCACGGTCACGCCCCTTACCGCAGGGCAGTTCACCGTCAGCTGCGGCAAGATGACCTTGCCGATGTCGGGCAAATTGACCGGCCCAAGCGCCTACGACCTCGTTTCGGATAGCGAATTTGCATGGGCGGACCTGGCGGCGATCCTACCGTTTCCAAGCGCGCTGGCACCCGCTCTGGCTGCCGTCCGCCCGGCCTTGGGCGTGGGCCAAGTGCGGCTGGGTCTATCGAGCGAGCGCGGCTTCTTTATCACCGGCGTCGTCGACCTCAAAACCGTCGGCGGCACCAATCCCCTGTCGAGTGCGCTGGGCAAAGCCAATGGATTCCTCGCTGCTTACGTGCCGGGGTACCAGAGCAAGCCCGCCTTTGCGCTCGTTCCGGCGTACGTCAATGGCGCCTTGACGCTGGCCCTGCGGCTTGAGGTCATTGCCGCCTGCGTTGGTCCGACCGAGCTGCCTGGAATCGGCTTGGGGCTCAAATTCAACAAGGGCGCCCTAGTGTTTACGGTCAGCGTGGGCCCCAGCGGTCCGAGCATCAGCGGCGGTCTCGAAGGGGCGGCGTTTGTCAGGCCGACGCAAAAGGACCCGTGGCTGCTGTACCGCCCGGCCATCGACTTGGGCGGCGCGCTCGACTCGACATCGCTGACCCTGAAAGGCGTCGTTAGCGGGGCCTGCCCAGAGCAATGCGCGCTGGACTGCTCGTGCTCTGCCGTAGAGTGCAAGCAAGACTGGCACCCGCTGGGAATCAGCGAATTGTCTTTGCGCAACGGCTATCTAGAGCTGGGCGTGTCGACCGCGGCGCAGGCCGTGCCCATCCCGTTGCTGTCGCTGGCCTTTGACGAGGCCAAGGCCGCCGGCATCACCGGCAAGGTCGCGCTGGTGTTTGACTACCCGGCCAAGACCTTCGCCCTGAGGTTCGCGGCCAACAAAGCTCCGGCGCTGGCGATTTTGGGCCTTGTCGGCGACGCCTCTGGGATTCCCCTGGGTGACCTGTCCATCGACAATCCACTGGTCAGTTTCGCCACGGCGCCAACCAAGGTATTTGGCAGCTCAATTCCGGCCGGTGTCCGCGTTAAGGGCGCGCTGAGCTTGGCCTCCGTCGGCGTGCAGGGCTCGATCGACAGCACGTTGACGCCCGCCGGTTCGCCCGACCTTGCCGCGCTGGTCAACGGCAAGGCCACCTCGCTGGCGGGCCTTTTGGGGCATCCAAGCGGCAATTTTCGATTTCTGCTCGACAGTTCAAAGCTCTATGGGCTTGTGCTCGACGCGCCGGTGGTGCGCTATGCGCGGCCCATGTTGTCGCAGGGCTTCTGGATTTCGCTGGTTGAAGTCGCCGTGGCCCTGGGCGATGGCGCCGGTGGGCAGACGGCAAGCGCAGGGGGCGTCGTGCAATTCCGCATTTTGGGCAGCGCCCAAAGCCTCAAAGTCTCTGCAAGCGTCGCGCTCGACCCGGTCGCCTTGGCCAAAGAGCTGAGCGAAAAAACCGCAGGGCTCATCGGCCCCGGCGGCGTCTTGGCGGCTGCATTTGGCAAAGCGGCGGCGGAACTCGACGCGGCTGCCAAGGCCGCCGCTGCCACCCTGGAGTCTGGCGGGCGGGTGGTCTACAACGGCGTCGCAACCGTGGGCACCGTGGTCGGCAAGACCGCGGCACAGGCCGGCAAAGCGGGGGTCAAAGGGGTAGAAAAGGCGTTCAACAGCTTTAAGGGGGCGCTCGGCCTTTGAGAGGAATGGCAGCGTCGGAGCCCCAAGCGGCAAGATCCCCCCCTAGGATCAACCGCGCGTCAGTTGGGCGACCGCCATGCGCTTGCCGCCGATGGCGATTGCCGCACCGTCCCCGTCGGCCATCTGCAAACCGTTCACCTTCAACGCGTTCAGAAGGCGACGATGGTCGGGATTGCCCTCCACGAAGACCTCAGAGATGAACCCGGCTGCGTTCCGTAACGTGGAGCTTTGATCCCTTTCCTGGACTTCGATCAGGATCCGCAGGCCGGGCCGCGTTAGGTACACGGTCTTGCGCTGCGCCAGGGTCCCGAGGCTGGCCGGATGCAGAAGCCACCCCGAGCCCGCGAGGCTAGCGACGTATTCTTTGACCGAGGCGACGTCCACCGCGATGTGATGGAGTCCCGGTCCTCTTTTTTCCAGGGCGTTTCGATAGGGTCCGGGGCCGATGGCCTCCATAATCAGGAGCAGGCCTTCGCCTGCGGTCGGCCCCACATAGACCTCGCGAGTGCCTTCCGTCGGAAATTCCTGGGCGGTGCCCACTTCATAACCCATGGCCTTGCACGCCGCGGCGGCGCTTTCTGCCGAACGGACCAGCAGGGCAACGTGACTCAGCGACGGGGGCATGGCTTCTCCAATCCTCAGCAAAAAGTTGGGGGAAGTCGCGGAGGAAGTGCCGTCCATCTCCCCGGGCGGTCCGCGCAGTGTCGAATTCTTTGGCAGCCAGATGGGATCCTTAGGCTTTGTCTGCGCTTGGGTAGGTAAGCCGAGGTGCGCGACGATCTCTAGGACCACCGGCGGCTGGTCAGTCACCGAAACCGGAGTTCGCCTACCCCCGCAAGCGCATTGCAGAACATCCGCTTTGTACACAGGTTGTCCCGGGCATACGGGTTATCGTCCGGCCTCAGTGCACGAACGTGCGCTGGACGCGCTGCGACTTCAGAAAGTAGAGAATCCACAGCGACGTGAACAAGGTCTGCGTGAAGATGGTCCTGATCGGAGTCACCTCCGCCGCCGTCGCATCGACGTCCAGCACCCGCAACAGCACCTCGTCGAGGACCATCAGCCCGATGCCGATGCCGTACCAGAGCATCACCATGGCTGGCGCGGACTTCATGCGCCGGAAGAACAGGGCGGCGGCGATGGCCCAAACGGCCAGCGCGGCAGAGTTCAAGACGATCTCGACCAGTACCCACGCGCTCAGGGTCGCATGGGTCGTCGCGACCGAGTGCCAGCGGTCCGCGTCAAAGACCCATCCGAACTGCCGCAGATTCCACGCACTGCGCAGTGGCGCGAAGATGAGACCGATGGCCGGCAGCGCGAGCCAACCGCCGATCGGTAGGGCGTCCGGAGGCGGGTCGGAGACCGGTCGGCCGATCCTGCGGTACACGCCGACGCCGGTCGCCGAGGCCGCGAGCACGAGGATGCCGACCAGCACAACGAGCGACGAGTTCAGAGGGCCCGGCGCGGGCTCCTCCGTGCTGGCGGGTGGCAAGGAGCCTCCAGCTGGAATGCCCGCGGGCGTCTCAAGGCCAAACTCAATGAGGCTTCGTCCACGCGCGAGCTTCTCGATGTGGTCTGTCAGGTCAGCCATGGCGACGGCATCGACCTTTGCCGCGTACGCGAAGGTGACGTCGACGTGGCGGGGAGTCGCGGTCACCGCGTAGTCAAGCTTGAACCCAGCGCTTTCGACCGTCTCAGAGGCTGGATCGATGGCGAAAGCGTGCGGCAGGTCCATCGACAGCTTCACGTCCATGCGAGACGGATAGCCGACGGCCAGCGGCGCGGTGCGTACGGCAGCCTCCGGGCGTCGCATGGAGTCGAGGATCTCGAAAGCGACGGCAGACCCCGAGGCGGACTTCTTGGCCTCGTCGATCGTCCAGAATTTGGGGATTGCGTAGGTCTCAATCGTCGTGACGACGTTTTCGGCTTCGTTGTCTTCGACGGCCAGTGGCGCCGCCGTCTCGAGGCCCGGAAACGTGCGGACGTAGAAGTTCAGGTAGTCGCGCTCGAGGTCGGTGCGGGGGCGTGAGGCCAGTTCGGCCCGGGTGAAGTCCGCAGCGCCGCCGCGCTTCTCGGTCCGAATGGTCAAGGTGGAGCGAGCGCCCGGCACACCCAACGTGTACGCGTATGCGACCGAGGTCCAGGGAGCGGAGGCGGCAGGAGGCTGAATCGTCGCGAGGTCGGTCGTGTCCCGGTCGATCACCAGCCCACGCCCGAACCGGCTCAGCCAGCGGGACCGAACGCCACCGCGCTGCTGTTGCACCGTGGGGTCGATCCACAAGACGGCATCTGCCAGTCGCACCTGCACGATGACGTGGTCGAACACCGAGGTCGAGGGCAGCAGCGTCTCGATGCCGCGGTGGCGCTCGCTGCTGACGAGGGTCGGTCGCGCCGCTACGCCCAGTCGCCGCAGCAGCTTGACCAGCAGCAGGCTCTTGTCCTTGCAGTCGCCGTAGCGCCGGGCAAGTGTGGTCGCCGGGGCAGTGGGGTGGAGCGAGCCCGTCCCCAGCGCAATGCTCATGTACCGCACGTCGTCCTGAACGAATCGGACCGCGGCAGCGACGCGAGCGTCGACGCTCGTGGCAGTCGCCTCGATGGCGGTCGCCACGGCCTCGAGCGCCTCGCCATCGTCGCCAGCAGCCTCGTAAAGCGGAACCGCCCAGGCGGCGACGGCGGCCCACGATGGGAATTCACTGGCTTGGACCCATGTGGTCGGGTCATGCCATTCCGGCGTGTCGGGTGCCTTGGAGATCGCAGCCACGTTGCTGTGGTCCCACTGGTAGCGGTCGTGGCCGCCGACGCGCTCGCGGTGCAGCACCTCAGGGGAGCCGTGCACGGCGATTCGCACCTGACGGTCGACGGGCCAGTCCAACCTGTAGCGCAGTCGATCCACCGGGAACGGGTAGGTGAGACCGAGACCGTCCGTGAATGTGCCACCGAGTGCGGGTTGGCTGCCGGTCCGGGTGAACGCCTCCTCGACGATGTCGCCAACCCTCAGATCGTCGAGCACGAGCAGCGCGGTCTGGCGGCCATCGTACATCTGGGCTTCCAGACGGGGCTCGCGACGCAACAGTTCGATCCTCGCCGCGTCCAGACGCTCGAGGCGGCGCCCATTGCGGTGGATGGTGACCCGATGCAGGACCAGGGTCTCGTAGGTGGGATCGAAGTCGAGGGAGACCTGCGACAGCTCCTCGACGCCCGCG
>JBIKTV010000699.1:0-2566 GCA_044347905.1 Myxococcota bacterium
TGGGCGTTTGAGGTGTATCGCCACGCGTTCCAAGACGGTCCGGGCCAGGTCACGCCACTGCTGTTCCAGGATATCGAGAAGACGGCCTACCCCTTGGAGTGGGCGTGGGTCAACAAGACCGTGACCGGCGGCTTTGGCGCCAAGTACGGCGGGATGGTGCGCGGGCATCACCTCACAGGGTCGCAGCAGGTCGCCCAAGCGTTCAAGGACGCAGCCATCGGCAGCGCCGCGGCCAGCATGTTCTCGCGCAATGAGATGGACCAGACGTGGAGCAAGCCCTTCTTCCAGCTCTCTTTGGGCCTGAACATGTACTGGACTGCGGTGGAACAGCTGCACGCCGGCCTGAGCACATGGGACGTGACCAAGTCGTGCCTGGAACAAACGACCCAGGCGAAACTGGCCCCGACCTTCGAGTTCTTCAACCAGTGGGCCGCCGACACCAACCCAGCCAGCGCAGGCGGCGGATTCTGCATCTTTCACCAGGGCTTGGACTCCGCCGACGTCGGCAAGTTCCCGGTAGCTGAGTTCGGCGGCGGGCCGGCCAATATCGGCAACAAACCAAGGTACACCTCAATTTGCAAGGCTTATCAGGCCCAAGGCGCCCAGATGGATGACTTATCTGCCGCCACCAAGGGCCAAGTTGCCCAGCGCGACAGTCAGGCCGGTTTCAATGACGCGGGCTGGCAAATCGTGCCCGGCAACTATGAGCGGTTCATCGCCCAGATGGAGCCTGAGGCCACCAGCAAAGCGCTCTGGCGCGTCAACGGGCCCCTTACCCAGGCATCGCACCCCTATGACCGCTTTGCCCGGCGCTTTGACCACGCATCGGGGCGCGACACCATGTATTTCAACGTGGACGACCAGTTGCTACCGACACCGGGCCAGAAGCTGCAGTTGGCGGTCGACTACCTCGACAAGGGCACCGGCCAGTTCGCGCTCCAGTATGACGCCGTCGGCAATCCCCAAAAGACCGCCGCGACCGTGACAAAGACCGGCTCAGGAATGTGGAAACGCCACACAGTGGAAGTGACCGACTGGGCGTGCGGTAACTACGGGCCAAAGGGCGCCGACCTGATGCTGGTGAACGTCGACGCCGACGATGACATCTTCCACGGCATGGAGGTCAACAAGCTCGTCGATGTGACGGTGGATGTGGTGGGCAAGGGCAAAGTGACGGCCCGCACCAACGCGGTGACCTACGAGCCGGTGGTCGGCACGTTTCGGCAAGGCCAGCGCCTTGAGCTCGCTGCGTCGCCAGAGCCGGGCTGGGTGTTCACGGGCTGGCAAGGTGCGCTGGTGGGCAACAGCCCGCGACCGTTCTTGTTTCCCGGGCCCAAGACCCATGTCACCGCCACGTTTGCCGCAAAACCGTGAGCGCTGCCGGGTGGCAGACCGCAGGCGCTGCGACCGTTTTTCGCCCAGAAGTCCGAACTGCCGCAAGCTGCGTAGGTCGGGGCGAGCTTGGGACGGACGCTGGCACGCGACCGCATCCCGCGGGCGATTGGCGAAGGCCTAGCGGACGTCCAAGCCGGGCGGACCCATGGTGTGGACGAAGTCGAGGCGTTGCTGGCTGCGCGCCTGGCTGACCAGGGCGGGCGCGCGTGAAGGTCCGGGTTTCGGCCCGCGCGCTTGCCGACCTGACTGCGATTCAGGCCTACGTGTCAACAGACAATCCAACCGCGGCAAGCGCCTTGGTCTCGCGCCTGATGCGCCGCGTGCGAGCATTGGAGGTGTTCGCGCACCTGGGTCGCCCCGTGCCGGAGTGGTCGGATCCAGCAGTGCGCGAACTGATCCAGGGCAACTGCCGGATCGTGTGCTCCCCGCCCTCCGCAACCATTGACGCCCGTCCGCCCTCCCTGTAGTCTGATGTAGGCGGTTGTAGTACATCCGCAGGGAGGCAGCATGTCCGTCACGTCGGTTAGGCTAAGCCCACAGAACGAAGAGATAGTCACGCAGGTAGCTACAAAACTGCGGCGCAGCAAGAGCTGGGTCATCAACGAGGCCATCGGCGTCCTGCATCAACAGCAACTGCAAGCTGAAGAGCGCTGGCAGGACACCCTTGAGGCCCTGCAGGACGCTGAAGCTGGCCAGACCTACAGCGGCGAGGCTGTCCATGCTTGGCTTTCTTCTTGGGGCACCGCGGGCGAGCGGGAAGCACCAATCACCGCTCCATGATGCAGCTGGTCTACACCAAGGCGGCGGTCGCCGATCTGCAGCGACTTCGGGAGTTTATTGCCGCGCACGACCCCAATAGCGCAGCGCGGGTCGCCACAGAGCTGAGCAGTAGAATAGAAAAACTGCGCGACTTTCCACAGCTCGGACGCATGGTTCACGAGGCGCCCAACCCAACACTGGTTCGAGACATGGTCTTTGGACGCTACGTGATTCGCTATGCCGTCCAAGGTGATCTCGTGGTGATCCTGCGCATCTGGCACCACTTCGAGCGGCGAACTCCGCTCTAAGCACCCTGTTTCAGCGGCGAGTCGGTCAAAGGCTTGCTCGCGACATCCTTGCGCTTGAGTCTACTTAGGGACGGACGCTGGCGCGGGGCCGAGAAGGTCGGCAC
>JBIKTV010000216.1:0-9364 GCA_044347905.1 Myxococcota bacterium
TGATGGAGCGGGGTTTCTGCCGCTCGCCAGTACGTTCACCGTCGGTTGGAACATCGTAAATCCTATGGTTCCGGTAGCCTGGGCCCCCGCCTTCGCGGGGGTGACGGTTTTGGCTGGTCCGTGGTTGCTGCCGCTCGCCAGTACGTGCACCGTCGGTTGGAACATCGTAAATCCTATGGTTCCGGTAGCCTGGGCCCCCGCCTTCGCGGGGGTGACGGTTTTGGCTGGTCCGTGGTTGCTGCCGCTGGAATTGGCCAAGCCCTGGCGGAACAAACCGCCCTCTCCGCCCCCCAAGCGAGCCCGGCCCCCAGGGCGTAGCAGGTCACGTCGGCCCAGGTAAAGGCGTGGCCCAGGACCCAGCCGCCCAGCCGGGTCGCGCGCACCGCCAGCAGCCAGTCGGGCTGCCAAAGCTGGCTCAGCTCGACAGCGGTCGCCAGCAGGAACGCGCCGAGCGCGGCCAGACCGGCGCGGTGGTGCGGCGCTGCAGCCCGCAAGAGCCAGTACAGCAAGCTTGCGTAGAGCGCGTCGCCGGGCGCCGGGCCCAGCACCGGCCAGCGCCGCGACGCCAGACCCAGCGCCACCGTGGCGAGCGCGGCGGAGACGTAGCGCCAGCGGCGATGGGAGGCGAGGGCGGCGGCCATAGGGCGGGGCTCCGGGCGGTGGATAAGGACGTCAGCGAACCAGCGGCAGAGGCTGGTTATTCCGCTCGGCAGCAGCTGTGCCAAGCCCGCGAGGTTGGCGATTCCGCGGCTAGAGAACGCGCCAGGTTTGTCGCAGGTGCGCTCGGTCCGATCGGAGTCGTTTGGCCTCCGCGGTTGCGTAATGCTTCGGTCATGTAGTTCAGAAACCCTTGAACTCACGCAGTAATGTCTCGTTGACGCCGCTGATGCGCAGGCGTAGGCTAGGGCCTCACGGCTGGGGAAGCCTTGGCCGGGGCGGCATTGCGCCGGTGGGGTTGTGCGGTGCGCGGCGGGGGCGTCGGCGGGTCTTTTGCTCTGCGGAATTGTCGCGGGGCGCGGCCGGCAAATGAGCGATCCTGCGCGCCGGAAGAAGGCCAAGATGATCGGAGCTGTGCGGCGCTCGCTCAAGACCCGGGTTACCCTGTTTTCGCTGTTGATTTTTGCTGTCAGCCTGTGGGTGTTCGCCTACTCTGCGTCCAAGATGCTGCGCCAGGGCATGGAGCGTTTGCTGGGCGATCAGCAGCTCTCCACCGTGGCCATGGTGGCCGCCAATATCGACCATGAGCTGAAGGACCGCCTCACTGCGCTACAGCGGGTCGTCGACGACCTTGACGAGACGGAACTGCGCTCTCCGGAGGCGCTGCAGCGGGCCCTTGAGCGCCGGCCGGTACTGGCTTTGCTGTTCAACGGCGGCTATTACGCAACCGATGCCGCGGGTACGGCCACTGCTTCCGTTCCGGTTGAGGCCAGGCGCATCGGCATCAACTACAAGATCCGCGACCACGTTGCTGCGGCGTTGGGGGAGGGCAAGCCGGGCATCGGCGCAGTGGTCATCGGCAAGGCGCTGCAGGTTCCGGTCTTGAGCATGGCGGTGCCGATCCGCGACGCGCAGGGCAAGGTCACGGGTAGCCTGGCGGGGGTGACCAACCTGAGCTCGGACAACTTCCTAAGTAGAATCATCTCGACTCCCTATGGGCGAACAGGTGGCTATGTGATCGTGGCCCGGCAACAGCGGATGATTGTCACGGGGACCGACAAGAGCCGCGTCATGGAAGCGCTGCTGCCCGGCAGGGCTAGCCCAAGGATGGAAGCCTTCCTGGCAGGGCGTGAGGGCTCGCTGGTTGCTCAAAACCGCCACGGCGTGGAGGAACTGGCTTCGGCCAAAAGCATTCCGGCCGCGGGTTGGTATGTGGCCGCGACGCTGCCGACTTCCGAGGCCTTTGCCCCGATTGACGACCTGCAGCACCACATGCTCTTGGCAACGATCCTGCTCACCATAGTCGCCGGCTGGCTGATTTGGTGGATGCTGCGCCAGCAACTGGCCCCCTTGGGTGCCGCGGCGGCAGCGCTGACTGCTCGCCCTGGGCATGGCTCGCTGGCCGCGCCGCTGCCCGTCACCTCGCAGGATGAAATTGGCCAGCTGATGGCCAGCTTCAACAGTCTGTTGGCTGCCTTGGCCGCCCAGGACCAGGCGCTAAAGGAGAGTGAGAACCGCTTTAGCCTGTTCATGGACTACTTCCCCGGTGCCGTGTTTATCAAGGGCGAGGATGGCGCCACGCTCTACGCCAACCGCTACATGATGGATGTGCTGGGTGCGCGCGCCTGGCTGGGGCGGACCACCAGTGAGCTTTTCCCGCCGGTCTTGGCGGGCCAGATGATCGACGCGGATCGCTGGGCTTTGGCGGCGGGCCATGTGGTCGCGGAGGAAGACGTCCCCCTGGCCGACGGCACGCTAAAGCACTACGAAACGCACAAGTTCTGCATCTCCAGGGCCGGGCAAAGTCCGCTGCTCGGCGGGATCTCCCTGGACATCACTGAGCGCAAGGCGGCCGAGGAGGCGCTGCAGAGACTCGTCAAAGACTTGAGAGAAACCCAGCGGATCGCCCATATCGGCAGCTGGCGCATGGACGCTGCGACCGACCAGGTCAGCTGGACAGAAGAGCTCTACAAGATGTACGGCTTTGACCCGTCGCTTCCCGTTCCGCCCTATACCGAACACATGAAGCTGTTTACCCCGGAGAGCTGGGCGAGGCTGTCTGCGGCCCTGGCCCATACGCGCGAGACCGGCGTTCCCTACACGCTAGAGCTGGAAACCGTTAGGAAAGATGGAAGCAATGGCTGGATGTGGGTGCAGGGCGAGGTCGAAGCCGGTGTGCCTGGCAGCGTGCAGGTCCTCTGGGGTGCGGCGCAGGACATCACGGAGCGCAAGGCGGCCGAGGCGGAATTGCGCAAGAGCGAAGAGCGCTATCGCGCCATCAGCGACCACTCGCCGGTCGGCATTTTTCAGACCGATGCGCAGGGAGATTGCACCTACGTGAATCCCCGTTGGTCTGAAATTACCGGATTGTCCATGGCCGAAGCCGCGGGCGCGGGCTGGAGTCAGGCCCTGCACCCAGAGGACAGGCAGCGGGTGTTTGACGGCTGGTATGCAGCGGCGGCGGTGGGACCGTCCTACGACTGGCAGTGCCGGTTTGTGACCAAGCAAGGCAAGGAGTCCTGGATTACCGGGCACGCCGAAGCGCTCAACGACGAACAAGGCAATGTTCAGGGATACCTGGGCGTCATTGTCGACATCACCGAGCGCAAGCACGCCGAAGCCGAGCTCGACACCTATCGCCACCAGCTGGAGCAGCTGGTCGCGACCCGCACGGCCGAGCTCGCCGCCGCCAAGGATGCCGCGGAAGCCGCCAATATCGCCAAGAGCACCTTCCTGGCCAACATGAGCCACGAGCTGCGGACCCCGATGAACGGCGTGATGGGCATGATTGAACTCGCGCGCAAGCGCATGGTGGACGCCAAGGGCCGCGATCAGCTGGACAACGCCAAGCACTCTGCCGAACGCTTGCTCGCCATCCTCAACGATATCTTAGACCTCTCCAAGATCGAGGCGGACCGGCTGACCCTGGAAAGCGTTCCGTTCACCTTTGCCGACGTTCTGGTCAATGTGACCAGGCTGTTGGGGCACAAGGCCGTGGAGAAGAAGATCGCCTTGAGGGTGGACCTGGGGTCGGAGATTCCCCACCTCGGGCTGATGGGCGACCCGCTGCGGCTCGGCCAGGTTTTGCTCAACCTCACTGGAAACGCGCTAAAATTTACCGACCACGGCTCGATCACCATCCGCGCAAGGCTGTTGGAAGACAGCTCGGCGGGGGTCTTGCTGCGCATTGAAGTGGCGGACACCGGCATCGGCATTGCCGATCAAGACCTGGAACGGCTGTTTGGCGCGTTTGAGCAGGCGGACGGTTCGATGACCCGCAAGTACGGCGGCACCGGCCTGGGCTTGGCGATCAGCAAGCGCTTGGTGCACCTGATGGGCGGAGAGATCGGCGTGGCCAGCCGGCTGGGCCAAGGCAGCACCTTCTGGCTGACGGTCCGGTTTGGCAAGGCCGCAGATGTCGCGCCGCAAGCGCCGGTGGTGAGCGAAAAATCCGTTCAGGAGCGCCTCATCGACGGATACGCGGGCACGCGCGTTCTCTTGGCGGAAGACGAGCCCATCAACCAGGAAGTCTCGCGCGGGCTGTTGGAAGACGCCGGCCTTGTCGTGGACCTGGCTGGGGACGGCCTGCAGGCGCTGGCGCTGGCCAAACAGCACAGCTATGCCTTGGTTCTGATGGACATGCAGATGCCGCACATGAACGGGGTAGAAGCCACCAGGGCGATCCGCGAGCTCGCCGATTACAAGGATGTGCCGATTCTGGCGATGACCGCAAATGCCTTTGCAGAGGACCGCAAAGTCTGCCTGGAGGCCGGCATGAACGACCACATCGGCAAGCCCGTCGACCCCGACAAGCTGCAGGAGACCCTGCTGGCGTGGTTGGAGAAGCGCGGGTAGGCCTGACCCCAACGCCGTCCCGGCCGTAGAACGCCCAGCAAAGCGACCGACTGGGCAGGCCCATGGGATCGGCGCTGCCAACGGCAAAGGTGAATCCCTGCGCGGGTCTACAGCGCGGGCCAGCTCACGGTCAGCCAGTGCGGCGGCAGGGCGCCTTCGTCGAACACCACCGCCAGGTGTTTGCCGTCCGGGGTCAGTGCCAGCCCTTCGGCGTGGACGCCGTGAAAGCGCTGCAGCAGCTGGACCTTGGGCCGGTCGCTGCCCAGCTGCGGCTGCAGCAAGTACAGGGCGCTGTGCAGGCCCAGATCCTGGCGGCCCTCGTCGCCGTCGCCCAGCGCGGTGGCCAGTGCGGCAAAGCGGCCGTCGGGCAGGGCAATCAGCTCGGCCAAGCCCGCGGCCAGGGGCGCAGAGGCAGGCCCGGCGCTGAGCGGCAGGCGCGCCCACACCTGCAGGTCCTTTGAGTTGAGGGGGGCACCCTTTAGAAAGCCCTTGGCATCTGCGAGCCTCCAGACAATGGCGTTGCCCTCGTGATCCAGGGGTCGCTTGAGGGCCAGCAGAAGGCCGGCGCCGTCGGCGGCCATGCCCTCGATGTCCAACACCCGGTCAAAGCCCGCGGCGCCCTTGCGGTAGGCCGGGTCGACCTGGCTGAGGCCCAGGCGCTGCAGCTGGGTCGGGTTCCTCAGCGTCGCCAGCGCGGTGGCCAGGGAGCGCTGACCGGTCGCCACCAGTTGGTCGCCGCGCAGCTCCGCGCGGATGAGCCAGGTCCGCGGATCGCTGCGGTTGCCCTTGCGGCTGACGGACTGCGAGGCCAGCAGCCACAGCGCGCCGTCGGCCGAGCGGGTCACCGCCTCAAGATCGCTAAACGCAGGGGCTTTTTGCACGGTCCAGGGCGCTGGGTCCACCTGGCCCTGGGCATCGGCGCTAAACAGCCAGGGCGCGTGCTCGCTTGAGTCCGCCAAGCCCGTGTCATCGCTGACGATGAGGTAGCGCTGGCGCTCCGGCAGCCACAGCCACCCAGAGGGCTCAAAGCGGGTCACGGCGCTCAATTCCGCTGGCATCACCAACACCTGAGGCGGCTGCCCAGCGCCCTGGGTCGCCGTCGGCGCCTGCGGCAGAGCGGCAGGGCCCGGCGGCGCCACGCTGGGGCCCTCCTCTGGCCGGGGCTGATCAGCCGGCGTTGCCGGGGGCGGCAGGGCCACCGCGGGCTGTGGCGGCCCAGCAGCCTGGCTGTGGCTGTCCACCGGATGGCTCAGCACGCCGTGCATAAAGGCCACGTCCACCGGCTCGCCGGGCAGCAAGGTGTGGTTGACCAGGCTCAGGATCACTTCTTCCGCGGCCAGCGGCGCCCGCGGCGGCACGCTCTGCAGCTGCAGCGGCAGCTCTGCCACGCCGCCAAAGCCGACCACCCGCGCCTCCAAGCGCTGGCCCGTGCCGTCGCGGCGCATGACGTGGACCGGGGTGCCCACGCGCATCCGCCGCGCCACCGCGTCCTGGGCGTAGGCGATGACCCGCTGCACTTCCGGGGCCCGCAGCACCACCACGGTCTGGCCGGCCGTCGCCACATCGCCGGGCTGCATCAGCACCCGCGAGACCACGCCGTCGACACTGGCGCGCACCACCAGCAGGCGCTTGCGGTCTTCAATGCGCCGGAGCAGGGCCTTGGCCACCTCGACCTCCGCGCGCAACGGCGCCAGATCCAGCTGCTGCGGGTCGTCGTCCACCGCCGGGGTGGCCTTTTGCCATTGATCAAAGCGCTTTTCTACCCGGCCCAGCTGCTGCTGCCAGGCCTCCACGGCCTCCTGGCGGGCGCGAATGCGCGCTTGCACCGCGGTGAGCTGGCCGCGCAGGTCTTGCAGGGTCAGCTCGTCGGTCAGCTGGCGCTGCACCATCGCCTCCCACCAGCGGATTCGCACCTTGAGGCCCTCGGCTTCGGCCATGTCCAGGCCCAGCTCGACCTTGGCGCCCAGCAGTCCGGTGGTCGACGAGTCGCTCAGCCGCAGAAACGAGCGGTTTTCGGCCAAGCGCTCGCGGCGCAGCACCAGGGGGCCTGCGCGCAACTCCGCCTCCGCCTTGGCGATCTGCGCATTTGCCTCCGCCGCCTCCAGCTCCAGCGGCCCGCCGTCAAAACGCACCATCAGCTCGCCAGTCTTGACCCTCTGACCAGCGGTCACATACACCGCCTGCACCCGCGCGACTTCCGGGGCCGCGGCGTGGCTCTCCTGCACTTCGCCCATGCCGGGAATGCTGGCAAAGTCTGGAGAGGCAAAGTAAAGCTGCCCGGCCCAGCCCACCGCCGCCGCCCAGGTGAGCCACATCAGCGCCGCCGCGGGGATGCGCAAACGCCGGCGCATGCGGCCCTGGGGAGCGCGGTATTCGTCTTGGTTCATCGGTGTTTGCGGCTCTGCCACGGCGGTCTAGGCCTCCTCAGTGGCGTCGTTGAGATAGAACGACACGCCGCGCACCCCCGGCAGGGCCATCAATTCCTGGACAAACAGCGCCTGGCTGTAGGGATCCCGCAATTTGACATGGTAATTGTGCTCGGCGCGCTGGCCTTGTTCGACCTCGCGCAGCGACACCAGCACAAATCGCGCGCAGTGGCGGTCCAGCAGGTTCCGCAGCCGCAGGTCGTTGTCCGGGTGGGCGGCCAGCACAAAGCGCAGCAGGCCGTCGTAGCGCACCCGCGCGCCAAATGCCGATGCGTGAAGGGCAAAAGACACCAGAGAGAAGATCACCGTGCCCATCACGCCGGCGCCGTAGGAGCGCACGCCCATGGCAATGCCGGTCGACAGCGCGGCAAAAACGTGAACCATGTCGCGCGGATCTTTGACGGTCGAGCGAAAGCGGATGATCGCCAGCGTGCCCAGAATACCCACGCCGCGCGCCAGGTTGTTGCCCACCGCGGTCATGAGCGTCGCCGACACCACCGACCCCAAGATCAGCGTGTGGACAAAACTGCGCGAATACGACAGGCCGCGGTGGGTCCAGATGTAGACCTGCGCCTGCACCGTGGTCAGCACAAACGACATCAGCAGGCAAAACGCCACGGTCTGCCACGGCAGCGCCGGATCGGGGGCCAGGGCCACTTGCAGCAGTTGTTCGAGCCCGTGGTCCATCAGGACTCCCAGCGCGCGGCGCGATCGTCGGTGCGGTGCGGCAGTAGGTCGGCATCCACACGCTCTAAGCTTCTGCAATACTTGGCAAAAGCTTCTCGCTTGAGGTTGAAGTCGCGCACCAAGTCGATGAGCCAAATCGGATAGCGCATGTCAAACTTGACTTCGAGCACCAGCCGCGGCTCCGGTGCCTCAAAAGCATGGGCAAAGTCCACGGGTTGGTAGTCGCGGTCGTCGGGGTGCAGCTCATACTCATAGCTGCGCTTGGCGCGGATCGCCTGGTCAAAAGTGATGCGGATATCCGGATTGAGCACGCCGACATACGGGTCGCGGTCGTAGCGCACACACACCGCTGGCTCCAGGCCCCAGCCGGCGACTTGCGCCGAAAAATCCTCGACGATGGCCCACTTCTTGCTGTCCAAGTTCCAGGCCCGGGCCTTTTCCAGCCCGCCCGGCTCCACCGCATAGCGCCACTCATCGCGCGGCACCTGCACGCGGCTTTTGCTCTGGGCGTCGCCAAAACGCCTTTTGATTTCCAGGAAGACCGGGCCCTCGCAGTGCATGCCGTAGGTGCGAACGCGCAGCTTCATGCGGCTGTGGCGCTGGTTCTCGGTCGCCCAATAGAGATCGCGGCGCGGCGTGTCCAGGTACAGGCTCGTGATGGTGTAGCGGCCGGCGCTGCCCACAAACGGATCGACGGTGCAATAGGGCTCGATCGCCGCCTTGATCGCCGGAACTTGCGAGGCGTGGATCTGATACTTGAACTCGCAGCGCGGCTTATGGCGCTTAAAGTGCGGCAGAGGGCTGTCGGCAAACAGGTTCAAGGGGGCTCCGGACGCGGCGCGCTGCGCAGGGGAAACGCAGGGCGCAAGGCCAACCGCCAAACTACGGCGGCTAGGGAGCGCCGTCAAAATCTTTGCGGTTTGCGTCCAGGTGCTGCGGCGATCAATCGACGGTAATCGACTTGCTCACATTCTTGGGCACGTCCGGATGCACCCCGTGGTCGGCGATGCCCAGTCGGTCCAGGTACTCCATCTTGAGCAAGCTCATGCGCAGGGCCAGCCGCTGCAGCACCACCGTGGCAGAGAAGGTCACCATCAGCGCGTCATCGGTGCGCGGGAGCGGGATATACACATGGCGATACGCGGGGTTGTCCACCGGAGCCTTGGAGGCCGCGCCGCGCAATGCAGGGTGATCCTCGGCAATCACCACGGTACAAGCGCCGCGGATCTTGTGGGTGTTGATCTGCGAAACCGCGAGGTTGACATCGCGCTCGTCGGGCCCCGTGAGGTACAGCAGCGGGTAGTCGGTGTGCAGCTGGCGGAACAGCTCGTCGCGGTCCATCACCTTGTCAAACAAAGCTTTTTCTGCCGGGCTCAGGGAAAAGGCTGAAGTCGAGGCGCTGAGCACCGCATCCGTCAGGGCCTGCACCAGCCGCGGGCCACTGTCAGCACCCAGGCCAGCTTTGCTTGCGTCTTTCAGCAGTTGCGTGGCCATCTGCCCCAGGCGCAACAGCAGAGCGTCCAGCTGGCTGGGCCCCAGCACGGTGTTGAAACCCAGAATCGTGTTGGGCCCGTGCTTGAACTCCGAGCCTTCAAAGCCTTCTGCGTGGTTCAACACCACCTCGCGGATTTTGAGCGCTCCTTCGCGGGCCAGCGCGGTCAGGCGAATCGCCAAAAGGTGGATCGACGGCCGCAGGGCCAGCAGCTGCGCCGCCTCCTCCACCTCCACCTGGGTGGCCT
>JBIKTV010000700.1:0-2553 GCA_044347905.1 Myxococcota bacterium
CGTCGGGCAAACCGGAGACTGGTTTTGAGACCAGAAAGCTCGCGGGTGCCCGGCTGGCTGCGGCTGAGGACGCGCACGAGGTGGGGGGTGCCTCCGGCAGAGCCGCGCTCATCGGCGAGTTCCGATATTCCTCCGCAATATCATAGATCAGACAAGTGCCTGGCACCTGTCCGATGTGTCCGATGGCCTAACGACAACTAGAATTCACCATCGGACCGTGCTGCCATCGCCCGTAAACACGCGTGTAAACCGAACTCGACAAGGCCTCTCGCGAAGCGCTGCGGCGAATGCGATAGGCGGCGCGCAATTGCGACCCCCCAGCAAGCAAATGGGCCTTTGGAGGATCGGCTAGGCTTTTCACGGGCCCCTATAGGCCCAAGCCGTCGGTCGCCAATTCATCGAACTGCCGCATCCATCGCCTTGCGGGCGGCAATCGCAGCACCAGAGCCAGACCGGGCAGCGCCCGCTCAGTCAGCTCCAGTAGCGCCGATGTGGCCCGCTGCTGTGGACTGCGATCGAGCAGCCACCACAACAGGATGGCCAGGTGGGCGGCGTAGCTGAGGCGGGCGAGCGCTGCACAATCCGCGGTGTCCGCGGGCGCGTCCGTTGCCTCCACCACCGCGCGGACAAAGGCAGTTTGCACGCGTTGGCGCGCCGGCGCAGTCTCAGCGCTCAACAGCCCGCCCTCTCGGCCGCTGAGCAGGACTGAGGTAAGGGCGGCCAGCACCGGGCGCTGCGGCCCCAAGACCTGCAGGCTCAACCGCGCAACATGCAGGACGCGCCGCCGCCACGGGCCCGCCGGCAGATCGACAGCGGCAGCGGCGTGCTGGCCAGACAAGTCGTTATGCAGGGCGATTAACACAGCTTCTTTGCTAGTGAAATACCGGTAGAGCAGCCCTGGACTGACGCCGGCCTCCGCGGCAATGTCCCGCAGCGTGGTGGCCTCCAGGCCGCGCTCCGCCATCAGCCGCAGGGCGGTCTGGTAAAGCAGATCGCGGGTCTGCTGGCCCTGTTGGGTTGGACCGCGCGGTCGACCGCGAAAAGGCCTTTGGCGAGGCCCAGATTCAGGGGAAGGTGCTTGCGGCATGGTGGTCATCGCGGTCCTTGCTAATTTAGCTAAACAAGTTTACTTTTAATTCGGGATGAAGGCAATCCCGGAAACAAGGCCATGAATTCGCAAGATCAGCCGCGCAGAATCGTGTTGGCCGGTGGCACCGGGCAGGTGGGCCAAATCCTGCAGAGGGCCTTTGCGGCGGCCGGCGATGACGTCACTGTGCTCAGTCGGTGCGTTAACGGACTTGGTGACGGCCACAGAACTGCTGTTGCGACGCGACGATATCTCTGGTCCCGTCAACCTCTGCGCGCCAGAGCCTCTGCCACAGCGGGAATTCATGGCGGCGCTGCGCCAGGCGTGGGGCCAGCCCATTGGACTGCCCGCGACGGCGTGGATGGCTGAACTTGGGGCCTGGGCCATGCGCACAGACACGGAATTGCTGTTGAAAAGCCGCCGCGTCGTCCCCGAACGCCTGCTGCAGGCCGGCATGACCTTTGCCTGGCCGAGCTGGCCAGAGGCAGCCAGGGCGCTGGTGGCCCGGTTTGGCAGGCGTGAGGGCTCGTAAGTCGGCAATTCGATCGAGTTGTGTGTTCATGAGGGTGCTTGCGCGTCTGTAGCCGGGTACGGAAGCGCTGACAAAGCCTGGGGAACCGATCTGGCTGCCAAAGAAGCCGACCCTGCGCGAACCGCCCGATGAGCTCTTCCTACCGGATCTCGATGACGCTGGGCTGCCCGTGGACTTCGATGCTGCGGACGGGGAATTGAGCGAGCCGTTCTTCGCCTCGGTCGGGGGCAGATTGGCGCTCGCGGGGTGATCCCAAGGCAGCGCTGCCGGCTCGCCATCCATCGGAGACACCTCGCGCGCCTCTTCGCCTCCGGTTCTGGCCCTCAAGCCCCCGGCCACCCCTTGGGCAGCGGCCCAAACAGCTCGGCCATGGTCAGCACGGCGTCGTCAAACGGCGGCAAGGCGCACACGTCGCCATCGGTAAATGAGCCGAAGTACTGCCACTTCTCGCCCTGCAGCTCAAACACCTCAAGCGTGCGCTCCTGCGGGTCCGCCAGCCAGTACCACGGCACGCCAGCCTCCAGGTACACCCGCGATTTGATGCCGCGGTCGTAGTGGCTGTTGCTGGGCGAGGCGATTTCGCAGACCCAGTCCGGGCGCAAGTCGATGGGCCAGTCGTCGGTGAGATCTGGCATGCGCTCTTTGCGCCAGCCGGCCAAGTCGGGGCGGACGATGCGGTGCGGGGTCAGGCGGACGTCGGGCTCTCCGATGATCCACCAACTGGTAGCAGTGTTGGGGTCGGCAATGCGGAGCCCCGTGGGCAGTTCGGTGGTTAGGTAGCCATGGCGCCCCCGAGGCGCAGCGCGAAGGTAGGGCTTACCATCGATAAGCTCAGGCATTTCCTTCTCAGGCAGGTGCACGATGTCCTCCCAGGTCAGTCGCCGTTCGCCGCTCATGCTGCACCTCCGCGGGCAGTGTAGCGGCTGCGGTCTGC
>JBIKTV010000701.1:0-2546 GCA_044347905.1 Myxococcota bacterium
CCGTCGTTGATGACGCCTGTGGTCACGCCCGCCGTCTGGCAGTCTATCGGCGCGCACGGACTGCAGACGCTCGAAGTGCCGCCGCCGCCACAGGGCAGATGGGCCACCGCGCTGGGTGCTTTGGCGGTGATGGTGGTTTCGTCTCCCAGCTGGCCGCTGGTGTTTAGCCCCCAGCACTTGCCGGTGCCGTCCTTGAGGCGAACGCAGCTGTAGTTCACACCCAGAGCGAGATCGGTCGCCGTGGTGATTCCGGTCGCCGGCGTTGCGGTCAGGCGCTGGGTGGTAGTGGTGTCGCCGATCTGGCCTTCCGCGTTGCGGCCCCAGCACTTGACGCTGCCGTCGCCCCCGAGCGCGCAGCTGTGGAGCGAACCGTTGGCGATGCCCACCGCGCCGGTCAGAGCCAGCACGGCGCTTGGCAAGATTCGGCTGACCGCACTGCCGTCGCCGAGCTGGGCGTTGGAGTTGTTGCCCCAGCACTTGGCCGTTCCATCGGCGAGTACTGCGCAGTTGTGGCTGCCCATGAGCGACGTGGCCACGGACCGCACCGCGCCAATGAGCGGGACGTTGCGCGGGACCGTGGAGTCGGTCGTGCCGTTGCCGAGCTGGCTCAGGCCATTGTCGCCCCAGCAGCGCAGCAGGCCTGTCTGGGTGAGCGCACAGGTATACTCAGCGCCGCCGCGCACTTCTACGATGCCGGCTAGGCCGACGACGGTCACGGGCGCGACGCGCAGCTGCGTTGTGCCGTCGCCGAGCTGGCCGGTGGTATTGGCGCCCCAGCACTTGACGGTGCCGTCTGCGAGCAGCGCGCAAGAGTGAAGGCGACCGGCGGTGACGCTGACGGCCTTGCTAATGCCAAATACCGGCACCGGGTCAAAGTGAACCGCGCTATCCACCGGGGTGTTGGTGCCCAGCTGACCGCTGGCGTGGCTGCCCCAGCAATTGACGGTCCCGTCGGCCAAAGCGGCGCAGGCGTGATTCTGACCCACTGCGACGGCCGTGGCGTTGGTTATGCCGCCCACCTTGCCAAGGCCGCCGTTGACAAAGGTCGACTGGTAGCGCTTGCGCACCGTGCCATCGCCCAGCTGGCCCATGTCATTCAATCCCCAGCACCGGACGGTCCCTTGCACGATGGTACAGGTCGTCTGCGGGCCGGCCGCCACCTGCGGCTTGGCGATGCTGCACCACAGGGTTCCGCCGCAGCCGTCGCTGATGCTGCCCGCGGTCACGCCGGCTTTCTGGCAGGTTGTAGGCGCGCAGCCGCCGCAGGCTTTGCTCGTCCCATCGCCGCCGCAGGGGAAGCCGACGACCGCGGAAGGGATTTTGGCATTGATGGTCGTTTCGTCGCCCAGCTGGCCGTTGAGGTTGTGGCCCCAGCACTGGGCCCCACCGCTGACTTGCAGCGCGCAAGTGAAGTAGGAGCCAAGGGCGATCTTGGCGAGGTTGACGCCGCCCGTGACGGCGACCGGGGTGCGGCGCTCGGTGAGGGTCGTGTCGCCCACCTGGCCTTCCGTGTTCCGGCCCCAGCACTTGGCGCTGCCGTCCTTGAGGATGGCGCAGGTGTGGGCGGTGCCGCCAGCGATGGATGCGACTCCGCTTAGCCCAAGCACCGCACCGGGCAGCTTGCGATTCAGCACGGTGTTGTCGCCCAGTTGGCCGTTGGTGTTGTAGCCCCAGCAGTTGGCGGTCCCGTTGGTGAGCACCGCGCAGCTGTGGTAGCCCATGTTCGCGATGCCCAGGCTCGCCGCCGTGGTCAGGCCGCCGACCGCGGTTGGCACGGTGCGTTGGGTCACGGTGTTGTCGCCGATTTGTCCCTCGGAATTGCGGCCCCAACACTTCATGGTACCGCCCGCCAGGAGCGCGCAGGTGTGATAACCCCCGGCGCCAAGGCTGGTGGCACCGGTCAGCCCGGTCGAAAGCACGGGCGTGAGTCGTGGGGTCACGGTCCCGTCACCCAATTGTCCATAGATATTGCTGCCCCAGCACTTGACCGTGCCGTCGCCCAGGAGAGCGCAGGTGTGGGTCCGACCCGCGGCAATCTGGACAGCCCCGCTCAGGCCCGCCACCGCGACGGGCGTGGTCTTGCCGGCCGTGGTGACCGGGGTGCCGTCGCCAAGCTCGCCGTCATTGTGGCTGCCCCAGCACTTGGCCGTGCCGTCGGCCAGCAGCGCGCAGGCGTGTTCGTAACCAACGGCGATCTGAATGGCGGTCGCGATGCCGGTGACGAGGGCCGGCGAGCCGTCGGCAAAGGTGGGCTGGTAGCGGGTGGTGGTGGTGCCGTCGCCGAGCTGGCCAAAGTTGTTGTGGCCCCAGCACTTAACCGTGCCATTGGTGTGCAGAGCACAGGCAAAGTACTGACCCGCGCCAATGCCGTTCTCCCCGCAATTACCGCAGTCCAAGGTGCCGCCACAGCCATCGTCCATCTTGCCGCACGCAACGCCGCAGGTCTTGGGGGTGCAGGAGGCGCACTGGCCGTCGGTCAAGACCTTGCCCGGAGGGCAGGCCGTGCAGCTCTGGGCGTTTGAGCACTTGGCGCAGGAGCTGGCGCA
>JBIKTV010000702.1:0-2545 GCA_044347905.1 Myxococcota bacterium
GTGCTCAGCGCACAGGGCGGATTGGCCGCCGATCTCTAGGCAGCCCCCCGCGGCGATGCGCGGGCCGGCGCCCCAGGTCTGCAGCTCTGCCGTACACGCCGCTTGGTTGGGCCAGAGCGCCGGGATGCTCTGGCAGGTCTCAGCCAGGGTCGAACAGAGCTTGCCGTCCAATTGCGCCACCCCCACCACGGTGCAGCCGGCTAACCCCAGCGGATCGCAGGTCTCCAGGGCCCGCGTCAGGCATTGGCGCAGCGGCTCAAAGCGCTGGCTGGGGCTCAGCGCCGTGGCCAAGGCGTTGCAGTAAAGGCCGCACTCTTCGCGCGATCCGCCCAGCAGCATTCGGCTATCGCTGGTCAAGCCGCAGGCGCTGGCTTTGTCGCACAGCGCGTCGCAGGCTGGCGCGGCAAGCGCTTGTTCGCAATGCGCCAGGTTTCTGCAGTCGACGGAGTCCATCCTGCGCATTAGCCCTGTGCAAATGGTCCGGGCCGCTGCGCCCGGTTGGTCCAGGGCCCCCAGGCAATCGGCCACGCAGCCCTGCCCTGCTTCCGCTCCGCTGCCGCAAACGCCCTCGCAGCCCGCGGGTACGGCCACCCCAGGTGGGCACGCCAGGCCCAGCGACGAGCAGTAGTCGCCGCACCATTGGCTGAGCGACGCCGCCGGCACGCACTGGCCCGCCGCGCGCACGTAGCCCGGGCTGCACTGGCCGGCGGGGGCGCAGGTCAGGCCGCCGCCGGGGGCAAAGCCGGGGTCGCAGATGCAGGAGATCCCTTGCGAATTGGCGGCGCAGCGCCCGTGGTCGCCACAGGTTGTGCCGCGGCACTGCGGCGGTAGGGCGGCGTCGGCCGCGTCGCTGAGGCCCAGGTCCTGGGCCCCGTCCGCCGCCGCGGCGGCGTAGACCAGGGTGTCGGGCGCGCAGGCGCCTAGGGCCCAGGCCAGCAGAGAGACCACCGCGGCAATCACCAATTTCCTCATGTGATTGCCGCACCTTGTGGGCGCCAAGCCAGAGCCTGGCTCGCGCTCGCCTAGCCCAAGCGCTCGCCCGACGGCCCCTCGCGCCCTTCTGCCGCCTTGGCTGGCTGGGCCGTGCCGGCGCATGACCCTAGTTGTAGTTGCCGCTGCAAGTGCCGGCCGGCTTGGGCGCTACGGTGGGCACGGGCACGCCGTTGAGGTAAGTGCCTGGCGTAGAACACTTCATCTTGCCCAGACACTCCACGTCGTGGCGGCACGGCGCGCCCACCGCGTGGGGGTCCTTGAAGGTGGGCAGGGTGGACAGGCTGATGTGGGTCTTGCCGCAGGTAAAGGCGCCGTTGGCCGACTTGCCGGAGAAAGCCCCGCTCCCAAAGACATTCTTGCAGCACGGATGGGCGGGGGAGGCAAACAGCTCGCACAGCGGACTGCAGGAGCACCAGCCGCCGTCAAACTCTTGGGGGTCGCCCATCAGGTCGCTGCCGGAGCGCGGGCTGTTGCTGGCGAAAACGCCATTGGTCGACCAGCCGCACGCGGCGTTGATGTCGTTGGGGGCGAGGTTCAGCACCAGCAGGCTCTTGAAAATCACGCACCAGTCGTAGCTAAAGGCGGTGCCGTCGGGCAGCACTTGGCCGGTCGCCTTGCCGCAGTCGTAGGGCGAGCACTCGCCGTCGGACGTGCCGGCGCCGTTGCCAAAGAAGTAGCAGCGCCGCTCAAATTCGCTGGACTTATCGCCCAAGGTGTCCCAAGACTGGTCGCAGAACCAGTTGGTTGGGCATGCGCGCTTGGGGTCCACGCCCATCTGTCCGGCATTGCCCGCACAGCAGTTGGCCACGCCCACATCGCTGTCGGCGCCGTCGGTCAGGCCGTCGCAGTCGTTGTCCAGGTTGTCGCAGGACACTTCTGGCGTCTCCGGCGCAGCCAGCGGTTTGCAGGTGTCCACCTTAGCGCCGCCGACACAGGTCGACGAGCCCGTCGCCGCGCACTCGCCCTTGCCGCAAGCCGTGGGCGTCACCACAAAGCCGTCATCCGTGAGACCATTGCAGTTGTCGTCTTTGCCGTCGCAGGTCAAGTCGCTGGGCGCCGGGGTGCCAGAAGTGCAGTTGTCCTTGGCCTTGCCGGCCTCGCAGGAGGTCTTGCCGGTGGCTGCACAGGCGCCAACGCCGCAATTGCTCACCTTAGAGACGTAGCCCTCATCCGTCTGGCCGTTGCAGTTGTCGTCCAGGCCGTCGCAAGTGGTGTCATTTGGCGCCGGAGTGCCGGCTACGCAGCTGTCTTTGATTTGGCCGCTGCTGCAAAATATCTGGCCGGTCGAGGCACAGGGGCCAGCGCCACAGGCGGTGGGGACTTTGGCAAAGCCGTCATCCGTCTGGCCGTTGCAGTCGTCGTCCAAGTTGTTGCAGCTCGCGTCGCTGGCGCCGGCGGGGCCCGGGTTGCAGCTGTCCACAAGCTGGCCGGCTAGGCAAGAGGTCGTACCCGTAGACGTGCAAATGCCTTTGCCGCAAGTAGTTTCCGTCGGCAGATAGCCTTCGTCGGTCTGGCCGTTGCAGTTGTCGTCGGCGTTGTTGCAGGTCGCGTC
>JBIKTV010000703.1:0-2538 GCA_044347905.1 Myxococcota bacterium
CTTTAGCCGCCTCGCCCCACGCTCTTGCGCCACACCCCTGAAAACACACACCTAGCCTGGCTCGCCGAAGCGTCGGGAACCGGTCGGGCCAGAGTCCCGCCCCAACCCGGGCGAGGGGCGGCCGGGCGACCGGGCCGCCCGCGCGCGCCCTCTGGACGCGGGATCGAGACCGCGGACTTTGCCGGCCGGGTTTCCGCCTTGTTTGCGCCGTTCGGCCATGCAAACTGCCAGCCGAACGCCATTGACGAGCCCGCCGCAGAGTCCCATGCTTGGCACTGGCGAGCGTGTTCTTGCAGGTAAAATGGAGTACAAGATTGAAGATCGCTAACTCTCTCTCTCTCTCCAGAGCTTTCTCAGTTCGGCCAGCATTGTGATCGCCGTGACTGGCTTCGGCACCTGGCCCACTCCGGCTGAGGGCGCGCCAAAACCAAAGGCCGGCAATCCACTGGCCGCTTCATGGAAGACTGCCGATCCATGGTCTGACGGCGCCTGGACGACATTCGCCAAGTCGAAGGTGCCGCCCCTGAGTGCCGCACAGCAGGCCATTCGCCAAGCTGTGGTGGCGTCCGCCAAGGTGGCGGGCAAGGCCGCCATGAAGGTCGATGTCGTCGCTGAGACGAGCGCTGGCGGTGACCTGACCCTGCTCGCCGGCCGAGAATTGTCCTGGCCGGTGGCCAAGGCCGGTGGGCCGGTGGGGAGCATCGCCTGGGCCGAGGCAGTCGCTGCGGCGCTGGCGCCGGCGATCGGCGTTGGTTCTGCGCAGGATTCGCTCGTTCTGGTGGGCCCACCGAGCAAGGTTGCCGCAGTTCAGGATCGCTGGATCGCCCGCTGGGGACGTCTGCACCAAGGCGTTGTGGTCCTGGGCGATGAATTGCTGGTTCACGCAGACGGGCAGGGGCGAATTCGCTACATGCGGGCGCGGATTGCCGCGCCTGTGGCGACGCTGGATGCGGTGTCGCCTGCGTCGCAGTCGCTTGTCGACGGCTCGCTGCTGGCCTGGGTGCCGGCTGGCCTCGACGCTGGCGACTGGACCCTGGCGCGCAGAGCAGCCCATGGCGACGGGGCTTGGCTGAGTGTGGACACGGGGCGAGAGTTCTTGGGTGATCGGCCCACTTGGGTGAGTTTTGATGCGGTGGTGACGACGCGTGCGGCGGGGTACACCACGGACGATCACGAATGCCGGCAGAGCGCCTTGACCCCGGTCCAATGTGCTGATTCGGGCCTCCGGGCATGGATCCTGCCGGAGAACGGCGCGCCGCATTGCTGCAAAGCCGGGAGTCCGCCCGATTGCCAGCCAAACGCCCCGGGCCAGTGCATCGACGATCTCTCGCCCCTTATCCTCCTTGGCCGGAACAATGCGGTGGCGATGCGCTTGGCCTTGGCGAGCTTTGGGATCACCGACTATGAGCCCGCGGTGCCGGGTGGATTGCCTGCGCCGCTGCTTGTTTCCCCCTCTAGTGGCACCAACACAGCGACTGAGACTGCGCCCTGCCCAAAATCGACAACGCTGCAAGACCTTGCTTGTGGAAACTACCTCAGTTCGTGCAAAGGCGACGTCGACACCTCCTTCTGCGCCATCGCTTTCCGCCCCACCGCCGTTCCAGGTAATAGCGTAGCCTGCTCACCCGCCCTAGCCCCCGTGAAGGGAGCAATCCTCATGAGCAGCAAAGCTAACGCCGCCCTGGACGTGATGACCCACGAGTTCGCCCACCTGTGGCTTGCCGGCCACGGCTTTCCGGTCATCGACCCCAACAAGGGCGCAGGCCAGCCCGCCGTGTTGCACGAGGCAATCGGCGACGGCCTAGCCCTGGCTGTCGACACACAGAACTGGTTTGTCGGCGACGGCACGGAGTGTGCAAGCTACCGCAACGCCTGCTGGCCGGGCTGCGCCGGCATGCCAAGCCTTACCACCGATCCGGGCTGCGAGGACCCGACAAACGCGCCGCAATGCAAGCCGTATCAGCCGCGGCTTTGGCAAGACTACGCGCTCAAGATCGCCAAGGGCGAGCCCGTTCTAGCGACCCACCACAACACCGGCATCGCAAATTTCGCATGGTTCTTGATTGGTTCAGACTTCGTCCACAACGTCGGCGGCGGGCCGTTCTCGGTTGGCCAGGTGATCGCCGGCCAAGGCCGGCAGGCGCTCGGCCAATTGTTAGGCGGTTGGCCAGCGTTCTGGGTGCAGGGTGCCCTGGGGAATTCGCCGAGCTTCGAGCCGAACTTCGACGGCCTCAACGTCACCCTGACCGCCGCCGCGCAGGCGATGGGCCCGCAGATCGCCGATACGGTAACCCAGGCTTTCGCCGCGGTCGGTCTGTGGCGCAGCGACGCCCGCTCGGCGCTCTCTGGCGTCGGCCGGGTGGCCGCGTTCACCCACAGCGACGGCGCGGGCGGTCAGCTGGAGTACGCGGTGAACTGGGACGGCCTACGCGCCTTCTCGGCAAGCCGCTGCGTGGCCGGCAGCGGGGCGTGCTTGATGAATTCCTCTATCACCATCGAGGATCCTAGCTGGCCCGAGACCTACCGACCGGCAGGTCC
>JBIKTV010000704.1:0-2537 GCA_044347905.1 Myxococcota bacterium
TGGGCCGCAAGCGCTCCGGCCCCGCAGGATGTCCCCCGATTGCCCCTGTCAAATTGGGAAACGTCACCGCATCCATGGCCGGCAGCGCCGCGGCGAGCCCTGGCCCCCTTTTTTGGATCCTCACCCCCATGACCCAACCCGCCTCAGAAAGCGCTGGCGCACTCATCGCCGCCTTGGCCGGCCAAGATCCAGTGGAATTGCGCCGTTGGCTAGAGGCGTGCGACATGCCCCTGTGCGGCCCCGGCTGGTGCGCCTTCTTTGTCCGCGCTGAGGGCGACAATTCCATCGAGCTCTGGGGCGATTGGAATGGCTGGTGCGCGCCGCTCATCCCCAAACCGCTGGCAGCGCTGCCGGAGTGGCGCTGGGCCGTCGCCGCCGCAGATACCACCCAGGTGATCGCCTATAAGCTCAAGATCCATGGCGAATGGTGCCTGGACCCGGGCAATCCCCACCTGCAGTTTGGCGCGTGGGGCCAGAATTCGGCGACCTATCCGCCGGGCCGCAGCCGCATCCGCAAGCTCCAGCTCGCCGGTGTGGGCGGGGGCGAGCCGCGCGATCTGTTCGTCTACCTGCCCGCGGAGTATTTCGCGTCCCGCCATCAGGCCTTTCCCGTGGTCTATTGGCAGGACGGCTTCAACATTTTTGCCAACCCCCAGGCGCCATTTGGCTCGTGGGATCTCGATCGCAGCTCGGATGCGCTGATCGCCTCGGGTCACCTGGGCCCCCTCATCCACGTGGGCGTCGACACGCGCGATCGCGAGCGCGAATACGTCTGGGCGCCGCTGCATCACCGCGATTTGCCGGGCGAGCCGCGCTTGGCGGCCTATGCGCAGTGGCTGGCCAATGAAGTAAAGCCTCAGATCGACAAGGTGTTTCGCACGCTGCCTGGCCGGGAGTCCACGGCGATCGCCGGCTCGTCGCTGGGCGGCATTGCCGCGCTGTGGATCGCCTGGGAGCACTGGCGCTTGTTCGGCCGGGTCGCGGCGCTGTCTGGGGCATTTTGGGTCGGCGAGGGCGTCACCGCTACCAGTGGCCACCTCGGCGAAGGGCCGTCGCTGCGGCAGATCATCCGCGCCAACCGCGCCGGCGTGCCCCCAGGGGCGCTGCGAATCTACCTCGACTGCGGCGACACGGAAGACGACCTCGGCGTCCACTATGCCAGCGACAGCTGGGTCCACTGCGACTGGACGCGCAATGCCCTGATCGCCCAGGGCTGGTCGGGGCGGCACGAGTGGCAAAGTGGCTCAAATCCAGGAGAAATCCCAGTCGATCTGCCTGACGCCACCGCGCCGGCTCTGGTGCCCGCGCTGCCGTGGCAGCCTGAGCCGCCTCCAGGGCGGAATTGGCAAGATTACCTGGGGCTATCGCAGAACCTGTTGGTGTTGTTGGGGCGCGGCCACCGCCACGATGAAGCGGCTTGGCGGCTGCGCGCGGCGACGGCCCTGCGCTATCTGTTCCCCGGTCCGGCGTTGGGTTCGCCTTGACAAACCTGTGACCTTGTTGCGCTTCTGCCGCCGCCCCGCCGTTGACCGCGCCGCGGCCTGGGCCTACGGTGAAGGCAGCTGCGGTCTTCGCAGCGGTCCGCGCGGATCGACCTATGCGCCCCCTACACGCCGCCGCAGTAGCTAGTTGCTTTGTTCTTCTCGCTGCTTGTGCTGACTCGGCTTCCGCACCGCCGTCCGCCGACGCCGTGCACAGCGATGCCGCAGCACTCGCAGACAGCGCAGCTCCCGTGGACAGCGCGTCCCAAGCGCAGGCGGACGCCAAACCAACCGACGCGACGGCCGATGTGGCCGCCGATGCTGCGGCTTTTGTCCCCCTGTCGCTGGCGCCGACCGAGCTACAAGCCCTGATTCCCGAGCGCGATTTTCTGCTCATCAACCTGGTGGTGCCCAGCAAGTCGCTCATCGACGGCACCGATCTCAGCGTCGCCTCCACCGACACTGTTGGGCTAGAAAACGCCTTGCAGCACGACAAGAACCGCAAGGTGGTCTTCTATTGCATGTCGGGCAAGACCAGCAAAATCGTCATGGCCAAGCTGGCGGGGCTGGGCTATGGGCAGATGCGCGACCTCTCAGGTGGCCTGATGGCCTGGCAGGCCGCCGGGCTCCCGACAAAAAAGCCTTAAACGTTCAAGGTCTTTGCCGGGATCCAGCGGTCGTGCGAAGGACAGATCAGGCCTGCACGTTCACCGTGCGCTCACTGGCGCGCCGCGGCCGCATTTCCCACAGGTGCTGGGCCATCTCAAGCGTGTCGCCCACAGGGCCGGCCAGAAGCGCCAGCGGATCATCCTGAATCGACGGGCTATTCTTCTCATAAACGCTGTGCCCGGCCAGGTTGAGCCCCCAGCCGCTGGCAAAACTCCCCGCCGCCACCCACCACGGCGGGCTGTAGCGCGGCGCGGCCAGCAGCCCCAGGGTGCCGCCCACAATCAGCGGCAGTCCCGCCATGTGCAGCGCGCGGTTGGTCGGGTTCTGGTGCGTCTCCGTGTAGTGGCGCTTGGCCTCGCTCCAGCGCTCGCGGGCCCCGCCGTGGAA
>JBIKTV010000218.1:0-9301 GCA_044347905.1 Myxococcota bacterium
TCAGGAGCGGCTCCGCCATCCCGGTGCCGTGGCGGTCGACATCAGCGGCGACGGCCAGAACCTCGCCCTCGCCAGCGCTGACAGCGTTTGGCTGCATCGCCTAGGCCAGGCACAGGCCCAGCGCATAGGCGGTTGTGATTGCCGCCTTATGGACGTTGCCCTGGATGCGAGCGCCCAGCTGATCGCCGCCCCTAGCAGCCAAGGCCCGGTCTATGTCTGGCGAATCAAGGATCGGCGGCTCGTGGCGGAGCTGCGCGGCCACCAGGGCCATGCGGTCTACGCCGGGTTTGGCCAGGACGGCGACCTCCTCACCGCCGGCTGGGACGGCACGGTGCGGCGCTGGCACGGCGCTACATTGCACGGCGATCCTTTGCCTTTCCCAGCTGTTGTTCAGCAGCGTTGGTCGCTGCAGCTGCCAGACGCGATGGCCCGGCCGCGGTGACAGCTTGGCCGCATCGCCGCCGTGGGGCACAATCGCCGCCCCGCGCGCCGGTTCCTTCCCTCCTTCCTCGCGAGCATCGCCATGACGCAACCCGACCAGCTGCTGATCGCCGAATTGGCCGACGGCGTACTAACCCTGACGCTCAACCGGCCGCACAAGCTCAATTCGCTGGACCAGGCGATGGTCGATGCCCTGCACGCTGCCCTGGACCTCTATGCCGCCGACCCGCAGGTGCGCGCTCTGGTTCTGACGGGGGCTGGCGCAAAGGCCTTTGCCGCAGGTGCGGATGTGGCCCAACTGCGCGAGCGCCGCGCCGCCGATGCCTTGCTGGCGATCAACGCCGGACTGTTTGAGAAACTGGCGCGTTTTCCCGTGCCGACCATCGCCGCAGTGCGCGGTTTTGCCCTGGGCGGCGGCTGCGAGCTGGCGGTGGCCTGCGACTTGCGCGTGGCCGGCGAGTCGGCGCGGTTTGGCCAACCTGAGACGGGCCTTGGCATTTTGGCGGCCGCAGGGGCGACTTGGCGGCTGCCCGCGCTCATCGGACTGGGCCGCGCCCGCGAGCTGCTGTTGACGGGCCGGCTGGTGGAAGCGGAAGAAGCGCTGCGGATTGGCCTGGTCAACCGCGTGGTGGCTGACGCTGAAGTCGTTGCTGCCGCACAGGAAATGGCCCTGCAGGTCGCCGCAAACGATCCGCTGGCCACGCGCCTGACCAAGCAAGCGCTACAGATGGTCGAAGGCGACCAAGAGCAGCTGCGGCGGTTTGTCAGCGCGGCGCAGGCCATCTGCTTTGAGAGTCCAGAAAAGCTGAGGCGGATGGCGGTGTTTCTTGAGCGCAAGCAGCGCAACCGCTCAAACGCCGGGCAGTAAGCGCCCCTACGGCTTCACATTGCCGGTCAGGTGCAGCAGCTTGAGCACGGTCAGATCCAGGTTGGACCGCTCGCGCTCTACATTGGCCTCCGCCAAGCGCAAATTGGTCTCAGCCTCGTCCACTTCCAGGTGGGTAGCCAGCCCAGCCGCCTGGGTCTTTGTAGCGATCTCCGCGCCGCGCTTGGCAATTTCCGCCTGGCGCGAGGCGATCTCGACCACGCTGCGGGCCAGCTCGATGTCGTGGCTGGCCTGGCGGAGCTGTGCGCGCAATTCCTGTTCCGCCTTCTGCACTTCCGCCTGTAGCCGCGTATAGGTGACGCGCCGCTCGCGAAGATCGGCATAGCGCGAACCGCGGTCAAAGATCGGCACCACCAGGTTCACGGTGGCCTGCCAGATGGTGTTGGTATCGGTAAAGCCCTTCACGTCGCTCCAGCGCAGCACGCCTTGGGCGGCCAAAATCGGCATCCAACGCAATTCCGCTTCCGTGATCAGGCTTTTCTGCGCCTCCAAGGCCTTGCGCCGCGCGGCGATGTCGGGGCGCTGGTCCAGACCGGCCTTGACCCAGTCGTCAAAACTGCCCGGCGGAGGCACCACTGCGGGCGGCAGTTCCACGTCTTCCGGCGCGGCATCGCCCAGCAGAATCCCCAACACCTCAAGCAGTTGCCGCCGCCCGAGCTTGGCGCGCAGCACGTCCTGTTGGGCACGCGCCTGCTCTACCTGGGCACGGAGCAGCGGCAGTTCGCTCTCGGTCCCGGCGACCCGCTTCTTGTCGATCATCGCAATGCGCGCGCCAGAGAGGTCCACCGCCCGGCTCGCAGCAGCGATGAGCCGGTCCAAGCCATTGACATGGTGATAGATTTCCGTCACCCGATAGGCCACCTCGCGGTGCGCCGCCTCAATCCCGATCCGCTGCGCCCCCAGCCCTTGCTCGCTCGCCTTTTCGTACAGCCAAGGCGACAGCGCGAACAGCGTCTCCTCCACCACCAACGTCGCACTGAGCTGGTTGTAGGCCTGGATAATCGTGGCCGGCGGCGCCTTAGCAGGGTCGATCTTGATGGGGATGCCCAGGGCCGCACCCAAGCCGGCGCTCATCGCCCCGATGTCGAACTTGGCCTCGTCGCTGTTGCGCGTGTAGCTGCCGACCGCTTTGACATCGGGATAGAAAGCCGTGCGGATCTTGGCTCGCTGGGCCTCGGCCTCTTCAATCCGCGCCTGGGCGACTTTGAGGTCGGGATTGTGGGCGATCGCCCGGTCAATCGCATCGCGCAAGGGCATTTTGGCCGCCAGTGCCTGCGGCGACCAGAGCAGCGCTCCCGCAGCCAGCAGCGCCAGCAGCAGCCCGGCCACACCCTGCGGCACCTTGGCATGACCCACGGGCTCCAGAGCCGGCGGCTGCAGCGGCGGAATCTCCAGCTGCGCGGTCTTCTCTTCTGGCTTGGCCTCGTTGCCGCTGCCCATCACCTTGCGCCAGATCCGCCCGGGAATCTTGCCGATCGTGTCAAACCACAGGAACACCGACGGCAGCACCACCAGGGTCAGCACGGTGGAGGTGAGCACGCCGCCAATCACCGCAATCGCCATCGGCGAACGGAATTCTGAGCCCGGCCCGGAGTCGGTTGCCGTCGGCATCATGCCCAGAATCATCGCCGCGGAAGTCATCAGGATCGGCCGCAAGCGCTTGCGCCCCGCCTCGACAATCGCCTCCACCGAGCCCACGCCCTCGCGCTGCAGCTGGAGCGCCGCGTCCACCAGCAAAATGCCGTTCTTGGTCACCAGGCCCATCAGCAGAATCACGCCGATGTTGCTGCCCATCGACGCGGTGTTGTCGGTCAGAAACAGCCCCAACCACGCGCCGATCATCGCCATCGGCAGCGCCAGCATGATGGTCATCGGGTGGATAAAGCTCTCAAACTGCGAGGCCAGAATCAGGAAGATGAACAGCACCGCCAGCATGCCGGCCAGGCCAAACGCTTCGCCGGACTCCTTCATCTGCTTGACCATGCCGTCCATGCGATAGTAGTTATCCCCAGAGAATTTATAGGCATTGAGCTTGGCCTCGACCTCAGAGTTGACCTCGCCCAGCGATCGGCCTTTGGGCACCGCCATCACGCTGATCTGGCGGGTGCGGTCCTGGCGCTCAATCACCTGCGGCCCCGACTCCGGGTCCACATGGGCCACGTCAGAAAGCGGAATAAAACCGCCCAATTGCATGGGCCCAGCCGGCGTCATCACCGTGCGCGGCGGGATCGGGATCTGCAGGCGCAGCAGCTTGTCGACGCCCTCGCGATCGCTGTCGCGCAAGCGCACGCGAATCTTGACTTCCTTGTTGGATCCCGACTCCATGCGCAGCTTGCCCGCGTCCTCGCCTTCCAGGGCCGCGCGCAGGGTCCGTGCAATTAGCGCCAGAGGAATCCCCATATCGGCGGCCTTCTTGCGGTCGATGCGCACGCTCTGCTCGGGCTTGCCGGGGGCGTAAGTCACCTGCACGTCGCTCACGCCGGGCACCGACTTGATCATGGACTCCACCGCCGCCGCGTCGCGCTCCAACAGCGCAAGATCCGTGCCGCGCACCTGCACCTGCATCGGCGCCCCGGAGGGCAGACCCTCAATAAATGACGGCGGCACAATCGAAATCTTGGCGTCCGGCAGCTTGTCGACCATCACCGTGCGGGCAAAGTCCTGGATGTCCCAGATGGTCTCTTTGCGCTCGGTCTTGATGTTGGCGACGACGCGGATCTGCGCCTTGTTGATCTCCGTGTTGGGGCCCAACTTGCTGTAAACCGTGATGATATTCTTGTTGGCCTTGAGCCCGGTCTCTGCGGGCAGCAGCCGCCGCGCCGTCTCAGCCAAGCTCGTGCCCGGGGGCAGTTCCACGTCAATGATGAACTGACCGCGGTCTTCCTGCGGCACAAATTCGTTGCCCATCAGCCCGGCCAGCTGGGCCGCACCGGCAAAGGTACCCACGCCGATCAGCACCGTGATGAGCCGGTAGCGGAGCGAAAGCCGCAGGGTCTGCACGTACATTTCTTCCAGCGAATTGTGCATCCCCTCCATGAACCGCACGACAATATTGCGCTTCTTGCTGTGATCGATCTTGACCGCCAGCCGGGCCGACAGCATCGGGTCCAGGGTAAAGGCCACAAACAGCGACAGCAGGGTCGCCGCAGAGATGGTCAGGCCAAACTGGCGGAACATCTGGCCCACAATGCCGGACATGAACGCAACTGGCAGGAACACCGCCACAATTGTGAGCGTCGTCGCCAGCACCGCCAGGGCGATTTCACTTGTGCCCTTGGACGCCGCAACGTCCGGAGGCTCACCCGCTTCCAGGTGGCGGAAGATGTTTTCGCGCACCACCACCGCGTCGTCGATCAATAGACCAATCGCCAGCGACAAAGCCAACAACGTCATCATATTCAGGGTAAAACCCAGCAAACTCATAATCCAGAACGTGCCAATCACCGAGGTCGGAAGAGCCAGCGCCGAAATGAAGGTCGACCGCAGGTCCAGCATGAAGATGAGGATGACCAGCACCGCCATCACGCCGCCAAAGACGATGGCGATCTCAACTTCGTGGGCATTTTCCTCAATAAACGTCGCCTGGTTAAAGAAGTTGTCCGTGCGAAAGCCCGGCGGCATCAGCGGCAATACTTCGGCGAGCTTCTTCTGCGCGGCCTCCACCACCTGCACCGTGTTTGTGCCAGACTGCTTAATAATTTCAAAGGCCACAGCGTCGCGACCGTTGGCGCGGATCCGCGTGCGCGCTTCGCTCAGGCCGTCTTTGACCTCGGCGATTTCACCCAGGCGAATCTGCGTGCCCGAAGCGGTAGTCGCCACCACCACATTCGCCACATCCGCGGCGTCGCGCAGGTCGCCGGTCAGGCGCACGCTGATCTCTTGCTTGTCCTGCGAAAAATGCCCAGCTGGAACGGCCAGATTCTCCATCTTGAGCTTGTCCGTAATCTGCGTGAGCGGCAGGTTCAGGGCGTCGAGCTTCTTGCGGTCGACCTCCACCTTGATCTCGCGGTCATTGCCGCCCACCACTTCAACTGCGGCCACGCCTGCCACGCGCTCCAGCTGAGGTTTGAGGTACTCTTCGGTGATCCGCTTGATTTCCTGAGTACTTTTGCCCTCAGCGGAGGCCAGATACATCAGCACCGGCGTAGCGCCAATGTCCACACGCTGCACCATCGGCTCGCGCACTTCTGTCGGCAAGTTCGGCCGAATGCGGCTCAAGCGGTCGCGCACGTCTTGGGCCGCCTCCTCCAGATTGGCCGACATCTTGAAGATCACAATGACCACGGACATCGACTCGCGCGACTGCGAGCGCACCGTGTCGAGCCCCGCGATACCCGCCACGGCATCTTCAATCGGCTTGCTGACTTGCGTCTCTACTTCGGACGGCGATGCACCGGGATAGATGGTCGTCACCGTGACAATCGGGAACGACACGTCGGGGAACAAGTCGGTCCCCATGTCGCGCAGGCTCATCACGCCCAGCACGATGAGCACCAGCTGCATCACGATGGTGAAGACGGGGCGCTTGATGGCAATATCGGACAGCGTCATGACGCGCTCCGCAACGGGGCTTAGGGAAATCCCCAGGGGATTCCAGGATAAGGGGGCGGTACAGCCCGGCCAGAGAGGCAGGCGACCGCGGCGAACGGGCGGCTAATTGGCCTTGGCCGGCACCAAATCGCCCTCGCGCCACTGCACAGAGGGATTGGCCAGCACGCGCTCATCGGCCTGCAGCCCGGCCTTGACCAGCAATTGGTCGCGCTCCGTGCGCAGAATCGTCAGCTCACGGCGCTGCAATTTGCCGTCCGCACCGACCACCAGCACCGACGGAACGGCGCCCGTCAGCAGACTCGACGCGGGGATCGACAGGCTCGGCAGGCTCGGCAGGTTGATGCGCGCCTCGACCATCGATCCGGCGAACAGCTTGCCGTCGGGATTGGGCACGGTGCCCTCAATCGCCACGCGGCGCGTCATCATATCGACCGTCGGCACCAGCGGATCCAGCGTGCCCTTGGCGATGATCCCCGCTTCCGACTCGACCTCAAAGGCCATGCCGGCCTTGACCCGCGCGGCGTCCCGATCGGTCAAGTGTCCGTTAAACTTGACGTTGTCCAGCTTCTGAATATTGAACACCGGCGCCGACATCACCTGGACGACAAAGCCCGGCGCGGTAGGCGCGGTCACGACTACGCCGTCGATGGGCGAAAACAGCCGGGTTTCACCTTTGATCACCTCAAGATAGCGCTTAGCCGCTCCGGCTTGCTCAATCGACGCAGAGATGGCGCTCGCCTGGCCACTCGCCTGAACGATCTGCTGCTCCGTCGCCGCTCCAGCCGCCTGCAGTTGCTTGACGCGGCGGTACGCATCGGAGGCGATCTCGCGCTGGGCCTCTGCCGCCTTTCGACCCGCATCCGCCTGAGCCAGTTGAGCCTCAAAATCGCGGGCATCGATGCGCGCCAGCGGCTGACCGGCCTTGACCACGTCGCCGCGCTTGACGAGCAGCTCGACCACCCGCCCGGGCACCTTAAAGCCCAGCGCCACCTCGGCCTCTGGCTTGAGCGTGCCTGTCAGCCGCAGCACCTCCATCTCCGGCCCCGGCTTGGGCGTCACCAGCACCGGCGGGGCCTTCTTGCCGGCCTGCGCCTGCTTGGCCTCCGCTTCTTTGGCGACTTCGGCCAAAACATCAAGGCGCTTGGTCACCTTGGCATGGATCACCACACCCATGGCGACCAACCCCAGCAGCACCACCGCAAACCAGATCTTCAGCTTCATCGATTACCTCAGATATCCCTAAAACAGTTGAGCTTTTCAGTGTTCGATGGTGGACAGAATCGCCGCCGCCTGGGCCGCAACCTGATGAGCCGCAACCTGATGAGCCGCAACCTGATGAGCCGCACCCTGATGGGCCGCCACGCCGGCAAAGGCCTGCTCCAAAAGCACGTCCAATTGCGCCGTCGGCAGCAGCGCGCCAATGGTCATCAGTCGCCGGAAGTGCCGAATATCCTGACCCAAGACTGGCTTATCGACCTGGTGCACCACCCGGCGGGCGTACATCACGGTGATCCCCGTGGCCATCGCCGCCATGAATTCCGGACGAAACGGCGAAGGCACGCCGCTTTCTTCGTGGTGGCGCGACACGGTCTGCAGCATCACCGCTTCAATCGAATCGATAAATTCATCTGCCAGCCAGGCACTTGCAGTGCCAATCGCCCCTTGAAGGATCATCTTAAGCGGCTGGCGGTGATCCCAGAACAGGTCGAGCAGCGCCTCGTCCGCCTGACCCAATTTCTCAAACATTTCTGCAGGTGTAAGCGACAGATCGCACATCACTAGTTCATGGCTGTGCAGACGATTTACGATCGTGGCTAGGAAATTCCGGCAAATCTGCTCGTACAGCGCTTCCTTGGACTCAAAGTGCAGATAGAAGGCGCCCTTGGAGACCCCAGCGCGCTCTGTGATATCGCTCACCTTTGCCGCCGCCAAACCGTGCTCAGCAAACACGGCGACGGCCGCTTCGACCAGGGCGGGCTGCAAGTTGGGGTTGGGGGCGCGGGCCATGATCTCCTCTGGAGCGCTTTGTTGGGCTGGACGCCGCCAACAGGGCTGCAACGGGGTCAGATGCGGAGCTTGGGGTGCTAGATGCGCTTAAACTGACTGGAGGGCCAGTGACCGGGAAGTCAGTGACCTGTGGGTCAGTATAGCTGCCGCGCGCAGATGGTCAAGAGCGCTGCCGCAGGGACATCGCCAAAACTGAGGGCGATCAGATTGTTACAAATTGTTTCGCGCTCAGAGGCCGCGGATTGGCTGCAAACCCGACCGATTCAGGGCACAGCCAAATTGGGCCACGCCGGACTCACGGCGCTCCGGCGCAGCGACCGCCATCGCACTTGGCGGCGAGCGGCGCCTTGCCTGCGGCAGTGCGTCCGGCATTGATGTACGCCGTGCGGCCCGCGCAGTCTGCGTCACCTTCACAAGCACAATCGGCCAGTTCCGGCGCGTCAAAGCACAGCCAACCGCTAGCGCAGGTGCGGCGCTTGGCACTGCCGCAGCTGGCGATCTTGCTGTCGGTGTCGTCGCACGCGGCGCCGTTGCCAAAGCTGACGACGGCAGTGCACGCCGGTGGAACCACAGGGCCTGGCTTTTCTGCGTCCGCGGGCGAATCGCAGGCGGCAAGCGCCCAAGCGCCGGCAAACCCCAGCACGGCCTGAACGATCGCCCGGCAACGCCCCATCAATTCACCTGCGCAGTCTGAGCTGCAAGCCCGTTGGGCAGCAAAATTACCCGGCCATCGCGGACACTTAGGCGCACTTCTGCCCCGGGCTTGAGCAGGCCGTCCAGGATGCAATCGGTCACAAAACTCTCCACCAAGCTCTCAATTTTGGAGCGCAGCGGCCGCACGCCCAGAGCCGGATCCAAGCCCCCTTCTAGCACCAGGTCGACCACCGCATCGTCCACGTCATAGCGAATGAGCCGGGCCTCATACAGCCGCTCAGCGCCCAGGCGGATCGTGCGCAGCGCCACCAAGCGGGCACTCGCCAGATCTAGCGGGTGAAACACCAGGGATTCATCAATGCGACTCCACAGTTCTGGAGCTATGGTCGTGCGAGCCCTCTCCAGCACCGCTTGCTCCAGCGCCGCCCGCCCAACCTCGTCGCGAGCTTCTAGCGCCGCCGGCAATTCGCTAGCGCCAAAGCCAATGGGCCGCCGCCGCCCGGCCGTGAGGATCTCTGCCCCCAGGTTGGTCGTCAGAACAAGAATACAATTGCGCACATCTACCACGTGGCCCTGATTGTCGGTCACGCGGCCGGCGTCCAGCAGCTGCAGCAGCAGGGCCTGCACTTCTTGGGCGGCGCGGTCGACTTCGTCAAACAACAGCACGCGGTACGGGCGCTTCTGCAGCGCCTGAGCCAGCAAACCCGCTTGCCCGTGGCCCACATAGCCCGGCGGCGACCCCAGCAAGCGCGACACCGTGTG
>JBIKTV010000705.1:0-2530 GCA_044347905.1 Myxococcota bacterium
CGGTGCCGCTGCCGTGGCGACGCGTGGTCGACCTGGGCCACGACTTGGCCCGCGGCTTGGCGATGGCCCACCGCGCCGGGGTGATCCACCGCGACATCAAGCCGGCCAATGCGATCCTGTCCAAAGAAGGCACTGTAAAGCTTCTTGATTTTGGCATTGCCCGGCTGCTGGGCCCGGCGCCAGGGCATGCTCACCCAGCGCCAGCGGCTTTGGCGATTGCCCCTGCAGAGGCGCCAGCGCGGCCTGAAGATGCCTTGGGTCGCACCGCGGTCGCCCGGCCCTCCGCAAAGGCTGAGTCGGCCCAGGCGGGTATCGAGCCGACAAAATCCACTGATACGCCCAAGAATCTGTTTGCGCGAACAGCTATTGCCAAGCCGATGGCCAACGCCTTGTCGATTGAGTCGCCGCAAGACGCCCCCAGCGCCGCCCAGCTCGCCAGCCCGGCGGCGTTGCACCTGACCCGGCCGGGATCCGCTGTGGGTACGCCGCTTTACATGGCACCGGAGATCTGGCGCGGTGAGCCGGCGACCTTTGCCTCGGACGTCTATTCCCTGGGCGCGGTCATGTACGCCCTGTGTGTCGGCCGGCCGCCGCATCAAGCCAGTGATGTCGAGGCATTAGGCGATCTGGTGCAGCGCTGTGACGCCCAGGCGACTTGCACCGCCGAACCTTCGGTCGACCCGCAGTTGGGGGCCATTGTCGACCGGTGCCTCCGGCGAGATCCCACAGAACGCTATGAAGGTGCGGAAGAAGTTCGCGCGGCGTTGGCCCAAGTGCTGCGGGGCTTGCGCGGCGAGGTGGTGCCAGAAGGCAATCCCTACCGCGGCCTGCGGGCTTTTGACGCCACCCACCGCGCGGTGTTTTTTGGCCGCGAGTCGGAAATGCGCGCGGTGCTGGAGCGCCTGGCCAGCGATCCGCTGGTGGTGGTGACGGGCGACTCTGGGGTCGGCAAGTCGTCGCTCTGCCGCGCCGGTATCGTGCCGCGCCTGGGGGATTGGCTCGATGCCGCGCGCAGTTGGAGCACGGTAACCCTGTGCCCCGGGCCCCAACCGGTGGCCGCGCTGATCGCCGCGGTGGCCGCCGAGTTGGCGGTGCCGGAACAGCGCCTGATGGAGGCCCTGGCGGAGGGAGCGATGGCCTTTGGCCGCGAATTGCGTAGGCTTTCTGGGCCTAACCGCGGTCTCTTGGTGTTTGTGGACCAGCTGGAGGAGCTGGCGACGCTGGCCGATGCCGCCCAAGGCCGGGCCTTTGCCGCGCTGCTGGGCGGGCTCGCGGTGCCGACGCCGGGTCTCAAGCTGCTCGCCTCCGTCCGCGGCGATTTCCTGGGCCGGATCAGCGCTTTTCCCGGCCTGGGCGACGTGCTGCAGCGCTCCCTGTACTTCTTGCGGCCCCTATCCCGCGAACGGCTGCGCGAGGTGATCACCGGCCCCGCGCAGAGGACCGGCGTCGTCTTTGAGTCTGAGGCCTTGGTGCAGAGCCTCGTCGATTCAAGCGTGGATGCCGCCGGCGGCCTACCGCTGCTGCAGTTTGCCCTGATGCGCCTGTATGACGCCCGCGACATCGACAAAAAGCGCATCCCAGAGGCGGCTTTGCGGGCCCTGGGCGGGGTCGCAGGCGCGCTTTCTCTGCACGCCGACGAGTTGCTCGGCCACTTGCCGGCTGGCCAGCGCGAGCTCGCCCGCGGTCAGTTGCTGCAGCTGGTCACCGCCGAGCGCACCCGGGCGCGCAAGCTGTGCAGCGATCTGACCGCGCCTCCGCCACACCAGCCGCAGCTGGGTCCGGCGCTGACGGCGACCCTGGACGCCCTGGTGCAAGGCCGGCTCATCGCGGTCTTGGAGACGCCCCAAGGCGCTTCCTGCGAGCTGGCCCATGAGGCGCTGCTGCACGGCTGGAAGACCCTTTCTGAATGGTTGGCCGCAGATGCGGGCCTGAGCGCCGTCCGCGAGCGCTTGAGCCAGGCCCGCGGCGAGTGGCAGCGGTTGGGTCGGCCACGCGAGGCGCTTTGGCGCGCCGGGCAGTTGCGCCAGGCCACAGCGCTGGATCCGGCGATGTTGCCACAAGCAGATGGCGAATTCCTGAGGCAATCGCGGCGTTCTGAGCAGCTGATTCGCTGGCGCAACCGCGGCTTGGGCGCGGCCGTGGTCGCGGCGCTGCTGGCGACTTGGCTGGGGGTACGCCTGCAGCACCGCGCCCAGCTGAACCGGCAAATTGCCGCCCTGGTGGCCTCTGCCCAGCGCCACGGCAGCGGCGCAAGTGATCACCGCAAGCGCGCAGAATCTCTGGAACGCCAGGCGCTGCAGCTGTTTGACGCCCGCGAAAAAGACCGCGCAGAGGCCCTTTGGCAACAGGCCCGCCTCGCCCGCGCAGAAGAGGCGGCCGATGCTTCCCGCGCTTCCCAGGAATTGGAGCCCGCCGTGAAGCTGGATCCGGAGCGCGGCGATGTGCGCAGCCTCTTTGCGGATTCCCTCTACGCCCGGGCGCTGATTGCCGAGCAGCGCCACGACCTGCCGGCGCGAGACGAGCTTCTGCA
>JBIKTV010000706.1:0-2527 GCA_044347905.1 Myxococcota bacterium
CAAGGTGGCGCCGGCGCTGGTGGCGGGCAACGCGGTGGTGTGCAAGAGCGCCGAAGAGGCGCCGCTCGCCGTGCTGCGGGCCGCGCAATTGTGCAATGAGATCCTGCCTCCCGGCGTGTTCAACCTGGTTTCCGGCGATGGTCCCGGCTGCGGGGCGCCGCTGGCCGAGCACCCGTTGGTCAGCAAGGTCACGCTCACGGGCAGCGTCGCGGCGGGCAAAGCGGTGGCTCTGGCGGCGGCCAAAAAGCTCATCGGCGCGACGCTGGAGCTGGGCGGCAAATCGCCGATGATCGTCTTGGAAGACGCCGACCTAGAGCGGGCCGTGCAGGGCGCGGTCACCTCGATGCGCTTTACCCGCCAGGGCCAGTCCTGCAGCGCGGCCTCGCGGATGCTGGTTCACCGCAGCTTGCACGACGAATTCCTTAGGCGGCTCAAGGCTAAAGTCGACCTCATGGTCATGGGGGATCCCATGGATGAGGCCACGGACATCGGCTCCGTGATCTCGCCGCAGCAGTTTGCCACCGTGCAGCGCTACATCGCTCTGGGCGAAGCGACGCCCGGCGCTGTGGCCCACCGCTGTAGCCTGGTGCCAGCCGATCCGCGCTTTGCCCAAGGCCTTTTTGTCCAGCCGGTGGTGTTCTCTGGCCTGCCAAAAGACAGCCCCGTGGTGCGAGAGGAGATTTTTGGCCCGGTCACCGTGGTGTTGGCCTTTGACGACTACGAAGAAGCGATCGCCCTGGCCAATGCCACGGAGTACGGCCTGGCCGCCACGGTGTGGACCAAAGACCTCGCCAAGGCCTTTGACGCGGTGGGGCGGCTGCAAGCGGGCTTTGTTCAGGTGAATCAGAATCTTGTGGTGCAGGCAGCGCTGTCTTACGGCGGCATCAAGCTCAGCGGCATCGGCAAGGAGGCGGACCTGGCGTCCATGCTCGACGCGTTTACCTACAAAAAGACCGTCCTAGTCAATATCCGCTGAATTGTCTGGATGATTGACCGGCGGGTTCGCCTGAACAGCGGCGGCCGCAGCGGCGCGGAGCTTGTCCTTCTTGCTGGGGCGCTTGCCCTTAATCCCCCCGGTCGAAGGGTCAAAGCCCAGGGGCGGCGGCGCGGCCTGGGTCTCTTGCGGCTCAAAGCCCTCGACAATTTCCAGATCGCCCGCGAGGCCGTAGCGCTTGGCAATCAGGCGAAAGTGCCTCTCTGTATCGGCGCTGACAAAGCTGATCGCTAGACCGCTCTGGCCTGCCCGCGCCGTGCGGCCAATGCGGTGGGTAAAATCCACGGCGGAGCGCGGCAAGTCAAAGTTGACCACCACGGCCAAGTGGGCGACATCCAAGCCGCGCGCGGCGACGTCCGTGGCCACCAGCACCTTGAGCCGAGAAGCCTTAAAATCCGACCACACTTGCGTGCGCTTGCCCTGGGTCAAGGCGCCGTAAAACGCTTCCGCGTAGATATGGGCGCGGCGAAGCTTGCCGGCCAGCATCTCTGCCGTGTGGGTCGTCGCGACAAAAACCAGGATGCGACTCCAGGGGTTGTGCTCGATGAGGTGGCGCAACAGCTGGGCGCGGCGGCTGGGGTCCACGGCGATGGCGCGCAGCTCAATGTCCGGTTGCAGGTGCGGCTCCGCGCTCACGGCGATCCGCTGGGGTTCGCGCAGCAACCGCTGGGCAAGGGCTTGAACGGCATCGGGAAAGGTCGCGGAAAAGAACAGGTTTTGTCGCTCAACCGGCATAAGCGCCAGCACCTGCTCTAGCTCATCGGCAAACCCCAGGTCGAGCATGCGGTCGGCTTCGTCGAGCACGAGCGCCTTAGCCCCCTGCAGATCCACAGCATTTTGCCGGGCCAGGTCTAGCAACCGCCCGGGGGTGGCCACCAGCACGTCCACGCCGCTGCGCAACTTATCGATCTGCGGGGCAATTTCCACCCCGCCGTACACCGCCGCGACCTTGACCGAGCGCGGCAGCGGCAGGCCCAGCTTGCGGAACTCCTCTGCCACCTGGGCGCACAATTCGCGCGTCGGCACGAGCACCAGAGCCTGGGGGCGGCGCGTAACCTCCAGAGGGGCAAGCTCCAGCCGCTGCAGCAGCCCCAGGGCAAACGCCGCGGTCTTGCCGGAGCCGGTCTGCGCGGTCGCCAGGACGTCGCTTCCCTGAAGGATCGCTGGAATTGCCAGATCCTGAATCGGCGTGGGCTGGGTATAGCCTTGGGCGCGGACGGCGCGCTGCAGGGCGGGCGAAAGGCCCAGGGCGGCAAAAGGCATGGTGGGGAGCCCTCAAAAAGTCAGGTGGCACCTGAGAGGATGTGAAAGAACGTCGGCTTCAGGCCATCGAGAGTCAAAGACCCCATGTTGTCCATCGCTGTTCTTTCACATCCAGAATTCCTTCACAGGCACTGCGGGAACTCGGCTCTGGCCAGATGCAATTGCAGGGCCGCACCGGCGCGGGAGGCTACGCTTTGGGCTAGTTCGCGTCTAGCGTTGATTTCGTCTGTAGCGCTTGGGCGTTGGGTCCTTTACGCTAGGCCATAGCGC
>JBIKTV010000025.1:0-25707 GCA_044347905.1 Myxococcota bacterium
CCCAGCCGCGAGCGGAGCAATGCCCAAGTACAAGCGCGTTGCCCCTGAGGGCGTGCCCGTCCCATGCGGTCCTAGACGGACCCGATGGTCTTCAGCGCTTTCCGAGGGCTGAAAACGCCTGTCGAAAGGAAATCGCGCTGTGGGACCGGGGCTTTCCGCGGGCCGACGGCTCGGTCTAGACCAACCACAGCGTCACAGCTCACACCGCCACCGCGCTTCGCTGGCGGCTAGGTCTCGGTCTAGACCAACCACAGCGTCACGGCTCACACCGCCACCGCGCTTCGCTGGCGGCTAGGTCTCGGTCTAGACCACCCGCAGCGTCACGGTTCACGCCGCCACCGCGCTTCGCTGGCGGCTAGGGATATCAACCCACTATTTTGTAAGCCTAAACCCGCCCGGGCAAGAGGTGGGGAAGTAAAGGAGGAGGGGGTATAAGGGGGAGGAAATCTTTAGATGGGCAGGAGACGGCACGTCTCCTTCACCCGTCTATGGTTCCTCCCCCTTTGCAGCTCCCACGGCATTGGGAAAGAAATTTCCCCTGCGCTTCGCGCAAATGCCCGGCGCCAAGCGCCGCCTACTTGAACCGGCGATGCTGCCCGCAGGGCAGATTCCTCCGAACCTGCGCTTCGAGCGCCGGGTCGAGCCACGCGGCGGCAAACCCCTCTCCGTCCGAACACCGGGCAATCACGTGGCCCCACGGATCGATGATCATCGAATGGCCGTACGAGTGCCGCGCGCCGCCGTGGTGCCCCCACTGCCCCGGAGCAATGACGTAGCACTGATTCTCGATCGCCCGAGCCCTCAACAGCACTTCCCAATGATCCTTGCCGGTCTGCAAGGTAAAGGCCGCAGGGATAAAAATCGCCTCCGCGCCTTGATCCAGCAGGCGCCGGTACAGCTCCGGAAAGCGCAAATCGTAGCAGACGCTCATGCCAAAGCGGGTGCCGAAGAGGTCCGCCACCACCGCCTCCGACCCGGGAGTGACGTGATCGGACTCGCGCTGCGTCACCGAACCGGGGATGTCGATGTCAAACAGGTGCACCTTGCGGTACGCCTGGACCACCGCGCCGGTTTCGTCCAGCAGCACGGAGGTGTTGTGGACCCGGTGCGCTTCGCTGGTCGCCTCTTGGAGCGAGCCGATGAGAATTGCCACCTGCAGCTCGCGGGCAAGCGCTGCAAAATGGCGAACAATTCTGCCGTCGAGCGTCTCGCCAAAGTTGTCCTGGGTAGCGATGCGCAAAAACGCCACGTTCTCTGGCAGGCAAATGAGCTTGGCGCCGTCAGCAGCGGCGGCGCGGACGAGCTCTGCGGCGCGCTTGAGGTTCTGGTCGGTGTCTTCCGTGGAACGAGTTTGCACAACAGCGACTTTGAGGCGTTGCATGGCCATCCTGTGGGAGCCGGCGGGCTCGGGGCCGATAGGATGCAATCTGTGGGGCCGACCTGCAAGCCGATCCCCGCTGCCCCGGGCGCGGATTTGTGGCGGGCATTGCGGCTATGGTACATTGTGAAGTTCATGTCCTCGCTCGGCCCGCTGGGCTGGATGGAGGGCAAACCATCGCGAACCCGGCTTCGGGGTCGCCTCGCGGAGTGGAGTAAGGCATGCAGGTGTGGGCGCGCAAGAGCCTTTGGGCGATGCTGGCAGCGGTGGGGGCGATCGCCGCCCTGCACGGTTGCACGGATTCCACCACTGCCGCTGAGCCGGATACGGCGGTAGGCGTCGATTCCGCAGGGCCGGACGGTGCGACCACCGACGCCGCGGGGGGCGATTCGCAGGGATCAGACGCGGCCACGGGTGACACGGCCGGCGCCGATGCGCTGGACGCAGACAGCGCGGGGACCGACGCGGCGGGCCAGGACGGCACCGCGACCGATGGTTCTGACGCCGACGCTGAGGACACCGGCAAGGGCGACGCCGACGCGGCCCTGGTCGATGCCGATGCGGAGGGCGACACCCAAATCGCCGACACCGCCAGCGATGCCAAGGAGGACGCCGGCCCAGACACGACCACGCCGTTTGAAAAGGGCATTTATCCAGCCACTTGTACCGCCGACGCCGACTGCAAGAACGCTTGTACCGCGGGCGGCAGCTGCAAAGAAGGCAAGTGCACCTTTGTCCCCAAAGCCGGGGCCTGCCTGGTCGATACGGGCGACGGAAAGGTGGAGTGCATTGGCGAAGGCGACACCTCTGAGCAGAAGCCGTGCTTGGTCTGCGCCAAGGCCGCCAAAGGCGTGCAGCTCTCGTCGAATTCTTGGGTGGCCCCGCTCGACAAGGCCGGCGAAGGCGTGGTGATCGCGGAGGTCTTTAAGACCGGGATCAGCTGGAACTATTCGACCAAGCGCTCGATCAGCGGCGGCAGCGCTCTGTACTTTGGCGACCCGACCAAGAGCACCTACAACAACAACAAGCAGGTCGGCGCCCTCGCCACCCTGCCCCCGGCTAAAGTGCCCGCGGCAGAAGGTCTTACTCCGTCTGTGGTGTTCTGGCTGTGGCTCGACACAGAGCAGAGCCCGGGCGACGACCTGCTGAGCGTCAGCGTGATCGACGGCACTACGCCGATCAAGCTCTGGAATAGCGATGCGATCGGCGGCAGCACCCACGGCAATTGGCAGCGCATCGCCGTCCCCCTCAAAGATCTGGCCGGAAAGACGGTGCAGGTGGTACTGGGATTTGAGACCAAGGACGGCACACTGAACGCCTTTGAGGGTGCGTATGTCGATGATTTGGCCATCTCCACCGGCTGCTGCGCTAGCGAGGCGGACTGCAACGACGGCAACCCCTGCACCGCGGACGGATGCGCTGCCCAGGCCGGCAAGCTGCCGCAGTGCAGCCACAGTGCCAAAGCCGATTGCTGCGCCAGCTCGGCCGATTGCGACGATGACAAGCCCTGCACCCTTGACCTCTGCTCCGCCCCGGGCGGCACCTGCAGCCACAGCGACCTGCCCGGTTGCTGCATGAGCGTGGGCGACTGCGATGACAAGGACAGCTGCACGGAAGACGCATGCCCTGCCCCGGGCGGCGCGTGCACCCATGCCAACCAGTGCTGCAAGTCGGACAGCGAGTGCGCCTCGGCCGACCCGTGCAAGAAGGGCAGCTGCATCGGCGGCCAGTGCAGCTTTGCCGATACATGTTGCACCCTTGACGGCGACTGCGACGACCTCAACCCGTGCACGATCGACGCCTGCGACAAGGGCAAGTGCACCTACGCTTCGGCGACCGTGCCGGGCTGCTGCGCACCGGTGCTGGTCAACGCCAAGTTTGACAGCGACGAGGGCTGGGCCAGCAAGTCCACCAACGCCGCGTTGGGCTGGGTGTGGGCGGACGCCGCAAGTGCCTCTAAGAACAGCCCCAACGGCGTGCTAAAGATGGGCTCTCCAACCGGAGCCCCCCTGAGCGTCGCCAATAATTCCCAGTGGGTCGTCACAGGATCCTCGCCAATGGTGTCGGTTTTGTCCGGCAAAGAGACGCTGTTTACCTTCTCCGCCTTTGTGCCGTCGGGTACATCGACCAGCACGGTCATGCGCGTCTTTGCCACGATTGACGGGGTCGACGTCAACTTCTTGACAGTATACGGCTATTCCCTGACCGGCTCCTGGAAGTCCTACTCGTTTGACCTCACACCGCTGGGCGGAAAGAGCTTTCCCATTCAGTTTGAGGTCAAGCCGTCAAGCACCGTGGGCAGCCTCACGGGCACCGGCATTTACCTGGACGATATCGCCATCACCTCAACCTGCAAGGCAAAAGCCTGCACCAGCTCGGCCAATTGCCAGGGCAGCCCGTGGCCGTACAGCTGCCTCGCCGGGACCTGCACAGACGGCCAATGCACCTATTCCAACTCCTGCTGCCAGACCAGCGCCGACTGCAATGACGGCAACCTCTGCACCACCGACACCTGCGGCACCAGCAAGAAGTGTTCGTTCGCCGCGATCAAGTCGTGCTGCATGGGCAACGGCGACTGCAATGACGCCAACGCCTGCACCCAGGACGTCTGCCCGGCCCCCGGCGGCACTTGCCAGAACCCGGCGATCGGCGGCTGCTGCCTGTCTTCCGCCGCATGCGACGACAAAAACAGCTGCACCTCGGATGTCTGCAGCCAGAATAAGTGTATTAATACGAACACCTGCTGCACCAGCGACGCGGGGTGCAATGACAACGACAGCAAGTGCACCACCGACAAATGCGTAGGCGGCAAGTGCATCTTCTCGCCCACCGGCGCTGCGGGCTGCTGCAAGCCGGACGTCTGGGTTAACGATTTTGACCAGGGCGATCTCAAGGACATCACCATCAACAACAGCCAGGGCCCGGGCAAGGGCTGGCACATCAGCTCCTCGCCGCCCGGCAACACGACCAAAACGCCTCCGGGGGTGCTGTGGTACGGCGATCCGGCCACGAGCAGCTTCAGCTTTGGCGGCGTCGCCAACAACGGCAAGGCCACCACGCCCAAGATTCTGCTGCCCAGCGCCACGCCGTCGTCGCTATCGATGTGGCTGTTCATGGACACGGAAGGCGGCACGACTTACGACAAGCTGACGATCAGCCTGATCGTTGACGGAGCCAAGTCCACGATTTTCACCAAGGCCGTCTCCAGCTTCTCGACCAATTCCTGGTACGAGGTCAAGGCCGACTTGTCGCTCCACAGCGGCAAGGAGATTCAGGTGGAATTCGATTTCAACACCACGGACAGCGCGGTCAATGACGGCAAGGGCGTCTTTATCGACGACCTGAAAATCCTGACCAAGTGCGGGGGCTGAACAAGCTGCCGCGCCGCGCTCCGGACAGCGCTATGCCGGAGCGGCCATCGGCGCTATGCTCGCAGCGCAGACTCCTGCTGGGGCGGCAACCGGCCCCGGAGCGATCGACCATGACCCGCCCCGCACCTACACCCCTGTTGCGCAAGCTGTTGAGCGTGGGCTTTGCCGCGCTGCTGGTCGGTTCCGCGCTGGCGAGCGCTGGCTGCAGCGACCCCGCGCCTGAGCCGGCCAAGAAAGACGCGTCCAGCGACGTCAGCGAGACGACGGGCGGCGATGTTGCCGATACCACAGGTGACTCTGCGGTTGACCCGGACATCGACACCAGCACCACCGACACCGCGGGCAATGACGGGTCCGCGACCGACGCGGTCGACACCGGCGCAGACAGCGACGTGCCCATCGACATCGCCCAGTGCACCACCGCGAGCGACTGCGAGGGCGTCGTCAACCCGACGAGCTGCCAGCAAGCGGCGTGCGAAGCCGGCCAGTGCAAAGCTGCGGCCAAACCGCTGCCGTTTTGCTGCAATGACGCCGCATGCGATGACAAAGACGAGTGCACAGAGGACAGCTGCGACCCTGCGACCGCCAAATGCGAGAACAAGGTCGATCCCAAGTGCTGCACCGGCAAGCAGACCATGTTCAAGAGCGGTTTTGAGGCCGCCAGCCTAGGCGATCTCAAGATCAGCGACGGCGCAGGCAACGGCGGGGTGACGTGGAGCCAGTCGACCGCGCGGGCCCATTCAGGCAAGGCCTCTCTGTACTTTGGCAACGCCTGCAAGACCTACGACACCACCATGACCGTGGACGGCGGCTGCAAAGCCGGCAAGGACGGCCAAGCGGTGAGCACCGCGCTGACGAGCGGCGAATTCCTCTTGCCCAGCGGCAACGTAGCTCATGTGCAGTTCTGGCTGTGGCTGGACGCCGAGCCGCCGCTCAGCGCCAACTTTTCGCCCGGCAACTGCTCGACCGCGTGCCCGCAGAACGCCTCGTGCGTCATCGTCAACGGCGCTGCGCAGTGCCTGCCGGAACGCGACGTGCTGACCGTGAACCTGATCCAGGGCGGCAAGACCATCCCGCTGTTCAGCTCGCTCAGCATTGGCAAGACCACCGGCGGCAACTGGCAGCAAATTGCTTTGGACCTCAGCGCGTTTGGCGGCAGCGCTGCGAAGCTGCAGTGGCAATTCTCCAGCGGCACGGCGCTCAAGAACCAGTACGAAGGTATTTACCTGGACGACGTGGTGATCGAGACCGTCTGCGCGCAGAACGCCTGCAGCCCCACGGCCCCTTGCGCGGACGACGGCAACGCGTGCAGCACCAACCCGTGTACCCCGTACAACAACGCCAAGAACGGCGTAGGGGCCTGCCTTTACAGCGCTATCCCCGGCTGCTGCGCGGACGACGGCGACTGCAAGGACGACAACTCCTGCACCGTGGACAGCTGCAAGCAGGGCCAGTGTTCATTTGCGCCGGATAGCTCTAAGCCCACATGCTGCAAGACTTCTGTGCCTTTTGGCGATGACTTTGACGGCGGCTCGCTCTCAAGCGTCGGCTGGACCGCTTTGGAGCAGAATTCAACGGCGGTGCAGTGGCGCCTGCTGAGCGCGACCAGCGGCAGTGCCCTCGCCTTTGCAAATGAAGCGGGCACCAGCTACGCGGATGAAACGCTGAGCGAAGAGGTCGGCGCCAAGGGCACGCTGTGCAGCCCCAACGTGCTGCTCAAGCAAGGCACGCTGTTCAACCTGTTGACTTTCCACCTTAAACTCGAGACGGAGTGGAGCGGCACGGACGCCAAGTCGTACAAGAATCCGCCCGTGGAGGGCCTGCCCAAGTACGACTCGTTCAGCGTTCAGGTGTTGGTCGACAGCCAGCTGCAGACCGCCTGGAGCAGTGACTCGATCTACGGCACCACGGGCGGCAACTGGCAGCCCATCACCGTGTCGCTGGACGCGTGGGCCGGCAAAAAAGTCCAGGTTTGCCTGAGCTTTGACGCGGGCGACGGCAGCAAGAACGACTACACCGGGGCGTGGGTAGAGGACTTGGCGGTCAAGGTCGCGTGCAGCAAACAGGCGTGCTACCTAGACAGCGAGTGTGCGGCCAAGAGCTGTGGCGCCTGTGAAGTGGCCAAGTGCGACAGCGTATCCGGCTGTACCTGCGCCAAGGTGGCCGGCTGCTGCGCCGGCGATGGCGACTGCACCGACACGGACCCCTGCACCACCGACGTCTGCGTCGCCAGCGTGTGCAAAAACACCAAGGTGGACAACTGCTGCACCACGGATGCTGCTTGCGATGACAAAGACGCATGCACCACCGATGCTTGCACCGCTTTGATCTGCAAGCACGCGCCGATCCCCGACTGCAAGCCGTAGCGCGCGCCCCCAGACCACCCCACAACGCGAGCCCAGCGAACGGCCCGGCAACTTGGCCCGGTAACTTGGCCCGACAACTTGGCCCTGCGCCTTGGCCCTTCACCTTAGCCCTTCACCTTAGCTTTGCGCCGCTGCCATCGCCGGTTGCAACGCACGCCTGAAAGATTGCGCGACTGTGCCCGGCACGGTAGACTGACGCGGGGGCGGCGCGTGCGGCAATTGCCGGCGGCTGGCTTTGCGGGCTAGGTCGGTTGCGTGCGGTAATTCTGGGAGGCGTCATGGGCTTGGCAAGGTGGAAGGCGGCGGCGCTGTTGAGCGCGCTGGCAATCGCGGCGGGCTGTTCAGAAGAAACCGGCCCGGGCACGACCGCGAAGACCGACACCGCGACCGGCGTCGACGGCTCTGGCGACAGCGCTGCAGAGGATTCTGGCCAACCGGGGGACGCCGATCAGCCGGACGGCAGTGTCAGCGACATCGCGGACGGCGCGGGCGGTGACAGCGACGCCGTGGGCCCTGGCGACGTCGCCGCCGCTTGCTTGACCGACGACCAGTGCGCCAAGACCCTGACGGTCAAGAACTGCCAGATCGCGGTGTGTGACAAGGCCAGCGGCCAGTGCAAAGCCGCGCCCAAGCCCGGTACCTGCTGCGACGACAGCGCCTGTCCTGCGCCTGCCTGTACCGAGGCCAAGTGCAACATCGAGTCGGCGCTGTGCGAGTACAAGCCGATCGTCGACTGCTGCGACGGCCAAGTCACCTCGCTCAAAGAGACTTTTGAGCAGAAGTCCATGGCGGGCTTTCAGGAAACCGCCGGGCCGACCAACGGCAACGTCAAGTGGCAGGTGGAGACGCGGCGGGCCCACAGCGGCAAGTACGCCCTGTACCTGGGCAATGAGTGCGGCACCTACGACGCCAGCCAGACCAAGGAAGGCGGCTGCAGCGGCGGCGGCACCGGGGGGGCGATCAGTACCAAACTCAAGTCGCCGTCGATGAATCTGCCGGCCAGCGCGCCGTCGATCCTGCACTTTTGGGTGTGGATGGAAGTGGAGCCCAGCTGGCTGGCCGGTCTGGCCAAAAGCACTTCCTGCCCGCAGGCTTGCGCCATTGACGCGGTGTGCGCGCTGGAACCGCAGTCGGGCAGCAGCCTGTGCTTGACGGAAAAGGACGTCCTGAAGGTCAAGGTCAACGACGCCTACCTGCCGTGGACCTCTGTGACGATGGGCAAGAGCACCGGCGGGCAGTGGAAGCACATCCTGGTCGATCTGGCGCCCTACACCGGCCAAGGCATCAACGTCACTTGGGAATTTGGCACCGGCAACGGCATCAAGAATGGCTTTGAGGGCGTGTACCTGGACGACATCGCGGTGCAGACCTTGTGCGTCAAGGACGGCATGCTGTGCGACGGCAACACCCCCTGCAAGGCCGACGACAGCCCGTGTACCGCGGATACCTGCAACGTTTTTGTCAACGGCAACGGCGGCAAAGGCCTGTGCATGTTTGACAAGACCCCGGACTGCTGCATCGGCACGGTCGATTGCAGCGACAACAACGACTGCACCATCGACAGCTGCATCAAGGCCAGCGGCGACACCCAGGGCAAGTGCAAAAGCGTGCCCAACGCCGCGAACTTGCAGTGCTGCCAGCCGGCGACCAACCTGAGCGAGGGCTTTGAAAACGGCCTGTCGACTTGGCAGCAGACCGAGACCAGCAAGGTGGTCAAATGGCAGATCAATCCCAAAGGCGGCAGCGCCGGCAGCGCCTCGCTCTACTTTGGCGACGCGACCTATGGCAGCTATGACGACCAGAGCATGAAGCCCAAGTCGCCCAGCGGCATCATCTGCTCCAAGCCCATCAAGGTGCCCGCGGGAACGCTGTATAACGTCGCTAAGTTCCAGCTTAATCTCTCTACGGAGTGGGACGGCAAGGCCAAAGAGGCGTACGTCAACCCGCCGGTGATCCCGGGGGCTACGGTGCCCAAGGTCGACGAACTCAAGGTGTTGGTGCGCTACGCCGGACAGTACTGCGGCGCGAGCGGCTGCAAAGCGACGGGCACCGGCCTGCCCGACGGCCTGTGGAGCTCGGACGCGATCTACGGCACCACCGCCGGCCAGTACGTGCCGGTCAAGGTCAGCCTCGACAAGTTTGCCGGCAAAGACGTCGAGTTGTGCTTCTCTTTTGACACCGGCGACGCGGCGGCCAACCAGGCCAAGGGCGTCAACATCGACGATCTGAAGATCGAAGTGGTGTGCATCGAAGATCCCTGCGATAGCGCGGCGGAATGCGCCGGCAAGTGCGGCAAGTGCGAAGCGCCGCTGTGCCAGGCGGGGGTATGCGCGTGCGAGAAGATCGCCGGCTGCTGCGCGGGCGACGGCGACTGCAATGACAGCGACACCTGCACGAGCGACAAGTGCGAGGCCGGCAGCTGCACCCACGCCCTGACCGCGCCAACCTGCTGCAGCAACAAGACGCCGCTGCAAGAGGCCTGGGAAAAGACCGACGGCAAGCTGCCCAGCGGCTGGAAGAGCCAGTTCCTGAGCGGCACGTCGATCGTCAGCGGCGGCAAGCCGTACAGCAAGCTGGTGCCGTGGAGCGTGACCGGCACGAAGGGTTTTGCCAACTCCCTGTATTCTCTCTACTTTGGCACAAATGGCGTGACCTATAACGCCGGCTCAGAAGTGCCTGCCGCGGTGGTGCGCTCGCCCGAGCTGACCATCCCCAAGAACGGCACCTCGATGATCACCTTTGAATTGTTCCTGTCGACGGAATGGAACCCGCCGGTGGGCGATCCCAACTGGAAATTTGTGGCGCCCAAAGAGCCGACCTACACCGATCGCTTGCGCGTAGGCATGTTCGACATGGGCGAGAAAGACGTGACCAAAGCCTCGGCCTGGATGTGGGACAGCTACCAGGTGCAGGGCTCGACAGCGGGTAAATGGCGCGAAGTGGTCATCAAAGTGCCCGACGCGTGGAAGGGCAAGACCGTCAAGCTGCAGTTTGAATTCGACGCGGGCACGGTCAACAACAACAACTACGAAGGCGCGTTCATCGACGATCTGGCGCTCGCTACGGTGTGCGAGAAGCCCGAGTGCCTAGAAGACGCCGACTGCACCCCCACCAGCGGCGCCGACGCCTGCAAGAGCTACTTCTGCGCCAAAGACCCCAAAGCCCTGCTGTTCTCCTGCAAGAACGACTTCAAGCCGGGGCCCAACTGCTGCGCCCCCAGCGCGCCGATGACCACGGAGACCTTTGAGGGCGGCGACTTGGCCAAGACCTCGTGGGTGCCCAGCGAGACCGCTTCAAGCGTAAAGTGGCAGGTGACCAAGACCAGCAACACCGTGGGCAACTTTGCCGCGTATTTTGGCAATCCCGCCGCAGGGAACTACGCCGATGGCGCCAAGTCTGTGTCCGGCAAGCTGGAGTCCAAGACGGCGTTCCAGCTGTCGGCCGATCCCAAGAAGGGCGCGGTGCTGTCCTTTAAGCTGTGGGCCGACATTGAGGCGTCGATCGAGACCTTCCAGATCAAGGTCATCGCGACGGACGGCGGCAATACCGAAGTGGTGTGGGATCACCAGAATGTCGCCAACTTTGACGCCAAGAAGGACCTCAAGTCGCTGGTGGAGAAGAAGATCGACCTGAGCGCGTACAAGGGCAAGGGCGCGATCTCCATCCAGTTCTCCTTTGACTCCTTTGACGGCGTCAAGAACACCGGCCAGGGCATCTTCATCGATGACTTGGCGGTGCTCGAGCCCTGCCTGTAGTCGCCGCTGCGCACCGCTGCCAAAGGCGAGGCCGGGAATGGCGCTGCCCTGCTGCGGGTTGACACCAGCTGGGGCCTTCGCTCAGAGCCTGTGAAAATATTCTGGATGTGAAAGAACAACGATTGACAACATTGGATTTTTTGACTCTCAATGTCCTGAAACCGGCGTTCTTTCACATCCTCTCAGCGCACAGCCTTCCCCTCCCCTCGACGCGGTGAACGCCCATGGCATCTCTAAATGACCAATCCTTCTCTACCGTTGCCTATCTGCGCATGGCCGGTGTGGCTGCGGGACTGCTGACGGTGCTGGGGTTGATGGCCGCGTCTGTGTACTGGTACCAGCGAGAAGTGGAGGGCGAGCGCACGCTAAAGGCGCGCTTTGACGATCCGCGCGGGGTAGCCGGGCTCAACACGGCCAAGGTGGCGGCGCTGGGGGATCGCGCGGTAGAGACGCTGATCAGCGACATGCGCGGCGCTGATGTGGAGCGGCGCTATAAAGCGATTGAAATGTTGGGCGCCATTGACGATCCGCGGGTGGTGCCGGCCCTGGCCGAGCTCACGGCGTCCGCAGATTTGACCAACCAGCTCAACGGCGTGGCGGGGTTGGCGCGCACGGGCCGGCCCGAGGCGGCGGAGAAGCTCTGGCCGTTGACCCAGCAAAAAGACGAGACCCTGCGGCTCCGCAGCATCATTGCCCTGGGGCTGTGTGGCGGCGATGCCGATCTTGCTCGTCTAGAAGTGGCCATTCCCAAAGCTGGATCGCCGGATCGCTACCTCATGGGCTGGGCGCTGGGGCATATCCAGCGGCGCCTGGACAGCGTCAAAGCCGGCCACAAGGGCTACGTGACCGCGGCGCCGGAAATCGTCGATGAGGCCCAGGCCATCCGCGTACAGCTGGAGGTCGATGCAGCGCTGGCGCAGATCGATCGGGGCAGCGAACTGCGAGAAGCGGGCAAGAAGCTCGCCGCGCTGACCGACATCAACTTTGCCACTTGGGACTATGGCCATCAGATCGCTCTGCAAGTGCTGGCGATTGGCGGCCCGCGGCAGTTCCGCCCGACGCACACGGTGGACGAGGTCAAGCCTGCGGAGCCCACGGGCGTTCAGCTGCGGCCCAGCTCGGCGCGCGGTGGCGAAGGGGCCGCTCCGACCCCCTAGCCGTCTTATCTGTGACAGGGTGTAAATTCGCCGCCGATCGCCCGTCCAATGGGTCAAGTCCGCGCTGATTTGGTGCATACTCGCGGACGGAGATCGGGCCGGATGGGGCCGCGGCTCTCCCCGGGAGGCTCCTTTGGCGAGGCTGCTCATTGTCGATGACGACGTTCGCCTGGGTGCGCTGCTCGAGCGGCTGCTCCGGCCCGAGGGTTTTCAGATCTCGATTGTCACCGATGGCCACCAAGCGGTGCGGCGCGCCACCGGTGAGGTGTTTGACCTCGTGATCCTCGACGTGATGCTGCCCGGACTCGACGGCTTTGAGGTGCTGCGGCAGATCCGCGCCGTGTCCAAGGTGCCCGTGGTCATGCTGACGGCCAAGGGCGCCGAGGCGGATCAGATCGTCGGGCTGGAGCTGGGCGCAGACGACTACTTGGCAAAGCCCTTTAATCCTCGGGCTCTTTTGGCGCGCATCCGGGCTGTCCTGCGGCGAGCGGAGACGGCGACTTTGCCCACGCCCCAGGAATTGCTGAAAATCGGCGATCTGACCCTGGACTTGTCGCGGCGCACGGTTGAGGTGCGGGACAAGCCGGTGCAGCTGACCACCACCGAATTCGACTTGCTGCGGTGCTTCTTGCGCCATCCAGGCCAGACGCTGTCTCGCGATGCGCTGATGGACATGCTGCGCGGAGTGGGGTATGCCGCCTATGACCGCTCGATCGACGTGCACGTCAAGAACCTGCGCGCCAAGATCGAAGAGGACACCAGAAATCCCAAGTATATCAAGACGATTTGGGGAACAGGCTACATGCTGGTGACCGAGCACGGCGGCACTGGCGCTCAGAGCGTGTGAAAATATTCTGGATGTGAAAGAACAACCATTGACAACATTGGATTTTTGACTCTCGATGGCCTGAAGCCGACGTTCATTCACATCCTCTCAGGGCGGCAGCAGCCAGCCCTGAACCATGGACGGCTGATGCCCGGCACGCTGCGACGACCCCCGGAAACTCCATTGAAACTGAGCGCGATTGTTGGGCGATCGCCGGCGATTGGCCGCGGCGACGGCTGGCTCGTGCTGCTGTGCGTGGTCGGCCTCCTACCGCTGGCGGTGGCGCTGGTCCTGGCCGTGCGCTCCGACCTGGAGGCCCACCTGGGCTTGGTGGTGGCGCTGCACCTGGCGGTGGCGCTGGCGCTGGCGGGGCTGCTGGCCGCGGCGATGAGCCTGCTGCAGCGCATTTGGCGGCGGCTGGGGCAACTGCGCGAGACGGCGATCGAGCTGGGCAGCGGCGATCTGTCCGTACGGGCCCAAGCAGAACCATTGGATGAGTTTGGCCAATTGGGTCTCGCCCTCAACACTATGGCGGACCGCATTGGCCGTTTGCTGCAGGCCCAGCGCGATCTGCTGTCCGGGGTGTCGCATGAGCTGCGCTCGCCGCTCGCGCGGGTGGAGGTGGCCCTGGAGCTGTTGCGGATCGAACTGGGTCCCGCGCAAGAGCTGCAGACCGGGCCGGAGGGCGAAAAGCGCCAGGTGTGCCTTGGGCTAATTGAGGAAATTCAGGAAGAAGTTCAGCTGCTGGAGCAGCACATCGCCCGGCTCTTGGAGGCCCAGCGCGTGGGTGCGGAGGGGGCGCTGCCGCGGCGCGCGGAGGTCAACATTGACGCGCTGATCGCCAAGGTGCTGCACCGCGAGCGCCATCGCCTACAGCAGGCGGGCTGGAAGGTGGAGACGGATCTGCGGGCCGGCGGTGCCAAGCTGATGGGCGATGAGAACGCCTTGGACCGGGCGCTGTCCACGCTGGTAGAAAACGCCGTGCAGCACGCAAGTGACGGATTGGCCGATGATGGTCGCGAAATCCAAAGAGAATTGCGCATTGAGAGCACCCAGGACGACACGGGCTGGGTTGCCTTGCGCTGGCTCGACCGCGGGCCAGGGCTGACGGTGGAGCAGTGCCAGCAGGTGTTTGAGGCGTTCTTTCGCAGCGATCGCTCGCGCTCCACCCGCACGGGCGGCACCGGCCTGGGGCTGTACTTGGTGCGGCGCATCACCGAGGCCCACGGCGGCACCGCGCGGGCCATGCCGCGCCCCGGCGGTGGGCTGATCGTCGAACTGCGCTTGCCGCTGATGGGGAGCCGCCGCGAGGTGCAGCAGACCACGCGCATGTCGATGAAGGACCTGGAGGCGAACCGCGGTGAGGCGGGCGAGGCGCCGGGGCAAGGGGCCAAGAACCCGCCAGCCGCCTGAGGTTTTTGCCCGCCCTGACCGCTACTTGGCGCTGTAAGCCGTGGGGATCTTGGACAGGGCCCGGGCCTTGGGGAAGCTCTGGACCGCGGCCGACACGTCGCCTTCCAGGTCCGCGGTGCGGCGGTTCAGGTCGCCCAAGTCCGCGGCAAGCTCGATCGGCTTGAGCGTCACGGTCGCGGCCGAGGCCACTTCCATCAAAAAGCAGTGGGCGGTCAGGCGGCCAAAGCGGTCGGGCTTGAGCGCAGAGAACAAGAAGTGGCTGGCGCCGGTCTGGCGGGCCAAAGTCGCCGCCGGAGTCTTGCACACGGGCAGGTGAAACATGCCGGTGCGGGCACAGTCGGCCAGCGCGGCCACAGTCAGCGGCGCCACGACCTTCTGCTCCTCTATCTTGATCGCGGCGATCTTGGCCTGCACTTTGATATCTTTACCATTTAGCTTGACCACCGTGCCCCATGGCACCAAGCCCTCGCCGCGGATTTGCGCGTAGTGGGTCCCGGGCATCAGCCCCTCCGCCTTGGCGGGCAGGTCGCTGAGCTTGACGCCGTCGACAAACACTTCGAGTCCCGGCGTCGGCGGACCTTCAACGATCACCGCGGCTTTAGGCCGAGCATCCAGGCGCGCGCGCGTCTTGACCAGCAGTTCTACCAGGGGTGCATTGGACTTTTTGCGGCTGTTGACCACCAAGGTGGGCTGAATGGCCAAGCCGTCTTCCAGCAGGCCGACGATTTCGCCTTCGCTGTGGCCGGCTTGGAACGCGGCCTCGGCGGCGCTGGCGTAGGCATCTGCGAGCTTGCCGTAGTCGACCAGCTCCAGGTAGGCCTTGCTGTACAGGCCAATGGCGTCGCGAAGTTTATCCAGTGCTTCTGCAGCCTTGCCATCTGTCAGCAGGTCGGCGCCTTCTTGGCGCACGGCGTCAGCGGCTTCAATGCGCTTGCTAGCCGTGCTGACCTTGGGGGCGCCCTTCTTGCCGTCGACCTTGTCCGCGACCTTGTCTTTGTCCGTCACGATGTCAAAGGCCCCAGAGGTGGCCATCTGATCGGCAATGGCTTTGGCGACGCGCTTTTCCTGGACGGCGCGCACCTCACCCACAGGCACAGACGGCACCACCAGCAGCCGCGAACGACCGAGATCTTCTTTGGCATCGGCGGCCAGCACCGGCTCCGCGGCGGTCAGCGAAAGCGCCGACAGCGACAGGGCAGTGAGCGCAAGGCGGGGCAACACGGCGGAGGCTACAAAGTGGCGCATGGAATCTCGCAGGCACGGCGCGCGGGCACCGGGGGGGTCAAGAGGGTAGCGGATTCAGGGAGAGGTGCAACCGCTGCAGAGCCTGTACGCCGCAGGCCGCGCGCTTCTTCACTTGGGCCAGCCGTGTCTGGGCCCTAGGCTACCAGCGGGCGCTGCGGCCGCCGTCCACCCGCAGGACCTGGCCGGTGGCATAGCGCGGGCAATTGAGCCACCAATGCACCGCCGCGCAGACGGCCTGGACGGGCTCGGTCGGTTGATCCATCGCCAATTGTCCCATGGGCACGCGGGACTGCAAGGCCTCCCAGGCCAACGAATCCATTGTTTCAGGCGGCAACACCGCGCCGGGGGCCACGCCGCCGACGACGATGTGCGGCGCCCATTCCGCCGCGAGCCCCGCCACCGCGGCGTGCAGAGCCGCTTTGGCCATGGAGTGAGCCAAATAGCCCCGCAGAGGGGTGATCCCGGCCAGATCGCCGATCAGCACGGCGCGCCCGTCGCCGCTCTGGCGCAGCCATGGCGCCGCGGCCAAGAGCAGCTCCACCGGCGCCCGGGCATTTTCGGCAAAGCACTGATCTAGCTGAGATCCGTCGAGCTCGCCCAGGGGCGTGGGCCGGTAGCTCGCGGCGCTGGCCACCACGGCATCTAGGCGCCCTGCCAGCGCGGCCGTGTCGGCGATCAGGGCGCGGACCTGGGCGGCGTCGGTGAGCTCGGCCTGCAGCGCCACCGCGCGAGCGCCGCGCAGCCCCAGCTCGTGCAGAGCGCTCGCCACCTCGGCTTCGCCGCGGCGATAGCTGATCACCACGTCATAGCCGTGATCGGCCAGGTGCAAGGCGATAGCGCGGCCAAGGCGGCGGTGGCCCCCTGTGACCAAAGCGACGCGGCGATTCATCGGCTGTCTCCTGCCGCTCCAAGATGGGCGCTCAAAAAAGCCAAGGTTTCTAAGTTGAAGCGCTCAGGCTCCTCCTCCATGGGGCAGTGGCCGCTGCCGGTATAGAGCTCTAGGCGCGCGTCCGGCAGCCGCCTCTCAAGGCCCAACACCGCGGACAGGGGCACGATGCGGTCGGCCTGCCCCCAAAGCAACAGCACGGGGGCCTGAATGTCGGGCAAACGCCGCTCCAGGGCCGCCAGATCGCGATTGAAGTAGCGGGCAACGTTGAGCATGGCCCGTCGCGCCCCCGGCGTATCGAGCGGTGCCAGAAACTGGCGAATAAACTCCTTGTCATGGGCGAGCTTAACATAGGCGGCGTGGCGCAAGCCCTGGCCCATGCCCCAGCGAACCCCAGGTAGGTGCAAGAGGGGCTCGAGCAATTCGTGTTGCAGCGCCGCCAGCGCCGCCATGGGATAGCGCCCTTGCGAAGCGGGGTTGACCAGCACCAGCCGGCGCTGTGGCCGCGGATCGAGCAGGTGCAGCTGCAAGGCCAGGGCGCCACCAAGCGAATTGCCAATCAGGTGGCAGTCTTGAGCCCCCAGCTGCTGCAGCAGCGCCAGCACGCGCTCAGCCTGCAGGGCCAAGCGATAGCTCTGGTGGCGCGGCTTGTCAGACCAGCCGTGGCCGGGCAGACACACGGCGTGAACATGAAATTCACTTTGCAGGGCCTGGAGATTGTGCCGCCAAGTCCACGACGACTGCATGTAGCCGTGCAGCAGCAGCGCGTGTTCAGGCTGCCCCAGCCCTGCAGCCGGCGGACCCTGGCGGAGCCGCGGCAAGCTGACCACGTGGATCCGGCCAAACCCGCCGATGTCCAACCAGCGCCCGGCGGGGTGCCAGCTGCGCGCCAAAAGCGCGGAGGTCGGTAGAGCGGATGCGGCCAAGGGGCCCCCTGCGACGCGGCACGGGCGTTGAATTCAATCCTGATTCAGCTCGGGCAAGACGAGGTCGAATTGCCCGGTGACCTCGACCCAGCTCGGCTGGGCGTAGCTGCAGGCCTGTTCCGCATACCCCGCGGCGCAGTCGTCCGTTCCCGCGGGATCGGTCTTGTGGCGGCCGACCTTTCCCGAGAAACTTCCGCTAAATCGGCCCGTTGCAGTGGCGCTCCACTGATCCACCTTGATCTCGCCGCTGTTGCCGGGGCAAGTGGAGCGGTAGAGCTCTGTGTCGAGCACGACTTGCACGAGCGGTGAGGTGCAGGAGAAGGGGTAGCTGCCGGCCTTGGACGTATGGGCGGCAAACCCGGCGGCTTCCACGAGGATGCCAAAGCGCAACTGCAAGGTCAGCGGCACCAGAGTCGGCGTGCCCGTGGCGGAAGTGATCGGCTGGGAGACGTGGTCCTCTAGGCCCAGGGCCACCGCGGGCGGCATCAGGTGGGTGTTGCCAAAAGACACCACGCCGGGCACGCCCTTGAGGTCGCGGTCCAGGACGATGACCCGGCCGTTGTGCTTGCCGCCGTGGAATTTGAGCGTAGCGGTATAGAAGTGGCTGCGATGGCTGGTGTCGGCCTGGACCGTCGCGTCCTTGGCGGCGGGTGTCGTTGGCGCAGGGTCCTCGCTGCAGCCGCAGAGTAGGGAGAGGGTCAGCCCGGCCAGGGCGGCGAAGCTAGTCGCGAGCCCTTGATACATCCCTTTGATTTGACCGACCATTCTTCCCCCTCTCCCCAGTGCCGCTGGCCCAAGCATGACGCCGCCGCGGTTCCCGCGCAACTGCGCCCCCTCGGACCGGACCTCCCGGGTATTCTTCTGGTCTGGCCAAGGGGCCTATTGCCCGGCCACGTCTTGCATTGCCACCGCGCAGCCGCGAAACTGTAAAACAGATTGACCGCGCCGGTCCGCGCCCCCCTGCCTCTTTGGCCCGGGCGCGAGGACGCTGTGCCGCGGCCGGAGACGCAACCCCATGTCTACCTTAACTTCTTCTGCAATGCTCTTGCGCCGCTTCTGGGCGCTGGTGCTGGTGACGGCGTTGGCGGCCTGTGGCGAAGTCCAAGTCGCTCAAGATCCCAGCGGCAACGGGGGCGATATCGCCGCGGACGCGGCCACGGATGCCAAGACAGACGTGGGTGGCAACCAGGCGCCGACGATCAAGATCAAGAGCCCGGGCAACGATGCAGTGGTCAGCATCGGCCAAGAAGTGCATTTTGAGGCCGCGGTCGTCGACGACAACGACCCGCCGGACTTGCTGAGCATCGTCTGGAAGACCTCCACCGGTCTAGAGCTGCAAAAGGGCAAAGGCGACGCGTCTGGCATCAGCGCCTTTGACACCAAGACCCTGCCGCCGGGCTACCACAAGGTGGTCTGCGAGGCCACCGACACCCAGGGCCTGACGAGCAAGGCCGAGGTGAGCCTGCTGGTCAACAGCGCCCCAGGTGCCCCGGTAGTGCAAATCCTGCCCGCAAATCCCACCACGACGGACGAGTTGATCGCCGACATCACCACGCCGGCCAGCGACCCGGACCGCGCGGCGAGCGACCTGACCTATGTGTACCAGTGGCTCAAAGACGACCAAACCACCGAATACACGGCCAAGACCCTGCCCGCAGAGGCCACCGCCAAGGGCCAGAAGTGGACGGTCAAGGTGCGGGCCAAAGACCCCAAAAGCGAAGGCGCAGAGGGCTTTGCTGCCGTGACGATCGCCAATGCCGCGCCGGTCGCGCCCCAGTTGGCGGTGACGCCCACCAGTGTCGATCTGCTCAGCGACGTGACCTGCGCGATGATTCAGGAGGCGGTGGACGCCGATGGCGACCCGATCATCTACAGTTGGTCATGGATGCTGAATGATTATGTAAATCCCGGCGCTCTGGCGCAGACGGCCAGCGTGCAGGACCTGAAGTCGGGGGCCGCCAAGACCGCTGTGGTCAAGGCAGGCGACCAGCTGCGCTGCGCGGTGGTGGTCAAGGACGCCGATTCGCCGGCGCAACCGCAAGTCCTTAGTTCCACAGTAGTGATTCAGCCGTACGACGTCTGCGGCGATCCCGCGGCCAATCCGTGCGACGCGGTAGCCAGTTGCGTCAACTCCACCTCTCTGGAACCGCTGTGCACCTGCCCCGAGGGCTATTCGGGCGACGGCTTGACTTGCCTGGACGTAGACGAGTGCCTGACCGGCACCACCTGCAGCGCCGACGCCGCCTGCCTCAATGGACCCGGCGTGTTCAAGTGCACCTGCAAGAAGGGCTTTACCGGGGACGGTTTGGTCTGCGATGACGTCGACGAGTGCGGGAGCGGCGCCAGCGCCTGTGGCCTCGCATCGGACTGCAGCAACACCGCCGGCGCCTACGTCTGCGCCTGCCAGCCCGGCTACGCCAAAGCCTATGAAGTGGCCACGGTGCTCAAGTGCACGGCACAGAACTGCCCCGCCGAACAGAAAACCTGCCAGGAAGACGCGGATTGCGCAGCGGCCCTGGCCTGTGGCGCGACCTGCGCCGACGACAGCTGTGCCAACGGCTGCAAGCCAAGCAGCGCCAGCGGCAGCGCCGCCTTTGAGGGCTTGGGCAAATGCTCCGTGGCAGCGGGCTGCAACGACACCATCGGCTTTGGCTGCAAGGACGTGGACGAATGCAAACTGCCGGACAGCTGTTCGCCCAATGCCACCTGCTCCAACAGCGCGGGATCGTTTAGTTGTGCCTGCAAGCCCGGCTTTAGCGGCGACGGCAAGACCTGCGACGACATCGACGAGTGCCTGACCAACAACGGCGGCTGTTCGGCCGATGCCAAGTGCGACAACTACGAGGGCGGGCGCTTCTGCATCTGCAACAGCGGCTGGGTCGGCAACGGAGAAGTCTGCGCGGATGTGGATGAATGCGCCAACGGCACGGCCCAGTGCGACCCCAACGCCACCTGCAAGAACAACAGCGGCAGCTATAGCTGTGCCTGCAAAGCGGGTTTCGCGGGCGACGGCAAGGCGTGCAATGACGTGGACGAGTGCTCCGGCACCCCGCCGCTGCTCGCCTGCCACTCCCAGGGCAAATGCATCAACAGCCAGGGCAGCGCCAAGTGCGAGTGCTTGCCCGGCTACACCGGCGACGGCAAGTCCACCTGCGACGACATCGACGAATGCAAGGCCGGGACGTTTAAGTGCGGCAGCAACGCGCTGTGCGTCAACGGCCCAGGCGCGTACCAGTGCGTGTGCGACAAGGCCAACGGCTACGTCAGCGGCGACCCGTACACCGGCTGCTTCAAGAACACCGACCCCTGTACGGTCAACAACGGCGGCTGTGCGGCGGCGCCGGTGGGCATCTGCAAATCTAGCGGCACGACGGCCACTTGCAGTTGCGCAGTCGGCTATTCTGGCGATGGCAAGACCTGCACGGACGTCAATGAGTGCCTGACCAACAACGGCGGTTGCTCCGCGGCGGCGATCTGCACCAACCAGCCCGGCAAATTCAGCTGCGCGTGCAAGCCGGGCTACAGCGGCGACGGAAAAATCTGCACGGATATCAATGAATGCGCCAACAACAACGGCGGCTGCGCGGCGACAGCGACGTGTACCAACCTGCCCGGCTCGTCCAGCTGCAAGTGCAATGCGGGCTATGCGGGCGACGGCAAAGTGTGCAGCGACATCAATGAGTGCCTGACCGGCAACGGCGGCTGCTCGAGCGCGGCGGTCTGCACCAACACCGCGGGCAGCAACACTTGCGTGTGCAAGCCCGGCTTTAGCGGCGACGGCAAGACCTGTACCGATATCGACGAGTGCAAGACCAACAACGGCGGCTGCGCGGTCGATGCGATCTGCACCAACACGGCGGGCAGCAACACCTGCGCGTGCAAGCCGGGCTTTAGCGGCGACGGCAAGACCTGCACCGACATCAACGAGTGCCTGACCAACAACGGCGGCTGCGCGGTCGCGGCGACCTGCACCAACCTGCCCGGCTCGGCGACCTGCAAGTGCAACGCGGGCTACACGGGCGACGGCAAGACCTGTACCGACATCAACGAGTGCCCGCCCGTATTCTGGTCGTGGGACTTCGCCAAAGCGGGCGGCACTGGTTGGACCTTTAGCGCCCCGAGCGTCGCTGGCACCGCCGTGCAGTGGCAAATCTTGGCGGGCCAGCTGTACTACGGCAACGGCACCAACTTTGACACTGGTCCCGCCCCCAACGGCGGCACGGCGACCGGCCCGGCCCTGGTGCTCAACAGCGCCCCAGGCCACCGCTTGAGCTTTGACCTGTGGATGGATACGGAACCCGGCAGCTATGACCGAGTCTACGTGCAACTGGTGCTCGACACCGGCGCAGTGGTCACGGTGTGGGACAAGACCCAGAAGTTCAACAACCAGATGCAGAAATGGCAGACCTTTACCGCGCCGTTGGTGGGCTATGCGGGCAAGAAGGTCCAGGTGCGTTTCCTGTTTGACACGGGAGACGGCGTGCAGAACATCGGAAAAGGCGTGCAAATCAATAACTTGACCATCACGCCGTCCGGCACGCCTTGCGACGTCAACGCCGCCTGCACCAACACCCCCGGCAGCTTTACCTGCGCCTGCGACGCGCCGATGTTGGGCGACGGCAAGAAGTGCGGCATGCCCGGCAGCTCTGCGGAATTCCCGGCGCAGTCGTGCCTGATCCTGCAACAGCTGCTGCCGCAGTCGGCGCCGGGCATGTACTGGGTGCAGCCCAAGGGCGGCGTGGCGGCACAGGTGTACTGCGAGTACGGCTGGCAGCGCATCACCTTGGACAACTTTGAGGGCGGCAATGCCGGCAAGTGGCAGCCACCTGCCATCACCACGTGCGGCGGTTACGGCGCCATTTTGGGCGGTTATGGCGTAGGCGGCGCAGGGGCCACCTTCAAGTTGGCGCTCAGCGGCTTGCCGCCGCACTCCACGCTGCGGGTCCAGGGCACGTTCTTCGCCATCGACACCTGGGATGCAGAGAAGGGCTTCCTGCAGATCAACGGAACGGAGGCCTGGAGCTACACCTATTCGGTCGTCCCCAACGGCCAGCCGCAGATGTGCGGGGAGCAGATCTACCCGGATCCCGCCGCTGGCATCGGCGCGCAAGTGCCGCACACTGCCGCGGACGCCCTGCTGATGTTTGGCTCTACGCTCAATGAAGGCCCGACCAATGAGTCCTTTGGCATGGACAACATTGGGGTGTTCATCCAGTAGGCTCGGGCCGGCGAATTGCAGTTCCAGTTCCGTGAGCCGTCCGCTTGATGCGAGCCAGCGCCGCGCATCAGGCGATCGCTTTGTCCGCTAAGCTAGACGCGGAAGAGTGCGTCCGCTAGCGCGAACTCTGCTGTGCGCGATGGCAGGGAGGGCATCAGGGGATTGTCGCGTCCGCTATGCGCCGTAGCTCAGAATGTGTCGAGGGTTCACGGCGATCGAAGCGCAAACATGTCGCTCCAAAGGCCGCTAACGGCAGCGCTCAGGAGGCGTGTAAAGCTGGCTCGACAAGCGCTCGCGCGAGGTAAACCCGATAGGGGGCGCGCAATTGCGAACCACCCAGCAGGCAAATGGAACCGGGGAAAATCGACCAGATTTCTGCAGGCCCTTAGTTGACCTTGCCAGCCGCGCGGGTCGAGACACCGGCGCCCCACCACTTGATGCCTTTGGGGGCCTGGATGCCGCTGACAACGCTGGCTTTTCCGGTCACGACATCCAGAACGTAGACATTGCCGTCCGACGAGAAGCCGTAGAACACCCCTGACCACCAGGCGAGACCGTAGAGGCCCTTAGCGCCGGTTTCGCCGATCACCTTGAGGATCTTGCCGTTCTTGGGGTCGATGCTGGCGAGGGAGTCGCTCGCGCCCTTGCCCTTGAGGGTGGCGTAGGTGCCGATGCCCTCGACCGAGAAAGCGTCGCCGGAGCTGAGCCAGCCATTGCCATACGTGCCCAGTTTCTTGAGGGAAACCTTGTTGCCCGTGATGGTGATCTGCGTCCAGTCGCCGTCTTGCGAAATGCCGATGAGGGTGTCGGCAGTGGCGCTCACCGTGCCCTTGGGGACAAAGGTCATGCCGTTGAAGATCTCCGGCAGGGGCGCCAACCAGGTGCATTTGGCGGTTTCTACCGCGCACGTGAACAGATCGTCGTTGGTGATCGCGTAGAGAGCGCCGCCCTGATCGAGCGCGATATCCGTTACTTCACCGGGGTTCTTGTTGAACGTGAACTTGCCGACCTTGGTGAAGGCCTTGGTGGTGAGGTCCAGGCGGTACAGCTCGTCGGGCGTCTCTGCGTAGAGCTGGCCAACGGGGCCGACCGGGTCGCTGGTGTCGCCTACCGTCGTGTCAGGGGCGGCGGTGTCTTCAGGATCCAGCAGGTCCGACCAGTCGACGTCGGCGGCGTCAGCTCCGGCGGTGTCGGTCAGGGCGGTGTCGTCGGCGCTGGTGTCCTGGGGGTTGGCGGAAGCGTCCCCGCCAGAGTCGCCGGAGGCCGCATCGCCTGAAGTGCCGTCGCCGGCTAGGCTATCGGCGCTGCCATCGACGCCAGCGCTCGCGTCCTGCACTGCGGAGGTGCCCGCAGCCTCTTCAGAACATCCCAGAGGCCCCGCGGCCGCAACCACCGCAATCGAAAGACAGGCAAGGTAGCGACGCATGGGGCCTCCGGGATATCGTGAGCGTAAAGCTAGTTACCGACGTGCTGGCGAGCGAGGTCCATGAGGCGCCACGGCGAGTAGGCGGCGTACTTGGCCTTGACGCTGTCCGGCGCGTTGTCCTTGGGGTAGATCACCTTGAGGATCGCGTCGATAGCGCCCTGGCGCGTGCCGAACTGCTTGACCAAGCGCTGGGTGTTGTGGTGGTGCGACATGAGCGTGCTGTTGGAGCACTGCTTGAGCTTGCCGCGCGAGCCCTCGGGGGCGTCGTACATGCCCAGGATGGCGTCGACCAGGGTGTCTTTGGTGCCAAACTTCTTGGCGACAATCTGCTTGGGGGTCGCGGGGTTGACCTGCGCGGTGCCCTTCTTGCTGTTTCCACCCTTGTGCTTGACGATCTTCTGCTTGATGTGGCTCACGGTATCCTCGCATCGCCGCTGGACAAACCAGGGCGTCCGGGTGGGACCTCCACCGACTCGCGGCGGGTCCCTGGGTTGTGGGTGCCGAACCTCTCGGCGACCCTTGCCGATCCTCGCGGATCTGCGTCTCTTGCGCCCGTCCTAGGACTAAGCGTCTTCTGCGTCGCCGACCTTCTCAGGCTTGATCTGAGCGGTGGGCGGCACCTCTGCGGGCATGGCCCCTGGCTCTCCGCGGGCCGTGGCCTCTTCTATCTGCTGCTGCAGACTGCGGATTTTTGCCGGCGCCTCGGCCGCTTCTGTGCCCTTGGGCCAGCGCTGCGCCATGGCCTGCCACAGCTCCACAGCGCGGGAGCGCCAGTGCAGCTCGGCATAGGCGTCGGCCAGTAGCCGGTAGTTTGCCGGGGTGTGCGCGCGGGTCGGATACGCCTGCAGGGCCCGGTGGAGGCGAAATACCACGCCAATCCACTGCTTGCGCTGGGCATAGAAGTCGATCACGTAGCTGGTATGGGCAAACTGCAGCTCAATACAGCGATCCCGCAGGGCCAGGGCCTCTGTGGCAAAGCGCGAACGCGGATAAGTGCGGATAAAGCGCTCGAGCTCCGTGCGCGCCTGCTGCACCGGCGAGAGGTCCAGCTCGTGCACCGGCGGCATGATCCACAGATCGGTCGGGGCCAGCTCAAAATTGGCCTTGGCGATCATAAACGTGGCGTAGGGCACGTTGTCGTTGCCCTCATGGCGCTGGATAAAGCTGTGGTAGGCCTCGATGGCCTCGTCATAGCGCCGCGCCTGAAACAGCGTGTCGGCCAGACGCAGGCGCGCCAGCGAGGTCAGCTGCACATAACTAGGCAATTTAGCGAGCTTCTGAAACTCTTGCTCGGCCTCGATCAGCGACCCGCCGTGCAGATGCTCCATGGCATCCACGTACAACTGCTGGGCTTCGGCCGACACCGGCTGGGCCGTCTCTGGTCCACACGCCGTCAGCGCCGCAGCGACCATCAGCGCAGCCGCCAAGGCATGACGGCGCCCCAAGCCCAAAGGCGCGGCAGCACAGTGCTTTTGGCGGTGGATGGGCAGCAAACGCGGCATCGAGATTCCAGAGCGACCGCGGCGCAACTCAGCTCGCGGGGCGCAGTAGTATCCGAGATCGCTAGGCCTGCGGTCAAGGTGTTTCGGCGCCGAAGGGCCCTGGCCCCCCTTCTTGGATCCTGACCGGGCGCCAGCAGCGCAATTGTCTGGCGCGTCGCGACCTGGCCCCCGGCTAATCCTCCCCCTCAATCGGCGGCAAATCAGCGACTTGGGCATCTGGAGGCAGGCTCAACAGCTC
>JBIKTV010000219.1:0-9271 GCA_044347905.1 Myxococcota bacterium
GGATGCGGGCGGCCGAGTGGGCCAGCCGGCAAATTCCTTCAGCAGAACGCGAGCATACGTGTCGGGCTGCGCCGCGGGGCGGTCGACACGCAGGTCCTCTTGGGGCCAGCAAACCCGCAGGTCGTCCGCGCCAGGCGGACCTTTTAGAAAGGATCCCAGCACCCATGGCTCTCCTCGCATTTCAGAAGGCCGCGATCGTGGCCGCCAATGGCAAGCACGGCAAGGACACCGGTTCGCCGGAAGTGCAGATCGGTCTGCTGACCGAGCGCATCAACTACTTGACCGAGCACTTCAAGGTCAATCCCAAGGACCACCACAGCCGCCGCGGTCTGCTGCGCCTGGTGAGCAGCCGCCGCGGTCTGCTCGACTACGTGCGCGCCCACAACGTCGAGCGCTACCGGGCCATCCTCGTCAAGTTTGACCTGCGCAAGTAAGTTCCTCAGACCTGCAGGCATCTGGCCCAAGGCAGCGAGCCGACGGCAAGATGAGTCAGGATGCAACAGCGGATCGCGGCGGAAATTACCGCCCCCTTGAATGAGCTGCGGTGCGAACCGAAAGGACCTCCGACACGAGTGGGATCAGCTGTCATCCAATCCTCTGCGAATTCAACGGTGACCCGGACTTGCTTTGCCCGCTCAGGCAGCAAGGACCGGGTCGTCGTCTTTTTGGCTTTGCCGGTGCTGCAACTGCGGCCCCCAGCCACCAAACGAGGCGAACAGCCCCAGGCGGTTTGACCGCTCGCCGCCACGGTGCGGTTTCAGGGGCTGCGCCACACGCCTTTCCGTAGTCAGCGCGATAGACAACTACTGGCCCAAGCTGAGGGCCCCCAGGCGCAGAGCGCCAAAGTGAGAGAGAGAAATGGCTCATACGATCAAGACCATCGATGTCGGTGGCAAGCAGATGATTCTCGAGACCGGCAAGATGGCCAAGCAGGCCAACGGCTCGATCTACATCACCATGGGCGAGACTTCGGTGCTGTGCACCGCGGTGTCGACCCTGACCCCCAAGCCGGGCGCGGCGTTCTTTCCGCTGAGCTGCGACTACTTTGAGAAGATGTACGCCGCCGGGCGCATCCCGGGCTCGTACTTCCGCCGCGAAGCGCGCCAGGGCGAACACGAAATCTTGGCGAGCCGCATCATCGACCGCCCGTGCCGCCCGCTGTTCCCGGAAGGGTTCATGGCGGAGACCCAAATCAACGCCAACGTGGTCAGCTACGATAAGTCCACGGATCCCGTGGTGTTGGCGGTCAACGGCTGCTCGGCGGCCATGGCGATCTCGGACATCCCGTGGAACGGCCCGGTCGCCGCGTGCCGCGTGGGCATGGTCGATGGCCAGCTGGTGTGCAACCCGACCAAGCAGGAGCGGGACGGCTCGGCGCTCGACCTGTTCGTCGTCGTGGGCCCCCAGGGCATCGTCATGGTCGAGGCGGGCGCCAAGTTCGTCAGCGAGCAGACCATGATCGACGCGCTCCTGTTTGGCGAAGCGCAGCTCAAGCCGGTGATCCAGTCGATCGTCGACTTGGCCGCGGCCGTGGGCAAGACCAAAGCGGTGTTCGTGTCGCCCAAGGTCAATGAAGAGCTGGCCCAGGCCTGCCGCGAAGTCGCCTTTGAGGGCATCAAGACCTCGCTCGACATCCGCGACAAGCAGGCCCGCTACGCCGCGGCCAGCGCGGTGAAGAAGAAGGCCGTCGCGGCGCTGATCGAGCGCTTCCCCGGCCAGGAAGAGGCGATCAAGGAAATCGTCGGCGGCTTCAAGGACGAAATCTGCCGCAAGCAGATCGCCTTTGATCGCGTGCGCCTCGACGGACGCAAGCTCAATGAAGTTCGCAAGATCACCATTGAGACCAGCGTGCTCAAGCGCGCCCACGGCTCGGCGCTGTTCACCCGCGGCGAGACCCAGGCCCTGGTGGCGGTCACCCTCGGCACCGGTCACGACACCCAGAAGGTCGAGACGCTGGACGCCCGCGAGACCCCCAAGCAGTTCATGTTGCACTACAACTTCCCTCCGTTCTCGACCGGCGAAGTCAAGCCGATGCGCGGCCCGGGCCGCCGCGAGATTGGCCACGGCAACTTGGCGCTGCGCGGCATTGCCCCGTCGCTGCCGACCTTTGACATGTTCCCGTACGTGCTGCGCTCCGTGAGTGAAGTGCTTGAATCCAACGGATCTTCGTCGATGGCGACGGTCTGTGGCACCTCCTTGGCGCTCATGGATGCGGGCGTGCCCGTGAGCTCGGCGGTGGCCGGCGTGGCCATGGGCCTGGTCAAGGAAGGCGACGTCTACGGCGTGCTGACCGACATCCTGGGCGACGAAGATCACTTTGGCGACATGGACTTCAAGGTCATCGGCAACCGCGAGGGCATCTCGGGCCTGCAGATGGACATCAAGATTGACGGCCTGTCGCGCGAGATCCTTGAGGTCGCTCTGGCCCAGGCCAAGGAAGGCCGCCTGCACATCCTGGACAAGATGGACGAGGCTCTGCCGCGCGAGCGCGCCGACCTGTCGCCCTACGCGCCGCGGATCTACACGATCCTCATCAACCCGGAGCGCATCAAGGACCTGATCGGCCCCGGCGGCAAGAACATCAAGGCCATCCAGGCCGCGACCGGCGCCCAGATCGACATCGAAGAGGACGGCACGGTGCGCGTGGGCGCCAGCGACTCGGAAGTGGCGGAGAAGTGCATCGCGATGATCCGCAGCTACACCTCGGAAGCCGAAGTGGGCCGCGATTACGACGGTGTGGTCACGCGCATCGCCGACTTTGGCTGCTTTGTGCGCATCATGCCCGGTACCGAGGGCTTGGTGCACATCAGCGAGCTGGCCGACGGCCACGTGCCGAGCGTCGACGCCATCTGCAAGGTCGGCGACCCGCTCAAGGTCCGCGTCGTCAATGTCGACCGCATGGGCAAGGTCCGTTTGTCGCACAAAGAGGCGATGGGCGAGAACGCGCCAAAGTTTGAGCGCCGCGAAGGCGAAGGCGGCGGCGATCGCGGTGGCGATCGCGGTGACCGCGGCCCGCGCCGCGATGACCGCGGTGGCGACCGTGGCGACCGCGGCCCGCGCCGCGACCGCGGCCCCGGCCCCGGCCCGGGCGGCGACCGCCGTCCGGCCCAGGGCGCCGAGCAGGGCGGCCGTGGCGAGCGCAATGACGCCGCCGAGCAGCGCCGTCGCGACCGTCGCGGCGACGCCCCGCAGGGCGGTGGCGATGCGCCGCAGGGCGGCGGCGAGAGCGCCCCGGCCGCTGAGTAGTCCCCACTAGGCCAAGAGCTGAAGCAAAGCCCGCCGTCGAGCCATCGACGGCGGGCATTGCCGCTTTTTGGGTGGCGCATCGCTGGACTGCGAGGCGGAATGGTGCCGCGCCGAGCTAGGGCTACCCTGCCCCTGGCACCGGCCGGCCGAGCCGACGCGGTCAGGGTCGCCTAAAACGCAACAGGGCCGGCAAGTCTCCTTGCCGGCCCTGCGCTATCTAGTCTCGGCGATGGCTACGGGGCGCCGTTGCACTGAACGCAGGTCGAGCCTCCGCAAGTCTTGTTAGCGCTCGTCGGCGCCTTTCCATCCGGCGTGCAGCAGTCGCCAGCATTCTTGCACTCCGCGTCGCAGTAGCAGCCGCTGGGCGCCTGAGTCCCGCAGTACTGGTCGCAGGCGTGACCCGTGCTAGTGCCGCAGTCTTTGGCACAACTCGACGCCGTCTCACCCGTCTCGCAGGTGCCGTTGCCGCACACGGGAGTGGCGCTGCCGCAGTCCTTGCTGCAGTTGGTCTTGGTCTCACCGCTCTCGCACTTGCCGTTGCCGCAGACCGGGCCGGTGCCGGCGCACGGGTCGGGGCACTGCTTCTGGCTCGAGCAGGTGACGATGTTGACCGCCGCCGAGTTCGTCTCAATGCCCATGCCGCATTCCTGTATGCAGCTCTGGTTGCAGTCGCACATCACCGCGCAGTTGAAGAAGCCTTTGCATTTTGCGTCGTTCATACACGCGGCCCACTGGCTGCTGCAGCCGTTGACTGCGCAGGTCATCGAAGACGCGTATTGCGTGTTGCAGTCCAGTGGGCAGTTCGTCGACTCGCCGGCGTCGCACTTGAGATCACCGCACTTGGCAGCGGTGGTCTTGCAGTCGCTGGGGCAGCTGGTGGTGGTCTCGCCGGACTCGCAGGTGCCGTTGCCGCACTTGGGTCCAGTCTGGCAGTCCTGCGGGCACATCTCGATCTCGTTGCCCTCGCACTTCTTATCGCCGCAAACTGGGCCCGTGGCCTTGCAGTCGCTGGCGCAGTTGGCGTTGGTCTCACCGCTTTCGCAGGTGCCGTTGCCGCAGACTGGGCCGGTGGTTTTGCAGTCCTGGCTGCAGTTGGCGGAGGTCTCGCCTGTTTCGCACTTGCTGTTGCCGCACACGGGCTCAGGCTGTGACGTCGGGATGCAGCCCTTCTGCATCATACACATCCCCAGCGCCATGCCCGCGCTGTTGCCGTCCGGCATGTCGGGGCAGGCGTCGGCGCATGCCTCGGTGGTGCACTTCTCGAAGCAGTTGGCCGAAGGTCCGCAGCCGGCGTCGGCCTTGCAGGCAGAAAACTCGGACAGGCAATTGGTCTTGACGCACTGTACGGACTGAGCGTACGAAATGGCGTCACCGACCGTTGTGGAGTCACCTCCAGCGGTGCCGTCGCCGGCGCCCACGGTATCGGTCCCCCCGCCCGTCTGGAGCGGCTTGCAGACCGCGATCTTCTTGGCCGCGTCGCTCGGGTTGGCTTCCGCGATGCAGTATTCGCTCGACGTGCAGTCGCCCAGGTCCTTCCAGACGCCCGCGTCGGGGCTGACGTCGGTCGGCAGGGCCACGCAGCCGGTCTTCTTGTTGCCGACGCATCCCTCAGAGTTGTATTTGGTGTTGCACGTTGATCCAGGGGTCCCGCCCGTCATCGCCGCACCGCCACCGCCGCCGCCGCCACCGCCCGCGCCGCAGGCCGCCGCAAACAATACCGCCACCGCGCCCAAGCCCAGCTTCAAGCCCGCGTTGGGCCGCCGTTGCATCATCCGATCCTCCAAAGATAACCACTTAGAAATTCGTCTCTACTGAGTACCGACCGCGCCGGCCTGGGGCGACCTGGCCGCCTCTCAGAATCGCCTAGGGTAGCGAAATTCCACCGGCTGATGCAAGGACGTCCGCGATGGCAGGCTTCCCGCAAGGCCCTATGGCGCCAAGCACCCGGTCAGCGCGGGTTTGCACTTTTCCTGGGTGCACTTGTCTTCACAGGTCTGGTCGCCTTTGCAGCTGCCGCATTGCTGGGCGATACACTGCATAAGATCAACCACTTTCTTGCCCTCCGCCGGCGAAGCGTCTCGCAGACACTGCAGGCCGCAGCTGTCGCCGGCCGCCGCCTTGCTGCAGGTCTCCCAGCATCCCAACGTGTCCAAGCAGGTCTTCGCGCCCGACGGCTGCACGCAGGTGAGCAACGGGGTGGCGCATGCAGGCGTGGACGAATCGCCACACTGGAGCACAGAAATCCATTGGCCCTGAGCGTCTTTGCTCGCCTTGCTCCAGCAGGTGCCAACGCACTGGGCCTTGACCGCGTCCGACCCCTGATCGCACGCCGACGTGCACCCAAGGAGCTTCCAGCAGTCGTCGCTGCCGGTCTTGCCGCCGGTGAGACACGTCAGGGCCTGGTTGGGGCAAACGCTAAAGGCGTCTTGGTTGCCGGCGGCGGCGCTGCACGCGCTCAGGTTGTTGAGCTGGACCTGGGCCGTCGGACTTAGCGCAGCGTAGCAATTGAACGCGCAGTTGCCGCCTTGGTTCTTGCAGCCTTCCAGGCAGCCAAAGGCGCTGCTGCAGTCGGCCGTGCCGCTTTTGCCGTCGGCGCCGCAGGCTAGCGCTGGGGTCAGGCACTTGTCCCACCCGCAGTTGCCCAGGCACTTGGGGTCGCTAGATCCGGCGCAAAGGCCCTTGGCGCAGGCCTGGTCTGTACAGTCGAGGAACGGCTTGATCGCGGCGCTCGCGGCGGCGGATGCGCCAGCCAAGCACGGAGCGGCGCAGTCGATGGTATTGGCGCTGGAGCAGGCGACACCTACGCAGGTCAACAGTTGACTGCACAAGGGGTATTTGGCTGGCGCAGCGTCCGTGGCATTGGCGTCGCTGGGATTGACGTCGTTGGCATTCGCGTCGTTGGCTGCTGCATCGCTTGGCCCTGCATCCTGTGCCGATGCGTCACTTGCCGCGGAGTCCCCAGGTGTTGTGTCGCTCGATGCGGTGTCACCCGTCGCGCTGGCATCAAAACTGGCGTCGGCACCGGCCCCATCCGCCCCGGCAGCCGTGCCAATCGTTGCAGGTACTTCCGGATCAGCGCCACAAGCGGCGAGGACGACCAAACTGATCAGAGCTTTGCGCAGATCCATCCCTACTCCAGAGGGCGGGCAACGGCCCGCGCACGACACGCAGCCATCATGATGCGGTGCCATCAAGCAGATCGCAAGGCGGTTGGACGCGAGGCGGGCTCCCGTGTACAGTTTGGCGGCCTTGCTGCAGACGGCAGAGGGAACGGAGTGCGCTATGCCAGCCTGGTTCACGCGGAGTTCTTGCCGACCGTTGCTCCGCCGCAGCGCGTTTGGGCCGTTTGCAGCGGCTCTATGCCTGATCGGTTGGGCCCTCTCTGGCTGCAGTGAAGCCGAAACCGCCGCTTCCATCTCCGCGGACGCCGGTCAGGGCAGCGACACCGCAGCCAAAGACGTCGCCAGCGGAGCCGATACCGGCACATCGCTCGCCAGTTGCACCGGCAGCGCACTCAAGCCGGGCTTTGAAAGCAAGGATATAGACTGCGCTTTCCTGGCCAAGTGCCCCACTTTGGGCGAGTGCTACTGCGGTGAGAAGTGCCCAACGTCCAAAGTGCCGCGCTGTGATCCCAGCATTTGTCCCAACAACCAGCCCAAGTGCTTCTGCGGCGAACAGTGCAGCGCCGACAAGAAGAAGTGCCCGCAGTACATCTGCGATCCCTTGGATGAAAAGGCCTGCGCAGAGCTCGACGACTGCGTGTTCAACACCGCCAAGCGCCCCGATTGGTGCGGTTGCCAGACGATGCCGCCGCACAAGCCGGACTGCTGGTGCAACGCCGCGGCCTGCAGTGAGCCGCATCCGGAATGCTCGGCGGACAAATGCGTCGGCAAGCCCGCGGGCAAGTGCATCTTTGTCAAAGGCGAGGAGTTTGACGGCTGCTGGTGCGACCGCTGTGGACTGCTCGGCGAGACGCCAAAGTGCTTTTTTGTCCAATGCCCTTGATGAGTTGGCGCGAGGCCCTGTGGGTGGCGCTGGGGAGCGGGGCTGGCGGGCTGCTGCGCTTTGCCGCGGCGAGGCTGCTGCACGGTCTGGCCCCCGGTGGAATCCACATTGCGACGCTGTTGGTCAACGTGCTCGGTTCAGCGCTGTTTGGCTGGCTGATGGCGCGCCATGGGCAGATCCCCATGAGTTCGTTGATCTATTTGAGCTTGACTACGGGCGTACTGGGTGGCTTTACCACCTATTCGACGTTCAATACGGAACTGCTCAGGATGGCAATCGCGGGACAACCGGGCAGAGCCGGGCTTTACGCCGCAGTTACCCTCGCGTCCTGTTTGCTTGGCGGCGCGGCGGGTTGGTGGCTCGCGCTGCGCAGCTGACGGCGGAGAAGACCAAGACCTGCCAAGAGGAGCCAGCCCCAACTGAGGGAAGGCGCAGAAGCCCTCGCCTGACAGCCGCCTTCGCCGGGCGCGGCCGCTGCGGCAGCACCACCCTGAACATCTGACGATTCCTTGGGTATTTCAGCCTTCGCCCCGTCAGCAGAGTCGCTGTAGCCGGTGTCCGCATCGTTGGGGACGGAGGCCGGGCAAGCCTCGCCCAGCGGCGCGCAAGTCACTGCGGCGCAAGGGTCCGCACAGATGCTCTGGCCGGGCGTGCCGCAGATCGACGTGCACGCAGCGGCATCGGTGAGCTCCGGCAGACAGCCCACCGCTGGCCCTTGGAGCTGCAGCCAGCCGTGACCGCGGAGGTTATCGGGCAAGGTCAGGCCGTGGTTGTCGGTTTGGCCCAGCAATTCGGCGATCGCCTGGTCAATGTCCAAGCCGCTGCCAAGCAAAACGGCCAAGGCGCCGGCGGCGTGGGGTGTGGCGGCGGAGGTGCCCTCAAACAGCTCCGGGGTGACCGAGACCTGAACCGCGGTGGGCGCCAGTAATTCGGGCTTCACGCGACCGTCATAGGTCGGCCCGCGCGCACTGTAATCGGCGATACTATTGGAGTTCCAGGTGTTCACCTCAGCAGCTCCAACGGCGATGGCTTGGGGACAGGCGGCCGGGTCGACCACCGTCCCCGCTTTCGTGTGGTGCTGCAGGGGCCCCGTGCCCTGCCCCACCAGCCGCAGCGCCAAACCCGGAGGCGGGGTAGTTTTGGCAAAGACCCGCAGGAAATACGTCCCAGACTTGGCCACGTCCCACCAAATTGCCTCGATGGGGCTCTGGGTGCCGCTCTGCAGGCCTTGAGAGGCGGCGAGGCCCTGACAAGCACCAAACTGATTGGCGCAGAGGTGCAGATCCAGGTCCACCGCCGTCGCCGGATAGCCATTCCAGTCGAGTTCAAGCGCAACCAGTGTTCCGCCCTGAGCATAGAAGCCGTTGCCCTGGTCGTCGCTGGAGAATTCGAGCCAGCCGTCGCCGTCGGCGTCGCTCCACGGGCCGCGCCACTGATGGCCGCCGCCTTCATTTCCGGCTGCGGCTACCCATACCAGGCCGCCTTTGATCGCTGTGGCCACCAGGTCGCAGGCTTTGCCGCTGCCGTCGCCAAACGAATAGCCCGACGTCCAGCCGGATGATTGACTGATGACCTGCACCCCGGCCGCTAGCAGCTTGGGCAATTGCGCCTGAAGCTCAGCTAGAGTGGCGAGTTGCAGCGGGCGGATCACCGCCGCAGGGGCCATGTCGGCGACGATTTCCGCACAGGCCGTGCCGTGCCAGGCCTCAGGATCGCTGCCCTGATAGGGCGCTTTGCCCTGAACCTCGGCCAGCTCGCCCTGGGCTAGGGCCGGCGAAAATCCGCTCCATTCCTCATCGACTACCGCAACTTGCACGCCAGCACCGCGCTGACTCTGGCAGTGCCGAGCCGTTGCCCCGCTCGCCGTTGCCCCCTCGCTCAACGCCGGGCCCAAGCGCGCCCTCAGCGGCACGGGCAGGCGCACCCGCCCAAGGCCGGGCACAGACGCCAGCCGATCCAGGGCCCCAAGCGGCACCCAAGCGAGCCAAGCGTCGCTGCCCAGCGCCAGCGGCTTTACCCC
>JBIKTV010000707.1:0-2512 GCA_044347905.1 Myxococcota bacterium
GAAAGCAGCTCTCGCTGGCGTAGATATTGCCGATCCCCACCACCACGCTGCCGTCCATGATCCGCTGCTTGATGGGCACCTGGCGGCCTTGGCACGCTTGCCACAGGTGTTGCGCGTCAAAAGCCGGCTCCAGCGGCTCTGGGCCCAGTGCGTCCAGCAAGGGGTGGTGGCCCGCGGGATCCAGCACGTCCAGGGCGCCAAAGCGCCGCGCGTCGACATAGCGCAGCCACTGCGGCCCCAGCGGTCCGTCCAACCTCAAGCGCCAGTGCTCGTGTTTGCGCCGCTCGGGCTCCGCATCCCCCGTTTTGACATCGCCGGCCTCGACAAACAGCCGCCCGGTCATCCCCAAGTGCACCAGCAGGGTCGGCCCGCTGCCGTCAATCAGCAGGTACTTTGAGCGGCGGCGCACCTCGCCCAGCGTCGCCCCGGTCAGGGCCTCTAGCTGGCGGAGCGGCAGCGGATAGCGCAGATCGGCGCGGTAGAACCAGGCCTTTTCAACGCGCTGGCCGGGCAGAAACTGCTGCAGGTGGCGGCGGACGGTCTCGACTTCGGGCAGCTCTGGCATGGCGACCTCACTGGGCGGCAAGCGCGGCGCGCGTGGGGGCCTACCGCAGGGCAGGCGAGGCTACAGGTGCGGCGGTTGGTGGGCAAGAGCGGGCCGATTTTGCTGAAAAGAGGGCCTGGTTTGGGTGCATCGCCGAGACGGCGACCGGGCTGGGCCTTTTTGCCGGTCGCGCTCGCCCCGTTGGGTCGAGCTAAGCGCGGCAAAAAGCGGCGGATGCCGCCGCCCTGCGGGGCCACATCCCTTGCACTTTTTGGCCGATGCGCCAAGATGGCGGCATGAAACTCACTCTCTCCTCCGCTCTTCTCGCCGCTCTGCTGCTAAGCGCTTGCGCCGCCCAAGGCTCTGGCGCTGCGGCTGGGCCAATTGCCGACGCCGCCGCCACAGACAGCGCTGTGGATACGCAATTGGCTGAAACCACAGCTGAGTCTGATGTCGCTGGCCAGCCAGACGAGACCGCATCGTCCGACTCGGCGGCGGTCGACACCGCTGCGGTGGACACCGCGCCGGCCGACGTCGCCACCAAGCTGCCCAATACCAAGGGCCTGCAGCCGGATCCGCTGGCGTTGCCCGCTTTTGCCCATGTGGTGGACAGCAGCGGCGCGGCGGTGAGCGACCAGGACCTGCTGGGCCACTACACGGTGCTGTGGTTCTACCCGGCCGCCGGGACAAGTGGTTGAACGGACGAGGGTTGCGGGTTCCGCGACCGCCAAAGCGAGTTCGATGCCCTGGGTGTCAAGATCATCGGCGTGTCCTTTGACAAGCCGGCGGCCAACGCCAAGTTCAAGACTTCTAACAAGTTTGCCTTTCCCCTGTGGACAGACAGCAAGCGCGAATTGGCCGTGGCCTGGGGCGCCGCCGACTCCGCGAGCCAGCTTTTTGCAGACCGGGTGACGGTGCTGCTGGACCCCTCCGGGACGCGGATCCTGCATTACAACGTGGTGTTCAACATCACCAGCCATCCGCAAGACGTTTTGGACGACTGCAAGGCGCTGTTGGGCGGACAGTAGTTGAGGTTTGGGTAGGTTCGGAACGGCCCACTTCCACCACCAGGTCCACAATCACCAGGTCCACAATCACCAGGTCCACCACCGCCAATTTCCTCGCCAGCTAAGGCGATCGGGTGTACACCCCTGCCGCGCCGCGCTGTGTGGCGAGCCCCTGGGCCGTGGTGCGCACATGCCTGTAGACAAGCTGACCGCCGCGCAACTCGACCGCGCCATGGGCACCTTGATCGGCTTGGCTGCGGGCGATGCCTTGGGCGCGGGCCTCGAATTCCGCCCGCGGGTGCCGTACACCACCCCGGTGGCCATGACCGGCGGCGGCAGTCTGGGGTGGGCCCCAGGGCAATGGACCGACGACACGGCCATGGCCTATGCCATCGCCGATGTGGCCGCCACGGGCGCCGACCTGCGCAGCCCTGAAGCTCAGGACAGCATCGCCCGGCAGTGGTGGACCTGGGCCGAGACGGCGCCGGATGTCGGCATCCAGACGCGGTCGATCCTCAGCGCCGCCCGGGCTCAGGGCACGGCGCAGGCCCTGCGCGGCGCCGCGGATCAGCACCACCGCAGCCACGGTCGCAGCGCCGGCAACGGCTCGCTCATGCGCACGGCGCCGGTGGCCCTGGCGTATTTGGGCGACGCCGACGAAGAAGCGCTGTGGCAGGCGGCCCAAGAGATCAGCGCCTTGACCCACGTAGAGGACGATGCCCGCGAGGCCTGTGCGCTGTGGTGCTTGGCGATCCGCCACGCGGTGCTGCACGGCGACTTTGCCGGCCTGCGCCTGGCCCTGCAGCACTTGCCCGACGAACGCCGCGAGCTCTGGAGCCACCGCCTAGATCAGGCTGAAGCCCTGCAGAGCTGGCAATTCTCCAACAACGGCTGGGTCGTGGCGGCGCTCCAGGCGGCCTGGTCGGCGATTGTCCACACCGCGGTGCCGGCCGAGCTGCCG
>JBIKTV010000220.1:0-9243 GCA_044347905.1 Myxococcota bacterium
CTGCGTCAAATTTGGCGACGCCGGCAAGGCCTGCCTGCCCGACTGCAGCGCCGGCCAAGCCTGCCCCGACGGTTCGGCCTGCGTCGCGTACGTGACCGAGCAGACCAAGGCCTGCGCCTTCTCGGCGGCCAAGTGCTGCTACGGCCCGGCCTGCACCAGCGGCTGCAGCGGCTGCAAGACCACCTGCGTCGCCGGCAAGTGTGCGGAATGCACCAAGAATGCCGACTGCGCCGGCGGGTCGTGCAACCTGAACACCTACACCTGCGTCACCACCTCGACCTGCCCGCCGGCTGCCGAGCCCACCAAGAAGATCAAGCTCGCGGCCACCGGCGAATGCGTGGAGTGCACCAACGACACCCACTGCGCCGGCGCCAGCGGCGGGCCCAAGTGCAACCTGCAGAAGCATGTGTGCGAGAAGTCGTCGGCCAGCAACGAGTGCTCGGCGTGCGGCGGCGATTACCCCGGCTGCGTCGAGATCAACGGCGTGTGGTCGTGCGTCGAGTGCGCGACCGACGACGACTGCGCCAAGAAGAGCAAGGGCACCTGCAGCTCCAAGAGCTACACCTGCTCCGGCTCTGTGGGCGGCGGCACGGGCGGCGTCATCGGCCCCAAGACCGGCACCTGCAAGAGCGACGCGGACTGCCCGGCGGATCCCAACGGCACTTTTGAGCTGGTCTGCGACACGGGCTCTGGCCTGTGCTTCGACAAGAACGGCAAATGCGACAACGTCATCGCCTTCTGCAACGCCGCGGCCGGCTCGACCTGCGAGCTGAACACCGACTTGCTCGGCGGCCTCGGCGGCGCCGGCGGTGGCCTGCCTGGCGGCATCCCCGGCCTGCCCGGCGGCAGCGGCGGCGGCACTCCGGCGCCAAATGCGGGCTCGTGCACCTGTGGCACCGGTGGGTCCAGTGGCACCGGCGGCACGCCGACCGAGGCCCTGCCCAACTCGACCTGCAAGCAGGTCCTGAGCTCGCCCCTGGGTGCGCTGACCAAGCTCGCCAACTGCGACTGCACCAAGGATGCCAAGAATCCCGATTGCACCATCCAGGACATCCTGTCGGGTCAGCCGATTGACTGCTGCAACACCGGTTCCAGTGGCGGCGGCGGCGGCACGCCCGGCGACCCCATCACCTGCCTGCTCAGCGGCATGAGCGGCAAGCCCGATCCGATGTGCTTTGGCGGAATTACCTGCAGCAATCTGCTGTCTTGCATGAGCGGCAAGCCGGGCGGAACTTGCGGCAGCGGCTTGGGCCTGTAAGGCCCGGGGGACTCCTGCAGGGGCTTTCAGAGCAGGGGAATTCTCGAATACATGCAAGGTCTTTCTCCACCTTGCCGTGGGAGCTGCAAAGGGGGAGGAACCATAGACGGGTGAAGGAGACGTGCCGTCTCCTGCCCATCTAAAGATTTCCTCCCCCTTACACCCCCTCCTCCTTTACTTCCCCACCTCTGGCCCGGACAAGGTGTGGCGGACACATGGGGATCGTGTTGAAACCCAGCCGCGAGCGAAGCAATGCGGCGGTGTGGAACGGAGATACTTCCGCTCGTCTAGACCCAGGCCCAGCCGCGAGCGGAGCAATGCGGCGGTGTGGCGGTCAGGTCCCGGGGTTGTCGAACCCTTAACCTGGCGATGAGATCAACCAAAGGCGATCGGAGAACCTCGGCCTAGATCGTCCGGCGGCCACGCGCGTCTGAGGGCGACGGCATCGCGCCTCGGCAGGTCATCATGCGTGCGGTTGTACTTTCCACCCTAGTTGTTGTGTTGCTCGGCGGATCTGCGACGGCCATGGAGCCGCTCCACCACTTTCGCGAAAAACCTAAGGAGTCGGCGCTTTTTCGCGACGCGGCCTTTGGTCCCGCCTCATCGGCGCCGTTGAGCGAACCGGAGGAATGGTCGCAATCCCTTCGGCGCCTGACGCATCGCAAACGCGGCGCCACGGCAATGAGCATCGGCAGCCTGGTGTCGCAGTTCGCCTCGCCTGGGCAGGACACCAAGGCGGCTCTAGACGCACAGGAGATCGCGAGGTTGCTGCCCACAGACCGGGCGATTGCCGTTCCTTTGGGGGCAGCGGGCGCCATTCCAAAGCCCAAAGGTCTGGCTACTCGATAGGTCGAGGGGCGATCAACCTACACAACTCCCTGCTGTCACGACGCCGCATTGCTTCGCTCGCGGCTCGGTCTCCGTGAACACCGCAGAAAAGCCGAGCTTTGTCCGGGCCAGAGGTGGGGAAGTAAAGGAGGTGGGGGTATGGGGGAAGCAAGGGGCCGCGCGCGAATACATGGAGCGATGAAGCGGCACCGCGGTAGAACCCAGCAAACGGAGACGGCACGTCTCCTTCACCCGTCTATGGTTCCTCCCCCTTTGTAGCTCCCACGGCATTGGGGAAGAAATTTCCCCTGCGCTTCGCGCAAAATCCCTGGCAGCTAGCCAGCTAGCTCTGCGCCAGCACAGCCGCAGGATCCAGCGTCGTAGCACGCCGCGCTGGCCCCAGCGCCCCGAGCACGGTAAACACCGACGCCACGGCGACAGACAGCGGCCAGGCCCAGCTCGGAAAAGCAAAAAATCCCTTTGGCAAAAGCGGCACATCCGCTAGGAATTGCCCCGCCGCCGCATCTACCCCAGCGGCAGCAAGCAAGGCCAACCCTCCGCCCAGGGCGCCGCCCACAGCGCCGATGACCAGGGCTTCGCCCAGAACGAGCACCGAAACGTCGAGTCGCGCGGCGCCAAGCGCGCGAAGCACCGCGATCTCCCGGCGGCGCTCATGCACGAGCATGGCAAAGGTCTGGGCGATCTGGATCGCCGCGACGACTAGCACTAGGCCGGCCAGCAGCAACAACGCCAAGCTTGTCACCATGACGACGGTGCCAAATGTCCGTGCGGCTCTGGACTTGCGGCTCAGTTGCAGGCCCAGCTTCTCCGCTGCAACGATGACCTGGGGGACGTCTTCGTTGCTGGCGGTATCGAGCAAGACGGCGTCAAAACTGCGCGCGGCCTCGGCGCCTTTGAGGCGACTGTTGGCGTGCCGAATAAAGGAAAGTGGAAAGGCTACGCCAAGTTCTGGGGCCTTGCGCGAGAAGCCCACGACTTGAGCCTGCTTTATCTGTTGGAGGGCTCGCTCGGAGTCCTTGCCAAAGTACGAGTCGCCCAGCACCACGTGAAAGCGCACGCCGTAGAGCACGGCGAGGGAGCCTATGGGCGCAGCGCCGAGGGACCGCGCCATGTCGGAGTTGAAGACCTCCAAAAGCAGCGGATTGATCACAGCTGGGAGCGGCGTTTCGCACCAGCCCAGGCGGGTTTCCGGATGGTCCGCAGCGCAATAGCTGCCGCTGGGGCAGGTGGAGCCGGATTGCGGGCACCAGCCTTCGGCGCAGGGTTGGGCGAGGGCGCCGATCTCTGCGTCGTACTGCAGGTCGCGGCCGTGACCTGTGGGTGCAGCGAGCAAGCAGCGCTGAAGGGGCTCGGCCTTGGGGTCTTGGCAGCGGCCCTCTTGGCACGCTTGTCCTTTGGGACATTGATCAGCTGTTTCGCAGGGATAGGCAACCTGTGGATGCTCGACAAAGCGATCGGCCCAGACGATCGACTCACACAGGCCATCGCGGCAGGCTTGGCCGGAGCGGCAGTCCAGGTCTTCTTCGCAGCGCCGCGGTTTGGCGGCCTTGGCGGGGTGGCGTTTGGCGTCGGCGCCCTCAAACCCTTCGATTTCACTGCGGAGCACTTCGGCCGGGACCCCGTCAAAGAACGCCTCTGTGAACAGGTTGTAGCCCAGCAGCTCCTTGCCGCCCCAGAGCCTCGCCGGAAAGCTGGATTTCTGCTTGCCAAAGGCGCGAACGACTCCTGGCAAGGCAGCTACTTGCCGCACTCTGGCGTCGTCGAGCGGCTCCTGGAGCGCCAGTTGTTCGATGCCAAAGATCTGCACCGCGCGCGGCTCAAACTCTAGCTGGTTGACCGGAAAGATCTTTTCCAGGACTTTTTCGCGCAGCCCTTGGCCCAGGCCCAAGAAGAACGTGAGCAGACCGGTGCCTACGACGATGCCGACCATCGCCAGCGCCGCGCGCACCCACGACGATCGCAAGTTGTGGCCGATGAGGCCCAGCAGACGCCGCAGCCTCATGCTTCCCCCTGCACAACGCGTCCGCGATCCAGCACGATGGTGCGCTGGGCCTGCGCGGCCACGGACGGATCGTGGGTCACGACCACGAGGGTCGCACCGCTTTTCTGTTGGGTGGCGCGCAAAAGGTCAAGGATTTGCTGGGCGGTCGCCGCATCGAGGCTCCCCGTGGGCTCGTCGCATACCAGCAGCGGCGGTTGCAGCAGGAGCGCCCGGGCGATGGCCACCCGCTGGCGCTCGCCGCCCGACATCTGCCCTGGCGGCTGGTCAAAGCGATCGCCCAGACCGACATCGTGCAGCAGCTGCCGCGCCCGCGCTTCGACCTCAGCGCCCGGCAAAGAGGCGCCAAAAGACGCGGGGAGCATGACGTTGTCGCCGACGGTCAGGTGGCTCAGCAGGTTGAATGACTGAAAAACAAAGCCGATCTGGCGGTTGCGAAACCGCGCCAGCGCTCGGTCCGGCAGGTGACTCAGCTCCTGGCCAAACACCTGCAGGGTGCCTTGATAGCCGCGGTCAAGGGCGCCGATGAGGTTGAGCAGGGTCGACTTGCCGGCCCCGGAGCGACCGACAATGGCGACGTGTTCGCCCCGGCCAATGCGCATGTCGACGCCGGCCAGCGCGCGGACTACCCGGCCGTCGGCGTTGAACTCGCGCTTGAGACCTACGGCAAGAATCGCCTGCGCTTCAGCTGGCTTTGGCGAGGTATCGGCGTGGTTCACAGCCCCCCTCCAGCGCCCTGCACAGGCGCGGCGTGGTCGGCTTCCTCATCCATAGAGGGGCGCATGGCCAGGCGCAATGTCAGGCAATCGCTAGACATTTCCAGGGTTAGGGCCACGCTATGCACCGCGCCGATGAGCTGGGTGGCGTAATCGGGCACGCCGCGGCGCCGCAGCGATCGCACCAACCGCGGGGTGTGGATGAGGCTGCCGCTCCAATACCGCTTGCCGTCGACCAGGGTTTTCTCGTGCTCGCCGCGCACGGCCTGGCTCAGCGGTGCATATTTGCCTTCGACCACCCGGCGCAAGTCGTCGGCCGTTCCGGCGCCAGAAGCCATTGCGATCATGCGGCCTTGACGCAGTAACAGCCAGGGCGCGTCGGGACCGGGGACGCTGTAGCCGACCCACTTGCCAAAGCTCACCGCCTGCGTGCGATCGGCGCTGGTGTCGATGGCCGCGCGGATGCGCTCGTGGAGGTCGCGGGCCTGAGTGTCGCTGCGCAGGCTCACCGCGACCACCGGCCGCAGCGCCGTGCGCCACCACAGCTTGGCCCAACCGCGCGGATCCAGGGGCACACTGTCAGCCACCGCGAGCAAGGCCACGGCCACCTGGCCATCCCAGGCCTGCAGCGCTTGGCGAGCGTCGACCCCGGAGAGCGAGGGATGCAGCGCCTGGAGCGCGTGGGCGGGCAGAGCAAGGTCTTGGATTGACTGCGGGAGCGTGTTCCACAGCGCCGGGTTGAGGCGAAGGTGGCTCAGGAGCAGGGTCTCGTCGGGCAGGAGATCGCCCAGGCTCAGCGCGGCGGCGTCGTCGATAAAGCCCGCATGATAGCTGGCGATATCGGCGAGCTTGCCGGTTGCTGCGCGCAATTGCACTTGGGCGGTGAGACCGTCTGGCCCCAACAGCACGTCTGCGTCGAGGCCCTGGAGCCGGTCGATGGCGCCGCCGATCAACAGGTCCGCCGGGCCCAGGGCCTGATGCAGTGCGGCTTGGGCTTTGGCGCCCTGAGCGGCACCTGCGGCCTGCCAAGACCAGCGCAGATGCAACACGCCCGCGGCCTTGTCGATCACGGGCAGGGTCTTGGCGCTCAGATACGCCAGCATCTCCGCCTCAACGTCCCCGGTGGGCGTGCCGTCTAGCGGCAGCCGCAGCACCACGGCCTGGTCGCCCTGCCAGAGCAACAACTGGTCGGCCTGGCCATCGCGGGCCGCCACGCGCCAGAGTTGACCCGTGCGGAGGGCCTGGGGCTTGCCCACGCCATAGCCACGGCGCCGCAGCTGTTCTAGCACGTGCTCGCCGCCCCGCGCCCCGGCAATCGGCACGACCACCCACGCCGCCTGGCGCCACCAGAAGGCCGCAAGCCCCGCGTCGCCGCGCAGGCCCGCGCGCTCAATTGCCTGCGGGTCTCGCCAGTCCACGCCGCTCGCCAACTGCACCGCATCCCAAATGCCGCGCAAACCGGTCACGGTTTTGGCCAGCTCGTCAAACCGCGTGGCTACGCTGGCCACGGGGTCGCTCCACACCACCAGCTCGGCCTCAGCTGGCAGCCACGATTCGGCTTGCCACGCCGGCAGATCTGCGCTCGGCCGCCAATGGCTCCACGCAAAAACCCCTGCCGCGACAAGCAAAAGCGCAGCCATGCCAAAGCCGATGCGGCGCTTGCCCAGCCCGCTCATGGCGCAGATGCCTCAAGCAAAGTCCTAAAGCCTGTGGTGACGAGGTCGGCGATGCGCTCAGAGGCCTTGCCGTCCCAGAGGTCGGGCACGCGGCCATTCTTGCCGTGACCGCTGAGGATTTGGTCGACCGCTGGGCCCAGTTGCGCCGGGTCCGTGCCGAGCAGCACGTTGCTGCCCTGGGTAACGGTCACCGGCCTCTCAGTGTTGGCCCGCAAGGTCAAACAGGGCACGCCAAGCGCCGTCGTCTCTTCCTGGATGCCGCCCGAGTCCGTGGCGACCACCGCGGCCTCCGCCATGATGCCCAAGAACTGCAAATAACCCATGGGTTCAACCAATTGCAGACTCGCCGGCACTTGAAGGCCCGCATCGGCAATCCGAGCCGCGGTACGCGGATGCACAGGAAAGACCACGGGGAGCCGCGCGCTGATCGCGCCCAGCGCCTCGACTAGGCTGGCCAGTTGCGCCGGCTCATCGACATTGGAGGGCCGGTGCAGTGTCGCCACGGCGTACTGCTTTGGACGAAGGCCAAATTCTTTCCACGGCTGCAGCGCCACCGCACGCTGTTGATGGGTGCGCAGGCTGTCGATCATGCAGTTGCCGACAAAGTGCACGCGCCACGGCTCAAAACCCTCGGCGGCCAAATTCTCATCGGCGTCCGGACTCGGCGTCAGCAGGAGGTCCGAGGCGTGATCGGTCAAGATGCGGTTGATCTCTTCCGGCATGGCCCAGTCGCGCGACCGCAGCCCTGCCTCAATGTGGCCCACGGCGATGCCGAGCTTGGACGCCACCAGCGCACAGGCAATCGTCGAATTGACATCGCCCGCCACGAGCAGCAGATCAGGGCGCCACGCGAGGCATTCCTGCTCAAACAGCACCATGATCTTGGCGGTCTGCTCGGCGTGGCTGGCGGAACCCACGCCCAAGAACGCGTCGGGCCGCGGCATGCCCAGGTCGTCAAAGAACACCGTGGACATCTTGGCGTCGTAGTGCTGCCCCGTGTGGACGAGGCGAACCTCAATGCCGCGGCGCTGTAGGGCCTGATAGACCGGCGCCACCTTCATGAAATTGGGCCGCGCCCCGACCACGCAGCTGACTCGCTTGGCGATCATCTCTCAGCTCCTCTGCGGACGCGTCTCAGCGACCTTTCGGGGGCCCTGAAGGCCGACGGTTGGATCCCGGCTTGCCCGCTGGCCGGCCACCTGGGGCCGCAGGCTTGCGTCCCGGACCATCGCTGCGCCGCGGACGCCCTCCGCTGGACGGCACTGGAAGATCGAGTTCGCGGCTGCGGCGGCTGCGCGGCCCCGGGGCAGGCTTTGCCGGACTCGCAGGTGCCGCTGGCTTGGGGGCAGGCGCGCGGCGCTCCACGACCTCTGAGCGGCCTTCTCCGCGGCGCGGCGGCTCGCGCTCGGGGGTCGGTCCGGTCGATAGCCCCGCGGGCGCTTCGCGCCTTTTGCGAGGATCCGGAGGCAAATCAAAGGTACCGACGTGGCCGCGGGCGATCAGCTGCGCGACCTGCACCTCGTCCAGCGTGCGGTACTCCCCGAGCTTGCAGCCAAGCGTGGTCACGCCCGCAAAGGACACGCGGCGCAGTCGCACGACCGGATGGCCCACGCGCTCCAGCAGTCGACGCACTTCGCGGTTGCGCCCTTCTGTCAAAGTCAGCCGCAGCCATGCGTTATTGTCGGTCTGCTTGACGATTTCGACCTGCTCGGCCCGCGCCGGACCGTCCTCAAGCCGAACGCCCATGCGCAGTTTCGCCAACGTATCCTCAGACGGAATACCGCGAACACGCGCCTCGTACACGCGCTGGACATTGTAGCGGGCGTGGCCTAGGCGCTCGGCCAGATCGCCGTCATTGGTGAACAGCAGCACGCCTTCTGTGTTGAAGTCGAGGCGGCCGATCGATCGCAGCGCCAAGCCCTTGGGCATCAGGTGGTAGACCAGCGGTCGGCCCTCAGGGTCACTCGCCGCGCTCAGGTAGCCCACGGGCTTGTTGAGCACGAGCACCAGCCGCGCGTCGGGCATCTTGAGCCGCTCACCGTCCAGGCGAATGTCATCCACCAGCGGGTCGACGCGCACCCCTAGCTCAGTGACCGTGACGCCGTTGACGTCCACGCGGCCCTGAGAAATCAGCTCCTCTGCGGCGCGGCGCGAACTAACTCCGCTGCGCGCAAGAACTTTCTGCAGACGCTCGCCGCTCTTGGCCGCGGCCGGCTTCTTTGCCTTGGGCTTGGGGGGGCGCGGGCTGGTCCGCTCGGGGCCTGCCGCTCCATTGTGCTGCCGTGTCATAGGTCTCCTTCGCCCGAGGGCTGCGTATTGGGCCACGCGCGCGCCCTCTTGTCCATAAGCATTTGCCGAAACAGCGCGGCGATCACCCCGACACTCAGCAACCACAGCGGCCCGTCTCCCCACCAGCGATAGGGGCTGCCCATCTCCACCAACGGCAGAGCCGCTTTGAGCATTGCCGGCTGAAAGGTCGCGGTCTCGCCGCGGATTTGGCCATTCGCCTCAATCATCGCGGAGATACCGGTCACCGTGGCCCGCAGCATCGGCCGGCGCAACTCGATCGCCCGGGCCGACTGGACCATCAGGTGCAGTTCCGGCGCCCGGCCGTTGCCAAACCACACGTCGTTGGTCAGGTTCAGCAGCACCTGCGCCGACTCCCCAGCTTCCTGCCGCATAAAGTCGGCAAACAGCGCCTCGTAGCAGATGTTCACCAGCAGCGGCACACCAGCCACGGACACA
>JBIKTV010000221.1:0-9236 GCA_044347905.1 Myxococcota bacterium
CGCCTGCCGCCGGGCCCTGGCAGCATGGCAAAGGCCGCGCGGGCGTTTTCCGGGCCGTAGCTCAGGTGCAGCGGCCGGTCGTCGCCGTAGAAGTACAGGCGGTCAAACGGCAAATTCGCCACAATCCACCGCGCTACCTCGCCGCTGGGCTGGCCGGGCACGGCAAAATCGCAGGCCTGGCCCAGACGCGCGCAGATGGGCTGGCCGCGGCGGTTGAGCTCGCTGCCGGCGTGCTGGTCCAGGCTCGGGGCAATCCGCGCGGCGATGTGGCGGGTGAGCAAAGGCCCGGCAAAGCCGTAGGTGATCTGCAGCGGACCATAGCGGTCGATCAGCGGGTCCAGCAAGGTGCCGGCCAGGGCGGCAAGGCCCTGCCAGCTCTGCGGCTGCTGCGGCAAATTGGCCCAAGACTGGCCCGCGCTTGCCAAACGCCGCCAGGTCTCGCCACACTCCAGCAGCTCGCGCCAGCGCACATGGCGGCTACAGAGCGCGTCGAGGTCAATCGTGGCGACAGACATGGCGGCAACCTCGCAGCAAGACACTCAAGCTCTGCCCATCGACGCACTGGGCTGGCCGCGGGCCCTGGCCGATCAGGCGGTGGGCAAGAGGGTCGGCGGGGCGCTGTATGTGCACGCTTCAGCCCTGGTTCCGTCGACCTACGCCCTGGTCCAGCGGGCCCTCGCCCTCGTCGCGGCGGCGCAGCGCAGCCCCTCGGCCCAGAACCCCCCTGCGACCGGGGCGCTCGACGAGCTTACCACGGTCTGCAAGTTCCAGGATCGCGAGCCCGTGGTGTCGCTGCTGCTCTACCCGGGCTTTTGGACCCAGGGCTTCCCCCAGCTCGCCGCCGCCTGGACGGTGGACCTGAGCGCCGCCAGCGTCAGCCAGCGCTCCTACGATCCCGCCGCCAACCCGCCGATCCTGCACCGCAAAGAGCAGATGATCGCCGCCGACCACCCGCAACACGGCCCCTTCGCCCGCCTCACCGCCCAGGCCGAGGCTGCCCAGCTGTTTGCCGACCAGGCCATCATCGGCCACACCCTCGCCTGGCAAGAAGAGCTGGCCGCGCGCGGGCTTTGCGTGCAGGGCCACCAGCTGGTCGCGACCGATGTCGCCGCCGATCCGCGCGATTGGCGGGCTGAACGCCACCGCACCGCCCTGGTGCGCAGCGGCCTGTCGAGCCCCGTGCAAGTGCTGTGGCGCGCCGGTCTCCTGGGGGCCCACACGCGGTTCTTTGACTACGGCTGTGGCCGTGGCGATGACGTGGCCCTGCTCAGCGACCGCGGCATCGACGCCAGCGGCTGGGACCCGTGGTTTGCCCCGCAGCGGCCGCGCAGCCCGGCAGACGCGGTTAACCTGGGCTTTGTCCTGAACGTGATTGAGGATCTGCGCGAGCGCCGCGAGGCTTTGCTGGGGGCTTGGTCGCTCACCGGCAAGGTCCTGTCCGTCGCCGCGCTGATTGGCGGGCGCACCGCCCAGGACCGCTGGCGCCTGTACCAAGACGGCGTGCTCACCTCGCGCGGCACGTTTCAGAAGTATTACAGCCACACAGAGCTCGGCAGCTACATCGCTGAGGTGCTGGGCCGCGAGCCCGTGCCCGCCCAACCCGGCGTATGGCTGGTGTTTCGCCGCGATGAAGACGAGCAGGACTTCCTGGCCGCCCGCCAGCAGAGCCGCCCGCCCCTGCCTCGCCGCCCCAAGCCAGACCGGCCCCTGGCCACCCGGGCCGACAAAGCGCCGCGCGAACGCCAGCCCCGGCCCATCCGCCCCAGCAAGTGGCTCGAACACGCCGCGCTTGCAGAGGGCCTGTGGCACGCCACCCTCACCCTTGGCCGCCTGCCAGAGGCCGACGAGTGGTCCGATCTCCCCGCGCTCCAACAGCATTTGGGCCGCGCGGAGACGGTGCTGCGCCACCTGGAGCAAGAGCGCGATCCGGCAGACCTGCAAGCCGCCCGCGACCAGCGCATGGGCGACCTGAGCGCCTGGCTGGGTCTGCAGCTGTTTGAGCGGCGCCGCAGCTTTGCCCACCTTTCGCCGCGGCTCCAGCGCGATGTGCGGGCGTTTTGGGGCAGTCACGCCAAGGCCGTGGAGGCGGGTCGCGAGCTGCTGTTCGCCTCCGGCAAGCTCGATCAAATCGCCAGCGCTTGCGAGAGAGCTTCCGGTCTGGGCCTGGGCCACCTGCAGCGCGAGCCAGACGGCCGCGTCGACAGCCTGCACCTGCGCGGCGAGCTCATCGACCGGCTGGAACCGCTGCTGCGCGTCTATGTCGGCTGTGCCGAGCGGCTGTACGGCGACTTGCGCGCGGCCGACGTGGTCAAGCTCCACGCCCGCTCCCCCAAAATCACCGCGCAGAACTTTGACGATTTCGCCGGTCGCCGCGTGCCTGACCTGCTAGAGCGCGTCAAAATCGACCTGCGCCGCGGCGAGTTTGAGGTGTTTGGCTACGGCACCGAGCAGTATCCCGCCCAGCCCCTGTGGCTCAAGGCGCGGCTGCTGGCGCCGGAAGACCCCGACTGTGTCGCGCAGAAAGCCTTTGATGACGGGCTGTTGGCCCTTGGCGTGTTTGACTTCTCTGGCTTTGGTCCGCCGCGGGCGGAGGTCGAGGCGTTGGTGGGGACCCTTTAGCGGTGTTTCGGGCATGGGCTCGCGCTGCGAGCGCGAGCCAGCGAACCGCGACCGTAAGGGAGCGGATCGGGCAAGGGCTCGCACCGCGAGCGCGAGCCAACGAACCGCGACCGTGAGGGAGCGGATGGCCACCCAGCCGGGAACCAGGGAACCGCGACCGTTGGTCTCTGCCGGGACTTGGCCTTGGCCTGACGCTAGCTTCCGCTCCCTTACGGTCGCGGTTCGTTCCTGTCCTTGGGCTCAGCGGGGACTTGGGCCCAGCGGGGACTTGGGCGTGGGCGGCCACGGCGATCTCGCTTGCCCGCGCCCAACACCGCCGGTACAGTGCAATTCCCGCCGCGCGCCCCGGTGGGGTAGAGGAGCCTCCATGAAGTCCGCAGCCGCAATCCTCAGCGAGGCCCAGGCGCTGCCTGCTGAAGAACGCGAGTTTATTGCTGAACGCTTGCTCGCTGGCCTGCACTCGGGTCGCGAGCCAGGTTGGCATGGGGCTTGGACGGCAGAGCTTGAGCGGCGCAGTGCGGACGCTGAGACCGACTTCGCCAGCTGGCCGACTGCCGAGGACGTGTTGGCGGCGGCCCAAGCGAAGTACGCAAAACGATGACCGCAACGGTTCGTTTTCACCCCGCCGCACGGGCAGAACACGATGCGGTTGTCGACTGGTATGAAGCGGCTGAGCATGGGATCGGCCTGCGCTTTGCAGGGGAGGTCGCTGTTGCGATTGCCCGCATTGGTCAACGCCCATTGGCTTATCCGCTGTGGAAGAGGGGCGCGCCGCACCGAATGGCCGTCCTGGCCGGATTTCCGTATCTCATCATTTTTATGGAGCTTTCTGGCGGCATCGGCGTAATGGCCATCGCCCATGCCAAGCGGAAGCCCGGCTACTGGCGCGCTAGGCAACTGGGGAAACCGGCGTAGACGGTCGGCAGGTTGGCGCGAATGTTCGGGCAAGGGCTCGCGCCGCGAGCGCGAGCCAGCGAACCGCGACCGTAAGGGAGCGGATGGCCACCCAGCCGGGAACCAGGGAACCGCGACCGTTGGTCTCTGCCGGGACTTGGCCTTGGCCTGACGCTAGCTTCCGCTCCCTTACGGTCGCGGTTCGTTTTCCACGTGTTGCCACGCGGCTTTAGCCGCCTGGCGCCCCCTTGGCCAATTCCCCAGGGAATACAGATGTGAACGCGTGGTTTGGGGGGCGCTATTGGCACTTTTGGTGCCAATAGCCGCAGTCAGCATTTAACCAAGCCCACCAAAACTCCCGCCCAGCCCCACGGCCCCGCGCCTGCCAAGCTCGCGCCGCCGACCCAGGCGCAGCACGCTCACCGCCATCAGCGCCAGCAGGCTCCACCCGCCCAAGCGGCCCGCGGGCGCGGAATTGCAGCCGTCGTCGCTGCTTCCCGCGAGTCCGCCGCCCTGGGGGGCGGTCGAGCCGCCGTCGCTCAACCCCTTTGCATCGCTCAGGCCGCCGTCTGCCCAACCGCCCTGGGCGTCGATGCCCGGCACCGGGCCGCTGTCTGGCTCTGGGACGGCCGCACCGGGGATTTTGCCGTTGACCCAGCCGGCCTTGGGTTTGCAGTTGAGGGGCTGGGGCCAGGGGCCGAGCTTGGTCACCAGCGGGTCCGACGGCGGCGGGGTCCACGCTGAACCCGGCTTGACCACAAGGTTCTCTGGCAAGCTCGCCTTGCCGGGCAGGGCTCCGGCGATCGCCGCGCTGACCAGCTCCGCTTGGACTGGGGCGATGACCACGGGCGCGCCTTGTTCTTCCAGCACCGCCATCGACAGGGCCGCCGGCGCCTTGATAAAGCGCGGGTCGATCGGGTTGCTGCCAATGAACACCCAGCTGCCCAGGCCTTCGATCGACAGGCGCAGCAGCTGCTCGTTGTTCCAGCCGTTGGGGCAGACGATGTGGTAGGGGATCTGCCGCTGGGGGGCGACTTTGGCAAGGCTCGGGTTAAAGGCGAACACGGGGTCGCGGTCCATCTCGTCGGGCGAGATGCGCATGGCCAGGCGGGTCAGCCGGGCCGAGGTGTGCAGCAGATCCCAGACCTTGGCCGAGGGCTGCAGCAGATCGGTGTCGATGCCTTTGGCCATCGCCGCGCCGTTGGCAGGCAGCGCCATGAGCTTGGCCTTGACGTAGACCTTGCCGTTGGGCAGCGCGCAGTCGGGGTTGACCGGGCCGCTGAAATTGTCCCCCGCGGCTGAGCCGATCTGCTGCCAATAGCTCGCGCAGGCCCGCAGCTCGGCAATGACCTGCAGCGGCGCCGTGTCTGCAAAGGCCTGGGTCATCGCCCCCGGCAGCGCCACGGCGTCGGCCATTTCCGCGGTGGTCGGCCACGGCCCAAAGCCGGAATTGGCCACCTCCAACCAATTGGTCGCGGCGGCCAGCTTGTTCAGTTGTTGCGTCGTGTAGGTTGTGACGAACCCCGAACCGAGACTGCCTTCGCTCGGCGCCAACGAGGCCTCGGTGACAAAAGCCCGGCCTCCCGCTTCGTCGATCGCCGCGGCCATCACCTGTGCGTAATTGCTCGGCTCTTGGTTTAGATAGCCCTTCGTGTCGACTTGGACCTTGTCCGTCGAGCCGTACTGGTCGATCAGCTTGAGGCGCAAGGGGTTAATCGTCACATCCAGGTGGTTCTTGACCACTGCCCGCCCGGGACCGGCCACCAGCACCTGCACGCTCATCTCTTCCGCCGCGGCGATGGCCGTCAGGCGCAGCGGCACGCACGGTTCGGCGTCGTCCATCTCCAGGGTGATCGGCCGGATCGACTGGACGCCTTGGCCGTTGCTCAGCTTAATCGCCACAAAAACGTCGCCTTTGGCGATGTGGGCCTGCAGAATTGGCTGGGCCTTGGGCGGGGTCACATAGCCGCGGTCCGTCAACCACTTGTAGAGCACGCTGGCGTCGCTGCCCTTGACGACAGTGTAGTCGTAGGGCCCCGTGGTGCCGCTCGCCAGCACCTCGACCTTGGGGCTGGGCGGCGGACCTCCGCCCCAGGAGCCGGCGTCTGCGGCGCTGCTCGGCGCGTCCTGCCCCGAGGCGTCGCCCATCCACACCGGCTCGAGCTGGCAGCCCATGCGCACGTCATTGCAGTTCTCGCTCCCCTGGTACTTGAGGAAATACAGGGGTTTGGTGGCCAGTTCCAGGCGATTGAACAGCTCGATCGACCCCACGCCGACCTTGGGCAGCTTGGGCACCGGCAGCACCCAGCCAAAATCCTTGGCGAGGCCGGTGTAGCGCACCTCGACCCACACGTGGCTCACCTTGCTCGCTTCGTCGCGGACGAACAGCACCCGCTCGGCGTCCTGCACCACCGGGCTCGAGATGATCGGCTCGCCGGGCTTGGGCGGCGGCGGCGGCTCCATGTTAAAGCAGCCGCCGCAGGCCTGTGCGGGCTGGGCCCAGAGCACGGCGGCAGTACAGGCCAGCGCGGCAAGGCCGGCGAGGTGCTGGGGGCGGGCACTAGGCATGGGATCCTCCTGGGTTTCGAGCTTGGCGACGCGGAAAAATGCCACGGACACAGCGCGGTTGTGGGGCCAATTGCCATCCCTCTAGCCAGCCGATTGAGCTATCGTAGCGTTCAGCGACCCGCCTGTCGACCGCGATGCGCAAGAGGGCGTCACCCGCATGGGCGGAGGCGCGGGCGGGGCGAGATCTCCGCGAGAATTGCCAGCCCCTCGGCAGCCCCGCCGGCGTCTCCGGGCGCAGAGGCCGGGAGGCCGGCGCGCCTAGCACTCGGTCCCGCGCAGCGGGATGCGCCCAAATGCGCCTGCAGAAACGCGGGCGAACGCGGGAGAGTCTCCCCTCACGCCGCAGAATCGCCCTCATCAGCCTGCGAATTCGCCGGTGGCCCCGCTCACTGCCCCAGCGCCGCCAGCCCCTTCCAGTCGTGGATCGCCGTGCCGGCAAAACTCGGCCGCTGCCTAGCCCCTAGGCTGACCTGCTCCAGCCCCGCCTGCAGCGCCGCGCGACCCTCTTCGCACCAGGTAATGGCCGGGTCGAGCTGGCAGCGCGTCTCGGCGCCAATCACCACGCGGCGACCGATCTGATCGGCATAGGCCAGCTCACCCGCCGCCAGCTGCAGCATCAGCGCCGGGTCGTCGCGGTAATCCATCAGCACCACGCGGTCCACCCGGTCTTGCAGCCACTGCGACAGCGGCCGCTGCACCCCGCCGCGCACCACCGCGATGTCGTCGTACCAGTTGGGCATGTCGTACACCAGCTGCAAGCCGCTGCCCTGGAGCGCGGCGCTGGCCAATTCCAGCAGGTCGATCAGGGCATTGGCCAGGGCCTGGCGATCGCTGTCCCACTCGGCCAGGGCGTGGGGCTCGATGTTCAGGTGGATGGCCACCGCCTTGGGCCCCGCCGCCTGCGCAACAAAACCGCGCAAATCGCCCAGCAGCGCAAGCAGTTCGGCGTGCTCCGTCGGCCGCACCCAGCTGTGCTTGCCGGCCAGCAGCTCGACCTCCAGCCCCGCCTCCGCCGCGTCAGAAATGGCCTGGTGCAGCGCCGCGGGCGCGTCGTAAACCAGGGTTTGCGCTTGAAGGTAGAGCGTCGTCAAGCGCTGTTGCGCCGCCAGTTGCAGCAGCCCCGCGCGCACCTGCGGGTCGATGGAGGGCAGGTTGCTCCAGACCCACAGGCCGCGCTGATCCAGGTGAACCGGGGGCTGAGCGACCTCCGCCGGCGTGCAGGACAGCAGCGCCAGGGCAAGAGGCAGCAGAAGTGTGGACTTTACTTGCACTTGCCTACGTACGCGCCAAACACCGCCCCGCCCATCTTGGAGAAGTAGGTCGCGCTTGAGAATTTGCCCGCCGCGTAGTCCTGGCCGGCGTTGATGCTGGCATAGGCGCACAGGCCGGTGCCCGGGTCCTTGTACATCACGCCGCCCCAGCGGGTGCGCGACTCCGGGATGCCGATGCTGTTTTTCCAGACCTTCCAGTCGGCATCGAGCGTGCCGGCCTTGATGACCTTGGCGCCGGGGACTTGCTTGACGATCCAGGTCTTGCAGAACGCCTCGACCGTCCCGTCCTTGGCGGGGAAGTTGACCGACAGCACCGGCAGGTTCTTGTCAAACGCCGCTTTGGCCTCGGCCACTGCCTTTTCTGCCTCTGCGACCACGGGGGCAAACTCGGCATCGCCCAGGCCCGCGGCGGCAAACAGCGGCTGCAGCTGGTTCTTGAGCGCGGCGATGAAATTCTTGCCGCCGCCGTAAATCACGTCCTGGCTGCCGGGCTCGTACTTGTCGTCGCCGGGCGAGCCCAGCTCCGCGGTGCCTTCGCGGAATTCGATGCCCTTGCCGCCGCCCGCGATGTCGCGCACTTCGCCCATGCCCTTGATGAGGGCGAATTTCTTGTCCAGAGCGTCCTTATTCATCTTCATGATGAACAGGGGCAGGCCCTCTTTGGCCTTGGCCGCCGCTTGGCGATACGTGTCGCCGGTGTAGCGCGCGCCGCTCTTGTCGGCATTCAGCTTGCCCTGGGCCGCGCGGTTGGCGGCACTCACCTCTTTGAACGCGGCGAACCTGGTCTCCATGAGCTTGGCCATGTCAGCTAAGCCCGCGGCCATCTTGGGCAAGTTGGCCAGGACGTCCTCGGTCTTGTGGCCGTACATGCTCTGGAACGTCCACTGATTGGCACCGGCAAAGCGCTCATCGCCCGTGGCCCAGAGGATGGCGGAGGCGTAGCCAAAGTACGGCCCCGCGACTTCCTTGATGAATTCGTCCTCTGCGCCCTTGACTTGGGCCCTCTGCTCCTCGCGGACCTTGTTGCGAATCGCTTCGTCGTCAAAGGGCAGCCACTTCTCACCGTAACCGCCAAAAACCACCTTGATTTTGCCGTCTTTGACCTCCAGGACCTGGGTTTCCAGCCAGCCATTGCTGTACCAGACGTGGACGTACTGGCCGGCCTGAAAGTCCTTGCCGCTAAAGTTGACAAACGCCGGCGCGCGCATCTGGGCCGCGACCACTTCATACTCGCCGCTGCCGTCATCCCAGCGAACCTTAAACTTTTTCTGCCCCGACGCCGGCAGCACCCGCACGCTGACGACCGTGGCCGCCTTGAACTTGCCAAAGGACAGCGCCTCGACCTTGTCGCCGACGTTGAAGCCGCCGCCGGGCTGGGCGACACCGGACGCCGCGCCGGGGGCCGAGGCCGGGCGGATTTTGCCGGCTTCCAGCAAGCGGTCGAACTTCTTGTCGTAGCCCACCCAGTGGACAAAGTACTTGTCGCCCTCTACCCGCAGGATTTCAATGGCGTACCACTTGCCGTCGGTCTCTAGGCCCTCGGCCTTGTCGCCGGCCTTGTAGCTGGCGGCGGGCTGGGCAAAGGCCGCTTGGCTGCCCACGGGGTTGAGGTCGATCATCTGGCAGCCGATGCCGCAGATCAAACCTACGGTAAGCAATCGTTTTTTCATGCGTGTCCCCTTGGCGAGTTGGCGAGTTCTGTGGCCGATTCCGTGGCCAGGCACCTGGCGCGCGTGCCCCCGTGGGCCTGCCTGAATCGACGTACCGCACGCTACACGCCAGCGCGGCCCTGCGTCAATCTCAGCGTGTCAGCAAAAACCTGAGGCAAAATGCGGCGGCGCGGGACGGATCGCAGGCAGAATTGTCATTGCCTTGTCACGGCCC
>JBIKTV010000708.1:0-2505 GCA_044347905.1 Myxococcota bacterium
CTGGGGCCGCCAAACGGCGCGGGGGCAAGCAATGGGGTCCGGGTAGCTCCGCTCATTACATCTCCTTGAAATTCTGAAGTTCACTCCGACAAACCCTGCGCAGCGTCAGTGAACGGAGGAAAGGTAGCACGCACCGCTCGCCGCGCTACTGGCTGGGGGCCGGATGCGCTGCCAATCCCGGCGCCGGCGCTGCCAGGGCCTGTGGAGACGAACCAGCCCCCTACGCAACCCAGCGCTGCGTCACGGCGGTGGCATAGGCGGTAATGGCGGACAGCGGCCCGACGCCAATGGCCGACGGAAAGGCCGCAGAATCGCCCAGCACCAGCCCGCGCACCCCGGGCACTTGGAAGCGGTCGTCGACGTGGAGGCCGCCAAAGAAGTGAATCGCCCGCAGCGGCAGCTGGGCTGGCTCAGACGGAACAGCGCGCAATCGCTCAAGATCGCCGGCAGAACTGACCACGGGCGGACCGCGGCGCAGCTGTGGATAGACCTCGCTCGCCCCGCCGCGCAGCATCCCTTCGCAAGCCGCAGACAGGGCCAGCAAGCAGCGCTGGCGATCGTCCGGGGTCAGGCCATAGTGCAATTGCGGGCGGCCAAAACGGTCGCGCACTTCGCCGCGGGCAGTGGGGCGGATCACCAGGTTCCAGGTCGCGATGTCGGCGATGTGTTGCAGGCGCTCCTCTAATTCCAGGCCGATGCCCGGCAGGTAGCTCCCGCGGGCGCGCTCCGGCAGCACCGAGGCGAAAAGCTCCGCGCCAAAGGGCCGCAGGGCATGGCTGGTCACCGGCGAGCCCGCGTGGGCTTTAGTCGTGAGATTGGAGCGGCCGGCGAGCACCATCAGCGGCTGCAGCTGAAAACCGTGGCCCGTGGGGCGAATTCCGCTGCGCAGGAGCAGCCAGCTCGACTGGATCGCCCCGGCGCAGAGAAACACCGCGCGGCGAGCCAGCACGTGGGCCAGGCGGCCATCATCCAAGCGCGCCTCTACGCCGTGGGCCGTCCCTTCGCGAATCAGCACCTTCTGCGCTTTACAGCCGTGCAGCACCTGGGCGCCAAACTGCTTGGCGTCGGCGAGCAAGCTGCGATCGGCGCTGCCCATGGCTTTGTTGGGGCACCCGAGCAGGCACTGGCCCGCACCGCGGCAGGCGTGGACCCCGCGCCAGGTCGGATCGGCCCGCCCCGGAAAGGCCTGGCGCATCAGCTGGCCCGCGGCCCCCTGCAGAGAGGTGGGCGTTTTAATGACACTTTGCAGCTCGTCCATCTGCTCGCGGGCCTGGTCGAGCTCCTGGAACGGCAGGCGGGTCTTCCAGCGCGGCTCCAGGGCGCACCAGTGCTGCCAGGCCTCTTCTGGCATCGGGCTGTGGACGCCCATGGCCACGACGGTGGAGCCGCCAACGCAGCGTCCCTGAAGAAGCACAATACTATCTGGACCTTCTGCCACAGCCATGCCGCCATCGCGGTACAGCTTGTCGAGGGCGGTGCGCAGGTCGGGCCCCGCTGGCTCTGGCCACTGCCCTTCTTCTAGCACCATCACGGAAGCGCCTGAAGCCGCCAGCCACCGCGCCGCCGCACTGCCCGCTGCGCCAGAGCCCACGACGACGAAATCCGCCTGCTCGCTGAGGATTTGTGAGGTCTTGGGCGCCACCTAGCGCATCTCCTATTGTTCTAAACTCGCCCAAGATCTAGGCCGTCAGCAGCGCCACCGACTTCCACAACAGCGCCGCCTTGGCCAGCAATGGCCGCGGATGGTCCAGCAGCTGCAGCAACAGCCGCTCACGCTGCACCGGCGACAGCATCCGATACGGTCGCAGGTGGTAGCGCAGCGCGGCAATGTCGGCCAAGACCAGTGAAAACACAAGCATCGCCCGGGTATTCCACGGGGTGTTGCGCGGCAAGGGCAGGCCGCGCCAGTGCGGCACCCAGGTCAGGCACACGAGCCGATACATCGGCAGCTGTTCCATGGCGCGTTCGAGCATCCCCTACTCCCCCGGGCGCAGCATGACGGATCTCAGGGCGATCGCAAGAAGCTTGCGTTCGTGCGTTTGCCCTGCGACGGTCCGGCGCCAGGGTAGACAATCGCCCCCCTTCACCCCCCGACCTAGAGAGCCCGGCCGCGGAGTGCTATACTGCGACCCCCAACAACGGGCAAGACACAGCATCGGGTCTGCCGTTCGCGTGGGCGATAGGAGGAGCCAATGTCTATGGTTTCGCATACTTTAGTCGATCGGTTGGCCGAGTTTTTGCCGGTGGAGTCGCGCGATGCGGTCACTGCGGGCGTGGGCGTCGCGGCGCTGATGACGGGGCAGAAGATGACCGCCGTGGCGCTGGTCGGCAAGGGGCTGTTCAGCATGGAGCAGCAGTGGCGCAGCCGCCACCCGGAATTCCACGGCGGGGCCCGCGAGCGCTGGAGCGAGGCCAAGCGCCACTACACGGAGACGCACCAGAACCCGACCAACCGCGCGCTGCACATGGCGGGACTGCCGCTGATTGTGGGCGGCACCCTGGGGC
>JBIKTV010000709.1:0-2504 GCA_044347905.1 Myxococcota bacterium
GGGGGCATCGACAGCTGACTGTGCGGGGCGTGTTCGGCCATGGGCAGCTCGCGGCAGTGGTGGTGCGGCGAGTGTGCTTGGCGTTCAGGCCTGGCGCAAGTTGGCTGGGGCGCGGCGGCGATGAAGACGGGATCCTCGCCTCGGCGGCCTCTCCAAACTAGCTCACGCCCCCCAAAAAATCGTAATTAATGCGCTTTTGCACCGCTTCGATCTGGGCAAAGGCCTGTTTGAGAAGCTGCTGCTGCAGCGGGCCCAGCTGGCCGGGCCGCAAGGTGTTCTGGGGCTGGCGGCCGGCCTCGATCGCCTCAAACTGCTTGTGCAGCCGCAGATTCAGCAAAAACTCATAGGCGACGCCGATTTCGTCGCGGCTCGCGGGCGGAATCAAGCCGCGCTCGGCCATTGCGCTGATGCGGTCCAGCGTGTGCACCGGCGTCAGTTGGTGGCGCACCGCGTACAGCCGGGCGAAGCCGACCAAGGGCATCATCGCGTCTTTCAGATTAATTTCGCCGGGATGCTCCGCCGCACCGCCCGTCAGGTAAATGCTCCCCACTAGGCGGAACGGCGGCTTGAACATCAGCGCATTGCGCGCGGCTTGGTGAAAGAACGCGGGGTGGCGCAAGGTCGCGGCGTGCAAGGCGCTGCGGAGCGTCTGGGCCAGCGACTCGTCGCCCCAGATCACGCGGAAGTCGCAGAACACGCTCACGTCGATGACCTCTTGGGCCTCTGGCGTGCGAGCCGCCGTGTCTATCCAAGCAAGCCAATCCGCCAGAGAACGGCACCAGCGCGGCTGACTGGCCATGACCAGGCCGCGGCAATGCGCGTAACCCGCCGCGTTCAAGTCGTCGCACACGCGCTGGCCCAAGCGGAGAAAATACGCTGCGCAGGCCGCGGGATCCTGGTCCGGCGCTTGGGCATAGACGATGCCGTTGTCCTGGTCTGTCATCAGCGTCTGCTCTTGGCGCCCTTGGCTGCCCATGGCGATGAAGGCAAACGGCGCCGGCGCCGGACCCAGGTCGGCCAGCGCCAGTTGAATCAGCCTCTCGGCCGCGGCATCGCTGGACGCGGCGAGCAGCGTGGTCACTTGCCGCGGTTTAGCGCTGATATCCATCAGGGTTTTGACCAGCGGCCGCAGCCTGGCGCAGCAGCGGGCCACCTCGGCCGGGGTGGTCGCACGGGCAATCTCGCGCGCCAAGACGATCGGCCCATAGCTCTGAAACTGGATGAGGGCGCTGTGGTCAATCACCCGCCAGGGCTGCCCGCTCGCCCCCTCCACCACCAGATGGTGCACGCGGCGCTCCTCCATGCGCATCAGCGCCTCATAAACCAAGGCCTGATCAGTGATCTTGGTCAGCGGCGCGCTCATTATGCTGTGCACCGGCGTCTCTGGGCTCGCACCCACGGCCAGGACGCGGCGGCGAAGATCCTGGTCCGTCACGATGCCAAGCACCACAGCGCCGGCGGTGCTGGACAACCCTTTGATTTCCAGATGGGGGGTCTCCTCCAAGCCGGGTCCAGGCTCCAGCCTTTGGCCGTGGGGCGACTCAGCGGCGCGGCTGCCGGCCAATTCGCTTGGCAGGTGGCCGCTATCGGCCGCGACCTTGGGCTTTGACGGGCCGGTAATCAGCGCAGCCGAGGCGTTGTGTTCGCTCATCTGCCGGGCGACCTGCTCGACACTGGCCTCCAGCGGACAAAGCACCGCCTCCTGGCCTAGCTTGGCGATGGGCTCCAGCAGAAACAGCAGCGAAGACTGGAGCTTCTCAAGCAGTGCCTCTCGCTCCTTCTCTCGCCGGTGCTCCGCCGTGACCTCTTGGACACTGCCGTCAAAAAACGCCGGCTGCTGGCGCTCGTCGCGCACCAAACGGGCAGAAAGGGCCACAAAGCGCGGACCTGTGGCGGTGGACTCGGCCAGCACTGTTCGCCCTTCGCCTGCGCTGCCGGTCAGCAGGGACTCGACAAAACCTTCATATTCGCTAGGGATAGCAAAGAGATCGGCCAGGGCAGGGTGATCCTTGTCGGCCAGGGGCAGGGACCGCAGCAGCTCGCGGCCGGCCTGGTTGAGCTCGGCAAACACGCCCCGGCGCACGGCCCGGGCCCTAAAGACGCCCAGCGGCAGCGATTGGAGCATTGGACCCTGGCCCTGGTGGGCGTGGGCCGCGGACTGCCGCGCCAGATCCTTAGCCAGCAGGATAAAGCCGCTCTGGCCGTCTAGGGCGATCGGGTTGACCGCCAGCACCGCCTCGACCAAGCGCCCGTCGGCGTGGCGCAGGCAGCCGTCAACCGCCTCGCCGTCGGCCAAGCCCCCGCCCTCGCTGCTGGGGTCCAGGCGATTCCAGATCGGTTCGTTGCCGCTTTGGCGGGGCAAGAGGTCGGCTAGGTCAAGAAATTCAAGCTGTTTTGCGCTATAGCCCAGCATCGCCAAAAAGGTCGGGTTGGCGTAATGGCAGCGCGCACCCAGGACCAGCAGGGTGCCCTCCGTCGTCGCCTCGACCAGGGCGTGGTACCGC
>JBIKTV010000222.1:0-9224 GCA_044347905.1 Myxococcota bacterium
CTTTGAACGCGAGGCGATGCCGCACCTCAATGCGCTGCACGCCTACGCGCTGCACCTCTGCCGCGACCAAGCCGATGCCGAAGATCTGGTCCAGGAGACCTACATCAAAGCACTGGCGAATTTTGCTTCTTACCAGGCCGGGACCAACTGCCGCGCTTGGCTGTTCCGCATCTTGACCAACACCTACTTCAACCTGCGCCGCAGCAGAAAGCGCCACAATGCTGTGGATATGGACGCGGCGCCCGAGCTGGAACTGCAGGTCGCTGAGGCCTCGCAGGACCAGGGCATTTACCGGCCGATCGACGCGCAATTGCTCGACGGCGTGGTGTCGCGGCATGTGACCGAAGCGCTGGACTCGCTGCCGCCGGAGTTCCGCTCGGTGCTGTTGCTGGCCGATCTGCACGACTTCTCGTACAAAGAAATCGCCGATGTGCTTGAATGTCCTGTGGGAACCGTGATGAGCCGCCTGTACCGGGCGCGGCGGGCGATGCAGAAGAAGCTGATCGATCACGCGATGCGCGAGGGGATCGTGACGAGGCCGCCGCTCGACGACGAGGGGGTGGTCGATCTGGACGCGTTCCGCCTGAGGGCCAAGCGCGCCGTCTAAGAGCTAAGGTCGCTGGCGCCAAGGGGAATCTGAACAAGTGTTGGGGAGCCCACTGAGGTTCTAGTGCGGTTGGGGCTGATCGAGGGAGAGAAAGGAAGCGCAATGAACTGTCAGGATGTTCAGAAATTTGCCTTCACCTACTTGGACGCCGAGTTTGACGCCCGCGAGCGCGGCGAGTTTGAGGAGCATCTGCGGCTGTGCTGCGGCTGCCGGACTCAGGTGTCGCGCGACGCGATGATGAAAGACTTGGTAGCCAGGCACTTGCACGCCTCGCCGTGCCAGGGGGCGGACCAGCGCTTGCAGGTCGAACAGCTGCGGGCGCGGGTGTGCCAGGGCATGGAGCGGAGTCAGCGCCGGCAGATCCAGACGTCGATCGGCGTGTCTGTGGCAGCGCTGGCGGTGATGGCGGTGGCGGTCGGCCAGTTGCTGCCCGGCGATCACGGCCACCGCGGCGAGGACGGGCTGGGCCGCAGCGATCAGCTCACGGGTGGCCAAGCGGGCGCCAAGCCGCTGCTGGCAAAGGCGAGCGGGTCGCTGCATCAGGCCGCGGCAACGCCCCCCAGCACACCGGCGCAAATTGCTGAACAGAAAGCTAATTGGCCGGCTGTGATTCCGCAGCCCCTGCCCGGTCAGGCCGCGACACCCCTGCCGGCGGGCCGTCCGCAGCTGCGGGCCGATAGCCTGGCTCTGCAAGACAGCGGTCTGCGCCAGGCGGCGGATCGCGGGGCGTGGATGCAGCCGGTGTCGGCGCGGATGGCCCGGGGATCGCTGGAGGATCGCGGCGCAAGTGCCGGCGGCGAAGTGCTGGCCGGAGTGCTGTCCCCCGGGGCGATGACCCAGCGCAGCCCGTTTGGCGCGGTGCGATCAGAAGAGAGTCTGCGGCAGATGGTCCAGCTGCACTTGGCTGATCTGCCGCCAGAAATCTCTGGTCCGGCGGCGCGGGTGCAGCGGTACTTGCAGTTGCGCGTGCCGGGTGCGGCGGCGCTGCCCCTGGCCGAAGGGGCCGGCGTGCGGCTGCGCGGGGCGCGGATCGGCGTGATGGCCGGCCAAACCGTGGTGATCTATAACTATACCGCTTATGGTTCGCCGCTGACGGTGGTCAGTCGCTCGCGGGCCCAGGCGCTAGAGGCGGATGTCGAGCAGCTGGGGCCGGATCAGCGCGGGCCGTCGGGGCTGGTGCTCGATCACCGCGCCGGGCTGCAGATGCTCCACGTGATCGCCCATGAGCAGATGCTGACGCTGGTGGGCGATCTGCCGGCGCCGGCGATGCTGCAGCTGTTGCCCGCCGGCAGTCTTCTATAACAGAATCAAGCAGATTTAAGCGAGCTGGGCTAAAGAGCGGTCGACCTCAAGCGGCTAGATCGGCCCGGGGGCCTCTAGCTCGGCGTCGGCTGGCTTTTCTCGCAGCTCCTTGGCGATGGGCGCAAAGAACGGCAGCGCCAGGACAATGCGCAACACCAGGTACGTGACGATCTGCAGGGTAGAAAACGCGTCGATCACCGGCCCGGGCGCTGCGGCACCGACCACAAAAGGCGCGTAAAATTGCCGCATCAGCAGCTGAGTTGAGCCGACGCCGCTGACGCTGATGGGCAGCGTCCCCACCACCGTGATGATCGGCAGGGCGATGAACAGGCGACCCCACTGCGGCTGCATGTGAAAGGCGCGCATCGTAAAGAAGGCCGCGGCCGCGTACATCAGAATCAGCGCGGAACGCAGCAGCAGGCCCACCAGCAGCGCCGACGGCCGCAGGGCCGCCAGAGGCCGCAGAGGCGGCAGATCGCGCAGGCGCTGCAGCGGCCCCCATTGAAGCGGCGATTGAATCAGCAGCGCGCCGATCAGCGCCCCGGCAAACACCGCCACCGCCACCATCTTGAGCCACACCTGCAGCTGCGGGTAGGGGCCAAAAAACTCAGGCGCCATCCACACCCCGGCCATGCTCATGGCGGTCACGGCGATGATGTCGAGGTAGGACAACAGGGCCAGGGCGCCCGCCCCTTCAAAGAACGGCACGCCTTTGCGCCGGGCGATCAACCAGGCCATGCCCATCGCTGCCGCGTGGTAATTGACGATGTTGATGAGGTAAGACGCGGCTTTGATGGGCAACAGCTGGCGCAGGCCCAGGGGCTCCGGGCGACCGCGGTGGCCCAAGGTGGTGCCCAGCAGCCAGGTCAGGCAGAAGGTGTCGTAGATCCACACGCCGATCACGGTGATCAGGGCAACGGCGATGAAGGCGAGCTGATCGGCCTGGGCAATGGCCTGGGAGACGCGCTGAAGGTCAAGCGTGCGGGCGAAATAGCCGAGCAGCACCGTCAGGCCCAGCAGGGGCAGGAATTGGCGGAGGCGGTTCTTCCAGCCGGGGGCGGTGTGGGGCATGATCGCGGTTCCTGGGCCAGAACGGCCCGCCGCTGATTTAGCACAGAGAGCCCCCGATGCGCGAGACGACCCCACCTGCCCGCCGGCCGGCCGCAGAAGGCGCCGACCAAGGCCCCTCAGCGGCCCCAGGAGCCGCGGCGCGCGCCAGAGCCATCGCGGCCCTGCTGAGTGTGGAGTCGGGGGAACAGGGCAGCCAGACGGCGCTGCAGACGGTGCTCGACCAGCCGTGGCCGCTGCAGGGTGCCGACCGCAGCTTGTGCACAGAGCTGGTCTACGGCGTGCTGCGCCGGCAGCGGTCGCTGGATCGCTGGCTGGGGGCGTCCTGCAAGCACGGCTTGGTGGCGATGCCGGCGTCGAGTCTCGCGGCACTGCGGGTGGGCGCTTACCAGTTGACCGAGCTCGATCGCGTGCCGGCCTTTGCGGCGGTGGACGCGACGTTGCAGGCCTTGAAAGGGATGGTGGGGGCGCGCTCGCCGGCCATTGGCTTTGCCAACGCGGTGTTGCGGTCGTTGGCGGCGCGGGCCGAGCGCGGCGATCGCCCGGACAGCGACGATCTGCCGGAGTGGATGGTCCAAAGCATCGGCGAGTTTGCCGAGGACGCCGGGGTCGAGCCCAAGGAGCTGCAGAGCGCCTTTCGCGCCGCCGCGCCGACCCACCTGCAGCTGCTGGGCGACGGCCAACGCGGCCGCGAGGACCTGGCGCAGGCCGGTGTAGAGACTGTGGAATTGCCGGTGCCCGGGGCGCTGATGGTGCGCGGTGGCGCGGCGCTGGCGGCTTCTGGGCTGGGCCACAGCTACCTGGTGCAGGACGGCGGCAGCACCGCGGTGGCGGCCTACGTGGCGGCGCGGCCAGGGCTGAAAGTGCTGGATCTGTGCGCGGGTCGCGGGGTCAAGTCGGCGGCGCTGGCGGCGGCGGGGGCACAAGTCACCGCGGTGGATCTATCGGCCGACAAGCTGCGCCAAGCCGAAGAGCTTTGCCGCCAAGTGGGCGCGCCGCTGGAGCAAGCGATCGCCGCCGACGCGAGCGCGGAATTGCCCTTGGAGCCTGCCAGTTTTGACGTGGTGCTGGTCGACGCGCCGTGTACGGGCCTGGGGACGCTGCGCCGCCGCCCAGAAATTCGCCACCGCCGCCGCGCCGCGGATCTGTGGGGCATGGCGGCCCTGCAGGCGGCGATCGCCGATCAAGCGGCGAGGATGGTCAAGCCCGGCGGGGTGATCATCCTGGCCACCTGCTCCGTGGCGCGCCTGGAGGGGCCGATTTGGGTCCAGGGCGTGCTGCAGCGCCACCCAGAACTGCGCTTGGAACCTGGTGATTTGCCGTGGACCCAGGCGTTCTTGAGCCGCGACGGCATGCTGCGCAGCCACCCGCTCATCGCCGGGATGGACGGCTTCTTTGCCGCCCGGCTGGTGCGTCAGGCGTAAAAGTTTCGAAAAAATTCGACCGACCCCGCGGTTTTTTCCGACAGCCGGCGATGACTACTACAGGGCGCCTTCGCGCCCGTGGAGTCCGCCGTGACCAAGCGCCCGCAAATTCTGCAGCCCTCTCTGGATTTCTCTTTGGATGCCCTGGATTTTCAGGAGCCCATGGCGAGTGAACAGCGCCGCGAACAGGCCTTGAAGCGCTGGGGCGATCAGATCGCGGCGATCGGCCACTGGCCCCAGGGCGAGCGAGCGGTGGCGGTGATCGGCACGCGCAAGCCGAGCGAGGCCCAGCGGCAATTCGCCCGGCAGTGCGGCATGGAGCTGGCGCGGGCCGGCGCAGTGGTGGTCAGCGGCGGCGCCCTGGGGATCGACGCAGAGGCCCTGCGCGGGGCGATGGAGGCGGGCGGCAAGGTCGTGGCGGTGCTGCCGCGGCCTCCACAGCAGCCGTATCCAAGCTCGCACCAGGAGCTATTTCGCGATTTGGCCGCCCAAGGGGGCTGCTTGATCGGCCTGCAGATGCCGGAGGGGCCGCTGCCGCGCTGGGCTTTTGTCAAGCGCAATCAGTTGTTGGTCGAGCTCGTGGACGCGGTGGCCGTGGTGGCCTGTGGGGTGCCCAGCGGCACGCTTTCTGCGGTGCTGGCGGCGCTGCGCGCAGGTTTAACCGTGCGGGCGCGGCTTTGGTCCGGCTCAGGGGACGCTTCTGCGGGCACGCAGCTGCTCTGCGACGCCGGGATGGACGCCCTGCCCCCGCCTCAGGCGCTGGCCGATTGGCTCGCGACCCTGCAATCCCCAGACAAGAAGCGCCGTTCGCCGATCCTCTCTGTCGTTCAGCCGCAGCTGGCTGGGCTCCGCGGCGCAGCTGGATCCACCGCCCGCCCCCAGGCCGCCGCCAAGCGCTCCGCGAGGGGGGACACGAGGGGGGACGTTGACGGCGAGCCCCGGGGCTGGCAAAGCTACGCCGGCCCGCAGACCCCAGGGATCCCTGAGGCTGCGGCGCCCCCCGCCCCTTTGCATGGCCAAGAAGCCTTGCTGTGGGCGAGCTTGGCAGGCTTTGGCCCTGCTGGCGCCACCCTGGAGCCCCTGGCCCAGGCCGCCAGTCTGGCCCGCGGCGAAGCGGCCGCTCTGCTGTTGGCGTTGGCGCTGGCAGGCCGGGTGCGGCAGGGCAAAGAGGGCAGTTATGTCGCCCAGTAGCGCAAGACGGCGCTGCTCGTGGCGACCCCCAAGCGGGGTTTTGAGGCGAGCATGGCGAAGACGGCGAACGGCAAGACGACGGGCACCGGCACCACTTTGGTGATCGTGGAGTCGCCGACCAAGGCCAACACGATCCGCAAATACTTGGGCGACGGCTATGAGGTCGAGGCCTCTGTGGGCCATGTCCGCGATCTGGTGGAGAGAAAGACCGATCTCCCAGAAGGCGACCCGCGCCGCGAGCAAAAGTGGATCAAGTACGGCGTCAACACCGAAAACGACTTTGAGACCCTGCAGGAAGTCTATGTGGTGCCGCCGCAAAAGGCCCGCCAGGTGGCCCTGCTCAAGCAGGCGCTCAAGCGCGCCGACCAGCTCTTTCTCGCGACCGACGATGATCGCGAGGGCGAGGCGATTTCTTGGCACTTGGCTGAAGAGCTCCAGCCCAAGATTCCGGTCAAGCGCTTGGTGTTTCACGAAATCACCCGCGAGGCGATCGCCGAGGCCGTGGCCCATCCGCGCGAGCTGGACATCAACCTGGTGAGCGCCCAGCGCACCCGCCGGGTGGTCGACCGCCTGTACGGCTGGGATGTGTCTGAGGTGCTGTGGCGCAAGATCAAGCCGGGCCTGTCCGCGGGCCGGGTGCAGTCGGTGGCGCTGCGGCTGCTGGCAGAGCGCGAACGCGAGCGCATCGCCTTTGTGACCGCCGATTGGTCGAGCGTCCACGCCAATTTGCTCAAGGGGCGCGAGGGTTTTGAGGCCCATCTGACCCAGGTCGGCGGCAAGAAGCTGGCGACCGGCAAGGACTTTGACGCCAACACCGGTCTGGCGCGGCCTGGGGTGCTGGTGCTCGACGCAGAGGCGGCCCAGGGGCTGGTCGAGCGGCTGGCTCAGGCCAAGGCGGTGGTGCAAGCGGTTGAAACAAAGCCGCAAAGCCTGCGCCCGGCGCCGCCGTTCACCACGTCTACGCTGCAGCAGGAGGCCAACCGCAAGCTGCGATGGTCGGCGCGGCAGACGATGCAAGTAGCGCAAAGGCTGTATGAAAACGGCCACATCACCTACATGCGCACCGACTCCGTGACGCTGTCCGGCCAAGCGATCGACGCGGCGCGCCACCTGATCGCCGAACAGTACGGCCAGAGCTATCTGCCCGCCAAGCCCCGGCAATATCAGACCAAAGTCGCCAATGCCCAGGAAGCCCACGAGGCGATTCGCCCGGCGGGGACGCGCTTTGCCTCGATGGCCGAAGTGGCGGCGTCTGTGGGTGCGGATGAGGCCAAGCTCTACGATCTGATCTGGAAGCGCACGGTGGCGAGCCAGATGGCCGATGCCCAGGTCGAACAAACCAGCGTAGACATTGGCGTTGCCGATGCTCTCCTGCGGGCGAGCGGCCGGGTCACGCGCTTTGCCGGGTTCCTGAAGGCCTACGTGGAAGGCTCGGACGATCCCGATGCGGCGCTGAGCGATCGCGACGACGCGCTGCCGGCCCTCAGCGTGGGCGAGCTGCTGCAGTGGGGCGAGCCGCCGCTGCACGCCCAGCACCACACCACCCAGCCACCCGCGCGCTTGTCGGACGCTACGCTGGTCAAGGCGCTGGAAGAAAAGGGCATCGGCCGACCGTCCACCTACGCGGCGATCCTCCAGAATCTGTTGGATAAAGTCTATTGTTTCCGCAAGGGTCAGGCGCTAGTGCCGACGTTTATGGGCATGGCCGTCGTCACGATGATCGAGACGCACATGCCGCACTTGGTCGACTACGCCTTTACCGCGCGCATGGAGGAGCGGCTGGACCGGATCGCCACGGGCGAAGACGACGTCTCGGCCTACTTGCGCGGATTCTATAGCAATGGCATGGACTTTGGCGGCCACCAGGTCGCGGGGTTGCGGCCCCTGCTCGCCGAGGTCCGCGATCGCATCGACCCGCAGCAGGCCAGCTCCGTGACCCTGCAGCACCCGGGCCAGCCGCCTCTGGTGGTGCGCATCGGCAAGTACGGAACTTTCGTCAAGATCGGCGAGCGCACTGCCACGGTGCCGGACGATGTCGCGCCGGACGAGCTGACCATCGAGCGGGCCGAAAAGCTCATTGAACAGAAGGCCAAAGGCGATGCACCGCTGGGCCAAGACCCGCTGAGCGGCCGGCCAGTGTACCTCAAGAACGGCCGATTCGGCTGGTTCCTGCAGCTGGGCGCGATGGACGAGCCGGTGGAGGACCGCAAAAATGTGAGTCTTTCCAAAGGCATGGAAGCTGAGTCCGTGAACCTGGAGTTGGCTCTTCGCCAGCTGACCCTGCCCAAGGTGCTGGGCACCGACGCGGCGAGCGGCCAGCCGGTCACGGCCCACGCCGGGCGCTACGGCGATTACGTCCAGCTGGGCGAGGAACGGCGCAACATGACGCCGGGGCGCTTTGCCATCGACGCCACTTTTGACGAAGCGGTAGCGCTGCTCGCCAAACCCAAAAGTCGCGGCGGCCGCGAGCACTTGCGCGACATCGGCCAGACCGCAGAGGGCATTACCGTCTCCGTTTGGAGTGGCAGGTTTGGTCCGTACGTGACGGACGGGACGCGCAATGCCACCCTCAAGGTGACGGAACTCGACAAAGTCGACCTGCCCAGGGCGCTGGAGCTGCTGGTCGCGGCGGACAAGGCGCGCACCGGCAACGTGCTCGGTGCGGATCCGCAGAGCGGCCAGCCCGTGCGGTTGCTCGACGGCCGGTTTGGGCCGTACGTGACCAATGGCGCGGTCAACGCCAGCTTGGCGCGGGGTACGTTGCCCGAGGAGATCAACCTCGAGATGGCGCTCGACCGCCTCAAGCACTTTGGCAAACCGGCCAAGACCAAGGCCAAAGGCCGCAAGGCGCCGGGCAAGGCCGCGGCTAAGGCGCCCGCGGCGAAGGCCAGCGGCGAAGCCGCGCCAAAGGCCGTCAAGGCGGCCAAGGCCGCGGCGCCCAAGGCGAAGCCTGCGGCTAAGGCCAAGGCGAAGCCGGCGGCCAAGGCCCCACCGCCGCCACCGGCGCCGCCGCCGATTTCTTCGCGTAACCAAGAGGTTGCGGTGGTGCCGGCTGCGCCGGCGAAGCCGTCTGTGGTGCGGCGCCGCCCCGGAGCGTAGGGTGGCTGGCAAAGGCGTTTCCGCGCTCCGCGCGAGGGGGCTTTTCTGCTTTCACAGCGGTGTTTTGCAAGGGAAGGAACCATAGCTGTCGCAGCGTCGCTTCATCGCTCCATGTATTCGCGCGCGACGCATTGCCCCTTCCCCTGCACCCCTTCCTCCTTTACTCTCTACCCCTTCACCGCGTTTTCACTAGACAATTTCAGATGGTTCGGGCGACCAAAGCAAAGACCCAGCCGACAGCGAAGCGCGGCGGCGGTGGGAGCCGTCTAGACCTGCGGATCGGCCTAACCGAGACCCAGCCGACAGCGAAGCGCGGCGGCGGTGGGAGCCGTCTAGACCTGCGGATTGGCCTAACCGAGACCCAGCCGACAGCGAAGCGCGGCGGCGGTGGGAGCCGTCTAGACCTGCGGATCGGCCTAACCGAGACCCAGCCGACAGCGAAGCGCGGCGGCGGTGGGAGCCGTCTAGACCTGAGCTTTCGCCAAAATACCTAGCGATTTACCGGGGAAGCGCAGGCAAGTCGACACCAACAA
>JBIKTV010000710.1:0-2500 GCA_044347905.1 Myxococcota bacterium
TTTCGCCAAGCGGCCATCGCCGGTAGCTTCGGCCAACATGGCCGCGATGTTCAGCAAGGTCGCCTTGAGCGTCTGCAGATTGCGCTTGAACCCCGGGCGGTTCTCCGCGTCGATCGCCTCCTGCAGCGGCGTCAGGCTCTTCATTAGCCCGCGCAAACCGCCGGCAGCGTCGGAAGCGTAGAGGGAGGCCACCGCCTGCCACGCCAGGCCCACGGCGCGCAATTCGCGGTGCGGCAGACCCTGGCCGATTTCCGCCGCGACCTCGCCGACGTGGCGGATCTGCGCCGGATCCTTGGTGCGTTCAGCGGCCTTGAACGCCGCCTCCAGGGCGTGCTGACTGCCCTCCGTCTCGCGGGCGGCGAGTAGGTCGCGCTGGCGGCCGATCAGCTCCGCTCGCTCCTCCGCGGGTGCCGTCAGCAGCGCCGCCACTGCCGCCTCGATCGCCGGGGTGTCGGCGTGGGCCCGGCTGTCGGCGCAGAACTGCAGGTCGTCTGGCGTCGCCGCGACCTTGCTGCTGCGCACCTCGCGGCGGTCGAGGGCCAGCGCCAAGCCCTTGGCTGTCAGCGGCCGCGGCGTCGCCGAGAGGCTGCGGAATTCGCCGGTGGTGTCGCGCACGGTGCGGTGGGCCGTCGCCACCGTCGCGCCGGGCAGGGCGGCGAGGGCAAAGCGGCCGTCGCGGTCGGTATAAGCCTCGCCCAGGGGCGCCTGCGAGGTCGGATCCGCCAGCCCCTGCACCAGGGCGTGGTAGACCGGTGCGCCGTTGCAGGTCACGCGGCCGCGCAGTACCGGCGGCACCGCGGCCCAAGCACCGCTCGGATTCAGGGCATCGGCGGCAAGGAGCAAGAAGATCGCCAGTGATTGCTTGACCATCGGGGGCCCGTGTGGCGCGGATCGGCGCTGCGGCTCAGAGCATGGACCGGCTGCGGGCGGCGGGCAAGGGCACATTTGGCCAAACCAACCTTGGTCAAACCGAGCTCGCCCACCGCGCATTCGCCCGCCAACCGCCGCTACTTCTTCTTGCTCAGCTTGACCGCCTCGCTCCGCACTTTGTCCAGGTCCCACTCTTCGGACAGCGGCTCGCGCTCATCCAGCTTGATCTTCTGGGCCTTCAGCTCCAGTCCCGCGGCCTTGACCTGGTCGATCCAACCGATGATGTTGGTCGCTTCAGCGTGGACGCGCTTGACGCATTCGCCCTTGCAGCCGGCCCAGTTCTTGTCGACATCGGTCTTAAGGCTGCGAAAACTATTGCCAATCGCCTTGATGCGCACCAAGGCGTTGCGATAGACGATGCCGAACATGATGTGCTGCCCCAGCCCGTCTTTGTACGCCTTGAGGACGGGGTTGGAGGCAAACTCCGGCCGCTCCAGGATTTCGCGCAGTTTGGCAATTTTCGTGTCTCCTTCAGGGCTTACGCTGTTGGAGCCGCGCAGGCCGTTGACCTTGTCCTCCACCGAAAGCAGAAACTTGACCTCTTCCTCGCCGACCGGCTGCCCGTCGAAGCCCCACTCGCGCCATTGGCCGACGAAAATGCCGCGGCGGGCCAGCTCCGTGCGGGCGGTGGCGAGCCTGGCGTCGCAGCCGGCAAACTCCGGGTGGCTGCGAAAGTCGATGTTGGGGTGAGGGTTGCGCATCTCGCGGCGCAGGTCGACGATGCTCGGCACCTGAGCCGCCAGGATCTGCGCCGTGTCGGTCAGGGCCAAAAACGCCTCCATCTTGGCCAGCTTCTGCTTATGGCCGTCGATCCACCGGTCCGCCCGCGGCTGGTCCTTGGCGTCGATGGGCGGCGGCGCGGCCGGCGTCTGGGCATGGGCAAAGGGCAGGGCGACGGCAAACAGCGCCGCAGCGGTGGCAAAACAGAGTTGGATCCGCGGCATTATAGGCTCCTGGGGGATGGGGCTATGGCTGGACGATTGGCCCGAGCCTACGCTGCCAAGCCAGGAGCGTCAATTCCCCCAACACCTGGCCCCATCTCCCTTCACGGCTGGGGATCCGTCCACTCCGGCCCCAGCTTCCAGGTTGAAAACGGCAGCGTGGCAAACTCGGCGAGCCTGCGCACGCTGCCGCGGCCCAGGGTGTTGCGCCTGCCGTAGTCAAACAGCCAGGCGTCCAGCACCGCGGCAAGGTTCGCCGTGATGCCCACATAGAGCTGGCGGCTGCGCTGCTCGCCCGGATCGTCCGGCAACGGCAGAAAGCCGCGGGTGGCATAGCCCACGCCCACGTCGACAAAGCGCGCCGCCCACCAGCGCGGCTGCTTCTGCACCGCTGACAGACTGCCCAGGTGCAGCCACAGGCCAAAATCCATGCCGCTGTAGTCTTCGCCCACGTCGATATTGCCGTCCACGAGGCGCTTGGCGAACTCCATCGACGGAAAATAGCTCATGCGAAAATCGAGCAATTCGTCCAAACGCGGCGACCACAGCATGGCGTTGGCCAGGCCGATGCCGATCAGGTCTGAGACGATGTCGCCGCGCGAGAAGCCAAAGCCCTTGTGGTAGCCGTC
>JBIKTV010000026.1:0-25508 GCA_044347905.1 Myxococcota bacterium
TTCAAGATCTGGTACGGCGGCTATGCGTATTACGGCGGCTTTCTGTTGGCGGTGCCCACCGGCATCTGGTTTCTCCACCGCCGGCGCATGTCGGTGTGGAAGGTCGCGGATCTTGCGGCGTTTGGCATTTCTTTGGGTCTGGTCTTTGGCCGCGCCGGCTGTCTGTTGGCCGGTTGCTGCTACGGCGCCCCGACCGAATCGCCGCTGGGCCTCAGCTTTCCGCGCCATTCTCCGGCTTGGGACAAGCACCTCGCCGAACACCGCATCAGCGAACTGGCCGGCGCCTCGCTCCCCGTGCACGCCACCCAACTCTACGAGGCGGTCGCAGCGGGGCTCATCTGCCTGTGGACCTGGCGGCGCTACCGCCGCGGGCTCGCCTATGACGGCCAGAACTTCTTTCACTTCATGTTCCTCTATGCGGCGTTCCGCTTTGCCGTGGAATACCTGCGCGCGGACGATCGCGGCCTGTGGCTCGGCGGCCTGGTGTCCACCTCTCAGTTGATCAGCCTGCCGCTGCTGCTCTGGGCCGGCTGGGTGCTGTGGCGCCGCCGCCCGTGGCCCGCGTTGCCGGCCAAAGTCCCTGCGGGCCCCGGCGTGTAGCGTTGCCAGCCCTCCTGCCCGCCCAATCGCGCCGCCTTGCCGCGGCTACCGCGCCAAAGGTTGCCCATGTCCGATGCCCCCCGCTCTCCACAAGCCGATCCCGCCGAGCCGATCCCGGAGGCCGCCTGGACTTTGGCCCGCCAAGACAAGCTGCCGCGCCACCTCGCGATGATCATGGACGGCAATGGCCGCTGGGCCCAGCGCCGCGGTCTGCCCCGCAGCGAAGGCCACCGCGCCGGGGCCGCAACGGTGCGGGCGATGACGCGCATGGCCCGGCGTCTGGGCATAGAAACCCTTACGCTGTATGCGTTTTCTGAGCAGAACTGGAGCCGGCCAGCCAGCGAAGTCCAGGCCCTGCTAACTTTGTTGGTGGAATACTTGGCGTCCGAACTGCCGGAATTGCACAGTTCGCAAATCCGCTTGGTCGCGGTCGGCAACGTGGCGCGCATGCCCCTGCCGGTGCGACTGGCCCTGCAAAAAGTGGTGGACGCCACGCGCAATTACCGCGGCATGACCTTGGCGCTCTGCCTGTCTTACGGCGGACGCGAAGACCTCGTCCAGGCCGCGCAACACCTGGCCGCCCAGGTCGCCGCGGGCAAGATGCGCGCCGATGCCATTGACGAAGCTGCGCTTTCTGCCGCCCTGTGGACCGCCCCCCTGCGCCAGGCGCCGGACTTGGTCATCCGCACCTCCGGCGAGCAGCGGCTCAGCAATTTCCTCTTGTGGGACGCTGCTTACGCCGAGCTCATCTTCAGCGACCGAGACTGGCCCGATTTTGCCGAGGCCGACTTGACCGCCTGCCTGCTGGATTATGCCAAGCGCGATCGACGTTTTGGCGGGGTCGCCGCCCCCCCTGCGCCGTAGCGGCAAGCTCACCAGTCGCCCCGGACTGCGCGTTTTCTCTGCTGGGCCCAGGCCGGATTTTCAGAGGCCCTTTTCTCGCCCCCTACCCTGCGGCCTCCCCCGCCTAGCCCTTCGGCGCTTGCCAGCCCTGCCTCGCCTTGTCAAACTCGCCGCAGACCATCTCAGGCACCTTGACCGCGCCTTGGGGAGAGACCGTGCTGCAGCGCATCCTGACCGGACTGGTACTTGCGCCGTTGCTAGTGGCGTTGGTGCTTTGGGGCCCTAAGCCGGCGATGCTGGCGGTGTTGGTGGCCGCTGCAGCCATCGCCGCCGATGAACTCGTGCGGATGTTCCCCGATATCCGCCCGCGCGATCGCGGCTTGGTCGCCCTGCTGGCGGCGGCGATCGCGGCAGCCCCCCTGATCGGCCCCGCCGCCTTGGCGCTGACCTTGGCCGTGGCGATGTGCACCTGGCTGCTCGCGTGCTTGGTCGAGCCCGGCAGCGTGGAAAAAGCCGCGCACCGCGGCGCGCTTGGCGCCCTGGCCTTGACCTATGTGGCCCTGCTAATTGCCATGCTGGTCGCGCTGTTCCAGCTGCCGGCCCAAGCTCCGGGGGCGCCGTTTGACAGCGGCCGCGGCGGCCTGCTCGGCCTCTTTGTCATGGTGTTCATGGGCGACACCGGCGCCTACTTTGCCGGCCGAGCCCTCGGCCGCCACAAGCTCTATGCCCTTGTCAGTCCAAAGAAAACCGTTGAAGGCGGTGTGGGCGGCCTGCTGGCGTCGATCGGCGGCGGGGCGATCCTCTCCACCTGGCTGCTGCCCAACGTGCCGCTGATCCACGGCCTGCTCTTGGGCGCGGCCTGCGGAACCTTTGGCCAGGTGGGCGATTTTGCAGAGAGTCTTTTCAAGCGCGCCACGGGTACCAAAGACAGCGGCAACCTGCTCCCCGGCCACGGCGGCCTGCTCGACCGCGTCGATGGCGTGCTTTTTGCCGGCCCCATTCTGCTCGCGTACCTCGTTTGGAGCGGCAACGGCTCGTGGTAGCGTGGTCTGAGGTCCACTGGCGCTGGCAAGGGCGCATGGCGATGGACCAGGCAATCGCCCAAAATCTCTTGGACATCTCCGCCGTTCAGGCTGGGGCCCCGTCGCGCGCCCTGGCCTTTGAGCCCCTGGGCCCCGCCCTGACGCTGGGCAAGCGCGCGCGCACGCCGGCGGGCCGCGAAGAACTGGCGGCCACCTTGGCCCTGGCGGCGCTCCGCGGCTGGCCGACGCTGGAAGTCGAGCGCGGCGGCCTTGCGACCCTGCACCTGCCAGGCCAGCTGGTGGTCCTGGTGGCCGTGCGGGTTGCGGCCACTTCGCTGCGGCCTTTGGTCGCGGAATTGCTTGAGGCTGCGGCGGCTACGGCCCGCGACCGCGGCTGCGACTGCCAGATCGACCGCAGCGACGATGTCGGCGTGTGGAGCCAGGGCGCCAAGCTCGCGTCGATCGGCCTGTCTCACCAGCACGGGGTCGCGGGCCACGGCCTCGCCCTCAACGCGGCGATCGACACCCGCCTCAGCAACGGCTTGACCCTCTGCGGCCACCGCGACGCCCGCACCGCCAGCGTCTGCGCCCCGGATCGCGAGCGCCCCCAACGGCTCAGCGAATTTGCCGCCCACCTGCACCTGCAGCTCTTGGCCCGCCAGACGCCGTGAGCGCCGCCACCGCCCGGGCCGCCGCCTTGCGCTGCGCAGTTTCGCGTCCCCCCTCAAGCGATTCTTGCCTTCCCAACCTTGCTTTGTTAGGGTGCAGTATGGAGGGCCCGACTCGTTCCAAGCGGACGGGGCGGCCTTTTTGGCCGGTTTGATCCACCGGTCGAGTTGGTGATTCTGCCCCGCAACGGGCAGGATCGACGGGAATCAACGGGTTGCAAGCCTCCCCCAAGGCCACCAATCCAGCCGTCCTTCCCCAGGTCGGCCTCGATGCCCGCTCCAACTGCTGTCCAAGCGTCGGTCGCGACCCCCTGCGACGCACCCTGTATCCCGAGGCCTGAATTCTCCCGCAGGCCTCGGACCCAGCAACCGCCTCCCTCCGATCGCGTGGCTTGGCCACCGCGCGCGTCGAGCGGGGATGTAGGCGGAGTCTGGCTGAGGCCCGAGGCAACAAGGCCGATACGAAGGAGCTCCCCTGGGACCGACCCTTGCCCAACCGAACGCCACCCGGCTGCCTGAAGGAGCGCTGACGCCAGCGCCCTTTCCAGCACCGTTTACCGGTTCGGCCAAGAGATCGCCCCCAGGGCCCGTCGTTGAGAGGATGATGATGCACAACCAGCATCTTGCCCGAACTGTGTGGTGTGCTCTCCGTAACGAGCACGCGCTTCGGTCTAACCTGATGGGGCCCCCGCGGGGTCTACAGGGGCGCCGCGGGCTGCACCTTTGGGCTTGGCTGCCCCTGCTAGCCGCCCTGATGGTGAGCGCTTGCGCGCCGCAGCAGGAGCCCACAGCCGCCGATCCGCGCAGCGATGTGCTGGATGCCGCTGGAGTGGATGCGGAATTTGGCGTGCAGGCCTTTGCGCTCACCACGCCGACGCTGACGCTGGTCACGCCCGCTCCGGGCACCGCGCTGCCGGTTGGGGCTGCAGGAGCCAAGACGAGCGTCGATGTCACCTACACGGTTGCCAACTACGCACTCGGCCAAGTGCGCTGCTACACAGACGGCACCTTTGTGGGCCTGGGCACCGCCACCACCTACAAATTCATCAATCTGGGCAAAGGCCTGCACACGCTGAGCTGCGTGCTCGCCGCCAACACCGGTACGGAAGAAACCGCCGCCAGCGCCCGGCTCGTGCTGCAGGTCAAGGTTTTGGAACCCTGCACCAACGCTGGGGATTGCAATGACAGCAACGCCTGTTCGCAGGACGCGTGCGTGGACGGCCAGTGCGTGTTCGCCGCGGTGCCCAACTGCTGCGGCTCCAAGTTTGACTGCAGCGCCGGCGAGACCTGCCTGAACCCCAACACCGCCAATTCGCAGTGCACCGCCTGCACCGGCAACGCCGACTGCAACGACAACGAGTCCTGCACCACAGACAAGTGCGATCTCACGGGCGCCAAGGGCGTGTGCAGCAACATCAAGTCCGACAAAGAGTGCTGCAGCAAGGCCGGCGATCTGTGCGACGACGGCAAGGCCTGCACGGTGGACAAGTGCGACACCGCCAAGGGCCAGTGCACCCACGTCAAGCCCGACGGCGTCTGCTGCAGCGACAGCGACTGCGTGTTGACCGATCCTTGCTTGGTGGCCTCGTGCGTGGACAACGAATGCCGCACCGGCCCGGACAAGTTCAAGCCGGACTGTTGCTCAGACACGTTCAAGCCCACCTGCGACGACAGCAACTATTGCACGATCGATGCTTGCGATGTGGTGCAGTCCGGCGGCTGGAAGTCGTGCTCGCACAAGATGGACCCCAACAAGCCCGGCTGCTGCAACATCGGCAACGGCGCCGCCAATGACCAGTGCGACGACGGCCAGCCCTGCACGTGGGACTACTGCAATGAATACAAGTGTGTCAACCTCAAGACCGCGGAGTGCTGCGAGACGACGCTCGACTGCGACGACAACAACCCCTGCACCGCGGACAAGTGCACCATCCTCTCTGGCGACAAGGCCGGCACCTGCTCCAAGACCAAGGTCGACGGCTGCTGTATCTCCGTCGCAGACTGCCAGGACAACAAGTTCTGCACGATTGATGCCTGCAATTATTCAGCTTTTAGCTGCAAGAATGACAAACCGGATCCGTCCTGCTGCGACACCGATGAAGAGTGCAACGACGGCAAGTTCTGCACCGTCAAAGTGTGCGTGAACCACCAGTGCCTCTTTGGCCCCGACAAGTTCAAGCCCGGGTGCTGCGACGGCAACGCCGACTGCAATGACGGCAAGGCCTGCACGATCGACACCTGCGAGACGGCGTCGCATCAGTGCTTGTACGCGAGCAACGGCGACCCGACCTGCTGCAACGGCCCAGAGGACTGCGACGACGGCGACTGCACAACCGTTGATTACTGCGACGGCTTTAACAAGTGCAAGCACGGCCCGGCGCCGGACAAGTGCAAGGCCGACATCGACTGTGACGACGGCAACCCGTGCAGCGCGGACAAGTGCACGGTGGTCAACGGCTGCGGCTCGTGCGAACACGCGGAAGTGCCCGCGGCGCAGTGCTGCCAGGCCGACTACGGCTGCAACGACAATAACCCTTGCACCACGGATACTTGCGACGTCAACACCGGCAAGTGCTCCCACGGCACCGTCAGCAACTGCTGCAAAGACGACGTGGACGCCCAGACGGCGTGCAACGACAACAACGCTTGCACCATCGAGTATTGCGTGGGCAACCAGTGCCGCAACACCGTGCCCAAGAACGGCTGCTGCGCCAGCAACGCCGACTGCAACGACGCCGACACCTGCACCAATGACACCTGCGCCAACATCGTCGCCGGCAAGGGCGCCTGCCAATACGCAGCGATCTCCGGCTGTACCGCGGGCTGCGACCCGGGCTGGAGCGCGGACAAGCTGAGCGACGGCAACGTGTGTACGGTCGACCAGTGCGTGTTGGTCAACGGCACGTACAAGGTCTCGCACACGCCGATCCCCAGCTGCTGCATCGACAAATTCGACTGCAATGACAGCCTGCCCTGCACCTACGACTACTGCATTTTCAACGAGTGCGTGCACCAGAACAGCGAAGGCGGCGCGACCTTGTGCTGCTCCAAAGAGACGGAAGCGACGGACTGCGGCTACCTGAACAGCCCCTGCGCGACGGGTCAATGCGTCGACCAGCCCGACGGCGCCAAGAAGTGCCAGGCGGTGGAGAAGCCGGTCTGCACGGTCAACCTCTCTTATTGCCAGGACTTTGAGGGATCGGGCACCGTCAAGCAGCTCGGTTGGAATCCGACCGACCTCAACGGCACCGCCTCGACCAACTGGGGCATCTCGACCGACGGCGGCCTGGGGCCAGACAAGTTCGCCCGGCTGACCTGGACCCCGACCAAGAACAACTTCCACACCTGCTTGCAGTCTCCGGTCATTCAGGCCGCGGGCGCCCAGGCGATCACCGTGCAGTTTGACCGCGAATTCACCCCGGCGCTGGGCGATGCCACCTTGACGATCCGCGGCTCGCTGGACGGCGAAGTCGTCGATTGGAGCAAGTCGGTGATCATCGACGGCCCGCTGACCGCCGCCTCGCAGCTGGGTCCCGACACGCTGTCGATCAAGCTGCCGCCAGAGCTTTCCGGCTCCAATGGCCTGCGCTTGGCGTTCTGCGTCGCCTCTACCAGCACCCTGAACATCGACCAGTTTGCCGTGGACAATGTGTGCATCGCCAAGGGCACCGCGCCCAGCGCCGCCAAGTGCCCGCCCAACCAGACGGTCGGCGTCGGCGCCAAGATCAGCGTGCCGATCAAGGTCACGGACCCGGACGTGGGCGACATCGTGAGCTTCCAGGTGTTGCAGGCGCCCTCCTTCGTCAAGGCCTCTTCGGCGCTGTATTACTGGCTGGACGGCACCTGGAACACCAACGTGACCATGGAGCCCCTGTCTCTGGACGACGTGGGCGATCACGAGGTGGTGATCCGCTACACCGACGGCTTCCTGTTTGGCACCTGCACCTTCAAGGTCACGGTCACCTATTCAGGCGGCTACCTGATCTACAAGCCGACCGAAGTCCCGGCGGCCCAGGCGCAGACCCTCAAGAACGCCCTGGCCAAGAAGGGCCAGTTTGGCCAGATCACCACCGATCTGTCGCTGTACACCGATTTGTCCAAGTTCTACGGCATCTTTGTGCTGCTGGGCGTCTACCCGGACAACCACGTGCTGCTAGAGGGCGAGATCAGCGGGCTCAAGGCCTATCTGTCGGGCGGCGGCAAGCTGTACTTGGAAGGTGGCGACACCTTTATGTTTGACAAAGCTACGACTTTGCACCCGTTCTTTAAGATCAAGGGCATTTTGGAGAGCTCGCCGGCCGGTGTCACGGGCCCGCTCAAGGGTTCGCACGTCTTTGCCGATCCCAGCACCACCCCGGCGACCTCGTACGCCTTTGGCTACAGCCAGGATTGGACCTTCAACAACCTCAATGACCAGATCGAAGGGCAGATCGCCGTCGCCAAGACCAAGAACATCCTGCGCAATGACGGCGTAGAGAAGTACTGGGTCGCGGTGGGCCACGACAACCCGACCGCCAAGTACCGCACCATCGGCTCGTCTGTGCTGTTCTCCGGCATTGAGGCCCTGGGCGGCGGCACCCAGGATCTGTTCCTGGACCGGATTTTGTCCTTCTGGGCCAACGGCTTTGCCGACTGCACCAAGGACACCGACTGCAACGACGACAACGCTTGCACCACCGACACTTGCACCGCGGGCGCCTGCGGTTACGCCAACGCCTGCCTCTGCAGCGCCCAGAGCGACGCCAAGTGCGGCGACAGCTTTACCAAGCTCGTGACCAACGGCGGCGGCGCCACCCAGGCCACCGCCAACTACTCGTGCGACGGCGCCAACACCTTCTTGGGCAAAGAGGTGGCGTACAGCTACGTCTCTTCGACCTCCAAGCCGGTGACCCTGACGCTGGCCAATGTCACCAACCCCAAGGCCAAGCTGTTTGTGCTCAAGGCCAGCGCCAAGGGCTGCGATCCCAGCGGCTGCATTGCCCAGACCGCCGTCACGTCAGGCGGCGCCACGGTGACGTTTGCCGCCACGGCCAATGTCCAATACTTCATCGTGATCGACGTACCTGGCGCCACCGACTCGGCCCAGTTTGACCTGGCGATCGCCTGCGCGGCCGGCGAAGACTGCAAAAACGGCTTGGATGACAACGGCAACGGCAAGATCGACTGCGCCGACAAGACCTCTTGCTGCGGCGACAGCGCCTGCTTGGGCGAGACCTGCAACGGCATCGACGACAACTGCGATGGCACCATCGACGAAGGCTGCGACGACGACGGCGACGGCTGGTGCGACAACGCCATGAATACCGTGGGCAAGCCCCCCGTGTGCCCCAGCGGCACCGGCGACTGCAATGACGCCGACGGCACCATCAGCCCGGGCCAAGCCGAGCTGTGCGGCAACAGCAAGGACGACAACTGCTCCGGCGCGCAGAACGAAGAGAACGCCAGCGGTTGCTCCAACTACTTTACCGACTTGGACGGCGACGCCTTTGGCGCTGGCGGTTCCAAGTGCCTGTGCGCGCCTTCAGGCTCCTTCAAAGCCACCAAGGCCGGCGACTGCAACGACGCCAAAGCCCTGGTCAATCCGCAGGTGCCGGAGAATTGCTCGACCTCGGACGACGACAACTGCAACGGCAACACCAACGACGTCGACGCGACGGGGTGCAAGAACTTCTACACGGACCTAGACGGCGACCTGTTTGGCACTTCGCCGTTCAAGTGCCAGTGCGTGGCCTCGGGCGTCGTGTCCGCCACCAAGCCGGGCGATTGCGTCGACACCAACGCCGGCATCAACCCGTCCGTCGCCGAGATCTGCAACGGCTTGGACGACAACTGCAACGGCACTTCGGACGAGACCTGTGACGACGACGGCGACGGCTACTGCGACGCCAACATCACCTACTCGCCCCAGGCCAGCACCACGGATATCTGCAACAAGGCTACGGATGGCGGGGTGTTGACGCTGGCGTGCCCGGCCGGCGGAGTGATCAGCGCGATCAAGTTTGCCGAATACGGCACTGTGACGGGCTCGTGTCCGTCGTTTGCCAAGGGCGGCTGTGACGCGGCCAATGAAATCGCCTACATGTCCAGCCAGTGCCTGGGCAAGGCCGTGTGCAATACCAGCAATTGGCAACTGTCTCTGGGCGATCCGTGCGGCGGCGTGGTCAAGACCATGGCCGTGGTTGCCACCTGCTCCGTGTCGGGCAGCGGCCCGCTCGCGGTTTGCCCCAAGGGCGCTGGCGACAGCGACGACACCGATCCGGCGATCAACCCCGCGGGTGCCGAAATCTGCGACGGCAAGGACAACAACTCCAACGGCCAGATCGACGAAGGCTGCGACGATGACAAGGACGGCTTCTGCGACGCCAGCATGTTCACGCTGGGCAAGCCGACCACCTGTCCCTCGGGCGGCGGCGACTGCGCGGACACCGACCCCAAGATCAACCCCGGCGCGGCGGAAGACTGCGGCACGCCGTCGGTGGACGAGAACTGCAACGGTTCCTTCAACGATCTGAACGCGCTGGGCTGCACGCCGCTGTTCTTTGACGGCGACCTGGACAAGTGGGGCACCAACGCGTCCAAGTGCCTCTGCGGCGCGATTGGCCAGTACAACGCCATCAACCCCGGCGACTGCAACGACGACAACAAGAACATCAACCCGGCCGCGACCGAGCTGTGCGACGACATCGACAACGACTGCGACAAAGTGGTCGACAACGGCTGCGACGACGACGGCGACGGCTTCTGCGACATCGGAGTGACCTTGATCGGCACGCCCGCGGTGTGCGTCAACGGCAACGGCGACTGCAACGACGCCGACGCCCAGGTCAATCCGGCCAAGGCCGAAGTGTGCGGCGACGGCAAGGACAACAACTGCAACGGCAACTCCAATGACATTGGCGCCATCGGCTGTTCGCAGTTCTACACCGACCAAGACGGCGACACCTACGGCACCGGCACCAAGACCTGTCTGTGCCAGGCCTCCGGCGCCATCTCCGCGACCAACAACGCCGACTGCGCCGACACGGACGCCAGCGTCAACCCCGCGGTGGCCGAGAAGTGCGACGGCAAGGACAACAACTGCAACGGCGTGATCGACGACGGCTGCGACGACGACAAAGACGGCTACTGCGACGCGGCGCTGAGCTTGGTCGGTTCGCCCTCGATCTGCCCCTACGGCGGCGGCGACTGCGACGACAACAGCGCCACGGTCTACAAGGGCAAGACCGCAGAGACCTGCGACGGCAAAGACGACGACTGCAACGGCAGCACCGACAACGGCTGCGACGACGACAAGGACGGCTACTGCGACGCGGGCATGGCGGTGGCCAACCCGGCGCCGGCGATCTGCGCCAAGGGCTCGGGCGACTGCGACGACTTGGACAACACCGTGATGCCGGGCGCCAAAGAAGTGTGCGGCAACAGCAAGGACGACAACTGCAACGGCTCGCAGAATGACGAGAACTCGATCGGCTGCAGTACGCTGTATTACGACGGCGATGCGGATACGTACGGCCTGGATATCTCCAAGTGCTTCTGCACGGCGACCGGCAAATTCACCGCCAAGCAGAACGGCGACTGCGACGACACCACCAGCGCCGTTGCCCCCGGCGTGGGCGAGAAGTGCGACGGCATCGACAACGACTGCGACGGCGAGCTCGACGAAGCGGGCGCCACGGGCTGCAGCACCTTCTACTACGACGAAGACAAGGACGGGTACGGCCTGAGCTTGACCAAGTGCTTGTGCGCCGCGGGTTCGCCCTTTACCGCCAGCCAGGCGGGCGACTGCAACGACACCAACGCCCAGATGACCCCGGGCAAGACCGAGGTGTGCGACAACCTGGACAACAACTGCAACACCCAGGTCGACGAGAACTGCAACGCCGACGGCGACAAGTACTGCGCAGCCAGCAAGACCGTTGTGGGCCTGCCCGCGGTGTGTCCGCTCGGCGGCGGCGACTGCAATGACACGGTGACGGCGATCAACCCGTCGGCCAATGAGGTCTGCAACGACAAGGACGACAACTGCAACGGCACGACCGACGAAGGCTGCGACAACGACGGCGACGGCTACTGCGACTCGAACATGACCACGGTCGCCAACAACACCCTGACGGCGATCAACGACGACTTTGAGGCCGGCGCCAGCGGCTGGAGCGCCACGACCACCTCCACGTGCGGGCCCATCGGCAAGATCCTGGGCGGTGTCAACGTCTTTGGCGCGGGGGCCAAGACCGCCAAGACGGTCAACCTGTCGAGCCACAGCCTCATCACCATCGAGTTCGACTTCATCAAGATCGACAGCTGGGACGGCGAGAGCGGCCAGCTCTGGCTCGACGGCAAGCTGGTGTGGAGCAAGGCCTATACCGTCAGCATGGGCACGCAAGCGTGCGGTTCTGCGGGCGGTTGGAACGAGCTCAAGGATCGCATCACGCTGACCGTGCCGCACACCGCGGCGACGGCCAAGATCGAATTCACCACCACCCTGGACCAAACCCCCGACGACGAGAGCTGGGGCGTGGACAACGTGCTGGTGACCGTCTCTGCCGACTACCCGGCCACTTGCCCCAAGGGCGCGGCCGACTGCAACGACACCGACGCGGCGATCAACCCGGGTGCCAAAGAGGTGTGCAGCAACACCGTGGACGAGAACTGCTCGGGCAGCACCAATGACCCCGACGCGCTGGGTTGCAAGACCTACTACGTCGACTTTGACGGCGACGGCTTCGGCAAGGGCGGCACGGCGTTCCAGAAGGTGATCATCAACGAGTTCCGGCGCTCCGGTAACTTTACCAATGATGAATACATCGAACTGCTCGTGACGACCGATCTGCTGGCGAGCGACGTAGACGCCCTGTACTTTGGCGATTCGAGCAGCACCGGCGCCGCCAAGTTCAGCGCTTACCGCACCAAGCTGGCGGCGTTGGGCTTGACCCAGATCAAGGCCGGTACCCTCATCGCCATCGGCGGCAGCACGCTGACCCAAGACCTGACGTACAACCCCGCTGGCGGCGACTGGAATTTGACGTTGCTCGTGGGCAGCGCCAACGTCACGGTCACCACCGCGGGCGGCGACTTTGCCGCAGACGACGTGGTATGGGTCGACAACAGCAATACCGGCACCACTTCGATCGACGCGATCCGCTGGGGCGGCGCGACCGGCACGCTTGGCGCTGCAGCCAAGGTTGCCCTGGCCTCACTGCCGGCCAACGGCACCACCGGCGTGGTGGCCTTTACCAGCGATATCGGTGGCCTGAACCAGCCGTCCAACTACCAGGTCAATGGCACGGCCAGTGTCGGCCAGCCCAACGGCGGCACCAACAGCACCTTTGTGCAGTGGCTGCGCACCACGTCTCTGGGTGGCAACAGCCAGTGCCTCTGCAGCCCCGACAGCACCTACAAAGTCACCAAGGCCGGCGACTGCAATGACGCGAATCTCAACGTGTTTAGCGGCGCAACTGAGCTGTGCGACGGCATCGACAACAACTGCAGCGGCGTGGTCGACGAGGGCTGCGACAACGACAGCGACGGCTACTGCGACCTGAACATGATCACGGTCGGCACCCCGCCGCTGTGCCCGTTTGGCGGCGGCGACTGCGACGACACAAAGGGCGCGGTCAACCCCGGCGCGACGGAGAGCTGCAGCGACGGCGTCGACACCAACTGCGACGGCGACCTGAACAGCACCGGCGGCGCGGGCTGCATCGACTTCTTCTACGACGGCGACGGCGACGGTGTGGGCGCCAGCGTCAAGCAGTGCATGTGCTCGGCCAAGGCGCCGTACACCGCCAACATCGGCGGCGACTGCGACGACACCAAGGCGGCCGTCAAGCCCGGCGTGCAGGAAGACTGCGCCACGCCGTACGACGACAACTGCAACGGCGACATCGCCGACTCGGGCGCCCTCAACTGCCTGAGCTTCTACGCCGACGTCGACAAAGACGGCTACGGCAGCGGCAGCGCGGTGTGCAAGTGCGTGGCATCGGGCAACCTGATCGCCACGGTGGCCGGCGACTGCAATGACGCGGACGGCAACATCAATCCCGGCAAGACCGAGATCTGCGACGGCAAGGACAACAACTGCAACGCCAGCGGCGCGGCTGCGGTCGAGTCCAACACCAACACGGGCACCAACAACAGCCTGACCAACTACATCGCCCAAGAGGTGACCTTTGCCCAGGGCGGCGCGTTGGCGCGGCTGGAGGTGTACATCAACGCGCCCAATGCGCAGAACGTGACCCTCTATGTGTTCAAGGGCAACCGTCCAGCGTCGCTGACGGGCCAGGTGGAAACCATCGGCCCGGTGGCCGTGTCCGCAACGGGCACGTACAGCAAGTACACCTTCACCTCTGTGACTAAGCCGAGCATCGCCGCGGGCGAGCAGTGGGTGTTTATCTGGAAGGCCAGCAGCACCGGCACGACCATTCAGGAAAGCGCAGGCAACGTCTACACCAAGGGCGGCGCCTTCTACGCGGCCACCTCGCCCTTTACCTGGACGGGCTTGGGCAGCGGCGGCGGCACCAATGTCGCCGGCACCACCGACGTGACCTTTACCGCGTACCTGGTGACCACGGGCGCCAGCGTGGACGAGGGCTGCAACGACGACGGCGACGGCTATTGCGACGCCAACATGGACACCGCGACCCCGGCCCCGGCCACCTGCGCCAAGGGCGGCGGCGACTGCAATGACGCGAGCGCAGCGGTGAACAAGGACGCTGTTGAGGTCTGCGACAACCTGGACAACAACTGCAACGGCAAGACGGACGAAGAGTGCGACGCCGACCTGGACGGCTGGTGCAGCGCGGCCAAGACCGTGGTTGGCACGCCGGCGATCTGCTCGGCGGGCAAGAACGACTGCGACGACGGCAACAAGAATGTCTACCCGGGCAAGTCTGAGTTCTGCGACGACGCCGACAACAACTGCAACGGCAGCACCGACGAAGGTTGCGACGCGGACAACGACGACTACTGCACCTCTGCCATGGCCACGTTGGGCGCCCCGGCGATCTGCCCCAAGGGCGGCAACGACTGCGCGGACAGCGACCCGGCGGTCAACCCGGGCGTGGTTGAGGCCTGCGACGGCAAGGACAACAACTGTGCGGGTGGCGCGGATGAGAGCTGCAATGACGCCGACAAAGACGGCTACTGCAACGGCAATGTGGGTTGCGCCACCTGCGGCAACGGCATTGACGGCGACTACATCGCGGCGAGCAACACCACCTTGCCGGCCAAGGCGTATAACTTCAAGAACTTCATCATCAACGCCGGCGTGACGGTCACCATCACGGGCAACAGCGAGCCTTTGGCGATTCGCGCCAGCGGCAAGGTTGAGATCAAGGGCGCCCTGGTCCTGAACGGCGGCGCAGGCTCCGACGTGACCAACAACGCCAACGGCTGTCTGGGCGGCCAGAGCACGCCGGGACAGTCCTATGCGTTTGGCTCCATCGGCGGCTACGGTGTCTACAGCGACCCGAATGCGGTCTACGCTGGCCAAGGCGCAGGCGGCGGCAAGCCCGGCATCTACAACTGGAACGGCACGGGCTGCGGCTCGGGCGGCGGCGGCGGCGGCCACAGCGGCAACGGCGTCAGCGTCAGCGGCGGCGGCGCCGGCGGCGTGGCCTACGCAACCATCGATCAGGACAAGCTGATCGGCGGTTCCGGCGGCGGCGCGGGCGGCTACGGCTCGGCGTACAACGCGACGGGCGCGGGCGGCGGCGGCGGCGGCGGCGCGGTGCGCATCGACTCCCCCGACGTGGTGATTTCCGGCACGATCTCAGCCCTGGGCGGCCAGGGCGGCGGTCAGTACAGCGACTGCGACGGCGGCGCGGGCGGCGGCGGCGCGGGCGGCTCGATCTGGGTGCGCGGCAATAGCGTCAACGTCACCGGCGGCACCCTGGTGGCGACCGGCGGCGCAGCGGGCGTGCTACAGAACTCCGCCAACTGCGGCACGGCAGGCGCGGCGGGCGCCGCAGGCCGCGTTCGCATCGATGCCAACAACCTGGTCAGCACCGGCTCCACCGCGCCGACCTACAGCACGGGCAGCAAGGACGGCCTCGGCTCGGCCGTCTCATCGGGTTGCCCCAAGGGCGGCGGCGACTGCAACGACTCCAACCCGGCGATCAACCCCGGCGCGTCCGAAATCTGCTCGACCCCGGGCGACGACAACTGCGACGGCGTCGTCAACGCGGTGGGCGCCAGCGGCTGCAGCAACTGGTACGCCGATGCGGACTTGGACGGCTACGGCGGCGGCACCGGCAAGTGCCAGTGCTACCAGACCAGCGAATTCCCGGCGGCCCAGGGCGGCGACTGCAAGGACGACGACAACACCGTCGGCCCCGGCCAGCCCGAGCTGTGCGACGGCCTGGACAACGACTGCAAGTCGGGCACCGACAACGGCTGCGACGACGACGGCGACACCTACTGCGACGCCAACATGCCGATGAAGGACACGGCGCTGTGCTCCGGCAGCTTGTCTACCTGCAAGACAGGCCTGCAGTGGCCGCCGCTGAAGCTGCCGACGCTGACGATGGAGACCTATTCCCACGGCGGCGGTTACCACCCGTACTACAAGGAATACTGGTACCCGCAGTGGGCCAGCGCGACCATCTATCGCTACAACGAGCAGCGCCAATACATCGGCACGCTGAACGCGGGTCAGGGCGAGATCATGGGCCTGCACGGCGACACCCAGAGCGCCGACTACTTCACCGCGAACTGGGGCTACTACACGGTCACCCGCCGCTCTGGAGCGAGCACCAAGTGGTCGTATAGCTTGGGTTACTACGCCGGCGCGGTGTACGCAGATGACAACTTTGTCTACGCCATGCGCGTCGATACGTTCACGATTACCAAGCTGAACAAGACCACTGGCCAGTTGATTGAGAACATCAACCTGACGGGCGCCAGCAACGGCAACTGGGTCTACGGTTCCTTGGCCGTGGTGGGCAACTACGCTTATGTCGGCCGCGGTGACGGTACGATTCACGCCTTTGACATGAGCACCAAGGCGCAGATCGGCACGTATTCCACCGGTGTCAACATCTACAACGCCACGTTTGACGGCGGCACCATGTGCGTGTCGCCCAACAGCAACCAGGTCTACTGCTTTACGATGTACGGCAAGGTCTGCGAACAGGTGTGCACCAACGGCCTGATGTGGCCGCCCAAGACCGCCTCTGTGGTCAACATGCAGACCTACTCGCACGGCGGCGGCTATTCGCCCAAGTACAAGGAGTACTGGTACCCGTCCTGGAACGGCAGCACCATCTACCGCTTTAACAGCACGTATCAGCAGATCGGCTCGTTCAACAGCGGGCAGAACAACATGATGCAGGTGTGGGGCGACACCGACGGCACGTACTACACCGCCAACTGGGGTGAGAACACCATCACCAAGAAGTCCGACATGGGCTCCGCCACGCTGTGGTCCTACAACCTGGGCACCACGGCGGGCGGCGTGACAGCGGACGCCAACTTTGTGTACGCCATGGGCGCCGACGCCATGAAGGTGGTCAAGCTCAACAAGGCCAACGGTCAGTTCATTGAGTCGATCGTGCTCAGCGGCGGTGGCAGCGAGTCGATCAACGGCGGCTTGGCGATCGCCAACAACCAGCTGCTGGTGGGCCGGAGCAGCGGCATGGTCTATCGCTATGACGTGAGCAAGGCCGCCGATGGCCCGGTGTGGCCGGCCGTCTACACCGGCACGCGCAGCATGAACACGTACTCCCACGGCGGCGGTTACTCGCCCAAGTACAAGGAATACTGGTACCCCAACTGGGCCGGCAGCACCATCTACCGCTTTAACACGCAGTTCCAGCAGGTTGGCTCGTTCAACAGCGGCACTGGCGAAATCATGCAGCTGTGGGGCGACGCCGACGGCACGTACTACACCGCCAACTGGGGCCAGGGCGCGATCTACAAGTGGGGCGACATGAACGCCACCCAGCTGTGGAAGACCAACATCGGCCAGACCATGGGCGGCGTCACGGCGGACGACAACTATGTATACGCCATGGCCAATTCCGGTGCGACGGTGTGGCGGCTCAACAAGTCCACCGGCGCCATCATCGATTCCTTCAACTTGAGCGGCGGCTACTTCAGCGGCCTGGACGGCGGCCTTGCGGTCGTGGATGGCAAGCTGTACGCGGGCCGCGAAAACGCCGTGGTCTACCGCTACGACCTGGTCACCAAGCAGCTGGACGGTCAGTTCAACACCGCGACCAACATCTACAACATGGCGTTCAACGGCGAAGAGTACTGCATCTCCAACAACGGCAGCACCGTGTGGTGCTACCAGCTCAAGGGCAAGACGGCCAAGCTGATCGACCAGTTCCAGACCGCCACGAACATCAACAACATGGCGTTCAACGGCACGCAGTATTGCATCTCTGCCAACAGCAGCACGGTGTATTGCTACACGGCGACGGGCGAGGTCTGCAAGAAGGGCAATGACTGCGACGACACCCAGGCGTCCGTCAAGCCGGGCCTCAATGAGGTGTGCGACGGCCAGGACAACAACTGCGACACGCTGATCGACGACGGCTGCGACGACGACAACGACAATTACTGCGACAAGGACATGAGCGTCGTAGGCACCCCACCGACCTGCACGGCCGGCGGCGGCGACTGCAATGACACCAGCTCGTCGATGAATCCGGCGCCCAGTACCAAGGAGAATTGCGGCACGGCACAGGACGACAACTGCGACGGCGCCACCGACCAGTTGGGGGCCCTGGGCTGCACCAACTTCTACTACGACAACGACGGCGACGGCCAGGGCACCACGTCCTTTGAATGCCGCTGCACCGCCAACGGCAAGTTTGCGGCGCTGGCCAGCGGCGACTGCAATGACAACGACGCGGCGATCAACTCCGGCACCGGCGTGGAGAAGGCCCAGAAGGGCGTCTACCGCGGCTCGCCCATCAGCATGGAGACCTATTCGCACGGCGGCGGCTTCAGCCCTGCGTCCAACGAATACTGGTATCCGCAGTGGGCCGGCGGCACGGTCTATCGCTACAACAGCAATTTCCAGCAGGTCGGCAGCTTTGGCAGCGGCTTGGGCGAAATGATGCAGCTGTGGGGAGACAAGGACGGCAGCTACTACACCGCCAACTGGGGCTATCAGGTCATCCGCAAGTACACGGGCATGGGCAGCAATGTCGCGTGGTCGTTCAACATCGGCTCTACGGCCGGCGGTGTCACCGTGGACGCCAACTACGTCTACGCCATGCGCTCGTCTGGCATGACCGTGTGGGTGCTCGACAAGGCCACTGGCCAGCAGGTCAAGACCCTCAACCTCAGCGGCGGCAGCGACGGCACCGTGTACGGCAGCATGGCGGTCTACGGCAACGTGCTGTTTGTCGGTCGCGACAGCGGCTGGGTCTACATGTACGACTCCAGCAGCGGTTTGTTGATCGACCAGTTCCAGACGGCGACCAACATCTACAACATGGCGTTTAACGGCACGGAGTACTGCATCTCTGCCAACAGTTCGACGGTGTACTGCTACAAGATCGTGGGCAATACCCTGCCGACCGAGAGCTGCGACGGCAAGGACAACAACTGCAACGGCGTGACCGACGAGACCTGCGACCAGGACAAAGACGGCTACTGCGACGCCAACCTCAAGGTGACCAACACCGCTGGGTGCCCCAAGTCGCAGATCAAGAGCACCAACTGCCTGGCTGTGCAGAACCCGCCCACGTACAAGGGCAGCATCGTCAGCATGAACACGCGCTCGCACGGCGGCGGCTACTCGCCCAAGTACAACGAGTACTGGTACCCGGAGTGGTCGGGCACGACGATCTACCGCTACAACAGCAGTTATCAGTACATCGGGGCGTTCAACAGCGGACAGAACCAGATGATGCAGCTGTGGGGCGACACCGACGGTACCTACTACACCGCCAACTGGGGCTACGCCACCATCACCAAGAAGTCCGACATGGGCGCGACCACCCTGTGGACCTGGAACGGCCCGACCACCATGGGCGGCGTCACGGCCGACAGCACTTACGTCTACGCCATGCCGGTTTCGAGCATGACGGTGTACGTGTTGAACAAGACCAATGGCGCCCTGGTCAAGACCTTCAACCTCAACGGCGGCAGCAATCCCACGCTGTACGGCGGTCTGGCGGCGGTCAACGGCTCGCTGTACATGGGTGTCTACACCGGTGTGGTCTACCGCTACGACATCACCAACGGCCAGTTGCTCGACCAGTTCAGCGTGGCGACCAACATCAACAACATGGCGTTCAACGGCAAGGAGTACTGCATCTCCGCCAATGACAGCAACGTGTACTGCTACAACCTCCTGACTGACAAGTGCAATTTTGGTGACGACTGCGATGACAAGGACAAGACGGTCAACCCAGGCGCCGCGGAAATGTGCGACAGCAAGGACAATAACTGCGACAAGGCCGCGGACGAGGGCTGCGACGACGACGGCGACGGTTACTGCGACAAGGACATGATCGTGGTGGGCTCGCCGGCGGTGGATCCGGGCACTTACATCGGCAATGTCATCACCATGGAGACCTACTCGCACGGCGGCGGCTACTCGCCCAAGTACCAGGAGTACTGGTACCCGCAGTGGGCTGGCGGCACCATCTATCGCTACAACAAGAACTTCCAGCAGGTGGGCTCGTTTGGCAGCGGTCTGGGCGAGATCATGCAGTTGTGGGGCGATACCGACGGCACCTACTACACGGCGAACTGGGGCTACAGCACCATTCGCAAGTGGTCGGACATGGGCAGCACCCAGCTGTGGTCGTTCAACATTGGCACGACTGCGGGCGGTGTGGCGGCAGACAGCCAGTACGTCTACGCCATGCGCGTCGACGGCATGACGGTCTGGGTGCTCGACAAGGCCACCGGCGCGCAGATCAAGACCCTCAACCTCAACGGCGGCGGCAATACCACGCTGTACGGCGGCTTGGCGGTGACGTCCAAGTACCTGTTTGTCGGGCGCTATGACGGCAACGTGTACTACTACGACAAGACCAACGGCAACTACGTGGGCCAGTTCAAGACCGCGCCGCAGATCAACAACATGGCGTACAACGGCAAGGACTACTGCGTCTCCGCCAACAACAACCAGGTGTACTGCTACACCATTGAGACCGGCGGTTGCCCCAAGGGCGGCGGCGACTGCAAGGACACGGCGGCCACGGTCAATCCGGGCGGCACCGAGGTGTGCGACGGGCAGGACAACAACTGCAACGCCCAGACCGACGAAGCCGGTTCACAGGGTTGCTCGACCTTCTACTATGACGGCGACCAGGACGGCGTGGGCAGCAGCTCTAGCCAGTGCCTGTGCGAATCGGCCAAGCAGTACAAGGTGGTGTCGACACCGGCGACCTGGGTGCAGGCGCAGGCCGACTGCAAGAACTGGGGCGGCAACCTGACCACCATTGAGAGCAGCGGCATCAACACCTTTGTGCGCGACACGGCCAACGCGGCGGGTGTGACGGGCAACATCTGGCTCGGTTTGTCGGACGCGGCGGTGGAAAACAGCTACGTCTGGGCCGACGGCGCCAGCATGAGCTACAGCAACTGGGACACGGGCGAGCCGGCGGGTGAGTTCTTTACCGGCACGACGGTGTTGAGCCAGACCCAGCAGCAGCAGCTCAACGCCTGGGACGGCAACCCCAACCAGAAGTGGACGCTGTGCTACCGCGGCACGCAGGACGGGTTTAACTCCAACACGTTCCACAACAAGTGCGACTCCAAGAGCCAGACGCTGGTGGTGCTGCGCGAGACCAACGGCAACGTCTTTGGCGGCTTTAACAGTTCCACCTGGGCGGGCGGCGGCAGCTACTACAGCCCGGGCGGCACGTGGTTGTATACGTTCAAGAACAACTACAAGGCCAACTGGGGCGGTCAATGCGCTGGTCAGAGCTACGGCACCTACAACCACCCGAGCTACGGCCCGACGTGGGGCGGTGGCCACGACCTCCACGTCGATTCGAGCATGAAGTCGGGCTACACGTACTTTGGCTACAGCTACTCGTGCCCGGTCGGTTCGTGCGGCACGGGGGCCTGCCAGTCGTACTTGGCGAGTCAGTACAGCGGCTGGCAGCTCAACGAAGTCGAAGTCTTCTACAAAGACGGGACTGCGGGCGGCATCGCCAACGACGAGGACTACGTGCTGATGAAGGGCTCCGCCAAGTGGGCGGACGTCGCGCCTTCGACCACCGCCGCCTACGTCTGCGCGCGCACCAACTCGCTGTTCACCGCCAAGACGACTGGCGACTGCAACGACGCCTGCGCGACCTGCACCCCCGGCAAGCCCGAGCTCTGCGACGGCAACGACAACAACTGCAACAGCAGCATCGACGAAGGCTGTGACGACGACAACGACGACTACTGCGACGCCGGCCTGGTGACCGTGGGCACCGCTCCGACCTGTACCAAGGGCGGCGGCGACTGCAATGACGCCAATGCCAGCGTCAAGCCGGGCGGGCTGGAGTCGTGCAATAACGTGGACGACAACTGCAACAGCGTCACGGATGAGAACTCGAGCGAGAACTGCCCGACCAACACCAACGCCTTGTACAAGTGCGTCGCCGGTTCCTGCCAGGTCACGGGTTGCGCTACGGGCTTCTACGACATCAACGGGTCGTGGAGCGACGGCTGCGAGTGCAACGGCAACGACAACAACGAGCCCAATGACGCTTGCAGCCAGGCCACGGTGATGGACACCGCCCTGTATGACAGCGGCAAGACCGCGGGTATCGAAGGCATCGTGATGGGCACGGACGTCGACTGGTTCTCCGTCTATGCCGCGGACACGGGCGACGGCGGCTCGGGCGCGTGCGACAAGTTCAACATGCGCGTGCTCATGACCAAGAATCCCGGCGGCGTGGCCTTTGACGTCTGGCGCGGCAGTTGCCCGGCGGGTGGCACCAATGCGGTCTGCTGCAACAGCACGGACTTTAACTGGTTCACCAACTTCAAGGGTTCGGCTGGCCCTGGCCCGTACTCCGACTACTGGTCCGAGTGGGGCGAGTGCCCGTGCCAGACCGGCAACTACTTTGACCAGAGCAACTACAGCTGGAACATGGGCCCGGGCAACGGCGGACCGTACTGCATGAACTTCAACTCCGGCGGCGTGTGCATCCCGTCGGGCTTCTACTACACGCAGTGCCAGGACAACTCGGCGTGGTTCTACGTCAAGGTGTACCGCAATGCCCCGCCCACCGTGTGCGGCAAGTACAAGCTGGAGTTCAGCAACGGCCTGTACGGCCAGCCCGGCACCGGCAACGGCTACGTTCCCTAGCGATTGGACCCGCTCCTTCCGCCGCACCCAGGACGATCGGGGCGGCGGGAGGTGCGCTTGAGGTCCGGACGAGCCCGCCCTTCTGGCCCCCTGAACCGGAACTGCGCCCTTGAGTTCGCCCGGGTCTTGACTGGAGCGGGCAAAACCGCCAATCTACGCCCCGGTCGCCGCCGAAGGTCCGCCCATCTTCGGCGGCAGACCGTTTCGGGGAGTAGCGCAGTCTGGTAGCGCATCTGCTTTGGGAGCAGAATGTCGCAGGTTCAAATCCTGTCTCCCCGACCCGAATGACTTAATTGACAAGCGTATTTGACATCAGCGCCCGGCGGTGCTGACGCCATTGGCGCGTGTCTATGGCTGCGACCCCAAGCGCGGCCGACGAAATAGCGAAGCTGTCGGATCAAAGCGGGGCCGTTAGACGGCCGCCCAGGGGCCTAGGGAAGATCGCGGCCCGCCCGTTCGTCGGCGCGCCAGCCGTCGTCGCCCAGGGGCTGAAGGGTCGCGGTGTCATACTGGTTGGCGATCTCAGCCGGTGTAGCCAAGGGGCGCAGGTAGCCCTCAGGGCGATGGGCCTGTAGAGGCGGCGCCGCCACCGTGCGCGGTCCCAGCCAAAGGGGCAAAGTCGGCCCCGCGTAGGGCCAGTCGCGCTGGCGCACCAGCTCTAGCCAGGACAACTGCCCTGCCAGAGAGGCTTTGTCGCGGTCTACCAGCAGGGCGCGCAGGGTCAGGCGCTGCTCCTGGGTCGCCTGCGAGTAGGTCGCCAGCGCCGCGCGGACACTGTCATCGCCAAAACCTGACCGGCTGTACTGCATCACCAAGTACGCGGGATCGAAAGTGAAACCCGGAAACGAATAGGCCAACTCCAGGTACTTGAGGGCCAGTTCGCGCAGGTGCTTTTGCTCGGCCGCGTCCTTGCCGACGACGTCATAGCGAAGATTGAAAGCGATTTCATGGTAAAGCCAGGCGTCCGAGGGAAAATACTCCATTCCCAGGCGGGCAAAGCGGTTGGCGCGGCGGGCGACGGAATCGTCAATGCGCTGGCCAAACTTGACGACTTGGCTGCCCCAGCGATAGCTCTGGCGGTTGTGCGCGTCCAGGCCCCACAGCGCCTCTAGGTAGAGATCGAGCCACGGCAGGCGACTGTCGGTGATCAAGTGGTCGACAAAATAGTGGGCCGCGCGCAAGAAAATCAGATCGGCGAGGAAGCCCTGGTTGCCCAGGCTCGCGATGCGCAGAACCGCCACCGGGGCGATATAGGCCACCTCTGAGGCGGGCGCAACGCGCTGACTGGCGGACGCAAGGTCCTTTTCAAGGCGGAACCACTGGTTGCCGGCCAAAGCGGCGGCGATCGCCAGCCACAAAACCAGCAACTGCCGGCGCTTGGCGGCGTCTTTGAGCCAGAACACCTGGAATTCCTGCCAGGCTGAGGGGGCTTTGGCCATGGGGTCCCTTGAGCTGCGGCTACTCTTGCGGCGCGGCCCAGCGATCGGCCCGGCGACGGCGCCGCGACTCCGCCGACTCGGCGTCCACCTTGCCGCGGACCTGCTCCAACTCGCGCATCTGCTTGAACAGTTGGTCCGTCAAAGCGGGAAGATGAGCCCGGTCGATAAACCGCGCGGGCGGGGCGTATCCCGCGGGCTGGCGCTCGTCTGCGGGTAGGTGGTACTGAGCGGCCAACTGCTCCACCAGCGGGTCAACGGCGGCCACCGCGGCCCACACCAGCGGCAGGTCGCGCAGGGTTCGGCGGGCCTCGCCGGGATCGCCCGCACTGTCGGCGACGGACAAGGTCCACGGCCCCGGCCACGCAAGCTCGCGTTCGACCCGCTGGGCCATCTGCTTGCCCACGGCCCGCGCAGCGTCGCGCAACTGCTGGAGATCGCTGTCACTGAGCTGATCGGCGCTCTCACTGTCCACAAAGCGCCGGCGCAGCTCCCGCTCGGCATAGCCAAACAAATCCGCAGTTAGCAGCTGGGTAATTGCCTGAGTCGTGTCGCGGAGGCGTCGCTCTGCCTGCTGCAGCTGCTCAGCCATCGCCCCGGATTGCGCGTTTGTCATTGGCGGACCTCCGCGGCTGATGTACCGCAGGAAGCCCGGCAGCGCAAGGTCCGGCCAGTCGGGTGCTGGCAGGAAGGGCTTTGCCCTGACCATCGCGCTGCCGAGCCTTCCCCGGCCTAGCAGTGGCTGGTCAGCCCGGCTCTGTGCTGGGCCAACAGCTGGCGGCTGGGGCGCCGTCTCGGCACTGCCCCAGCGAGTGCGGCGCACCGCCGGGGGTGTCCGGATGGGCCTCCAGAGGCGCCCAGAAGTCGCTCTCGTGAGCCCGGACTTGCGAGCGGCCGGCGGGGGCAGCGGGGTAGCTGAGCTGATCGATGACGCTGTCCGCCCTGCCCGTCAGGCTCAGGTGGGCGCCGTCATCGCGCAGCGCCAGCTGGCCGCTTAGACGCAACACCTCCGCGCCGCTCTGGAGCGCTGGAGACGCCGCTGTAGCCCCCACTAGCAGGAACAGCGTCCCTGGCGCGTGGCAACGCGGGTCGGCGAGGACCCCGCGCGGCTGCCCGGCGACCGCCAGGGCCACGCCCTCCAGGTGGCGCGGCTCCGCGGCCACCAAGCGGATCTCGATGGCCTCGTCTCGCAGGTTGGATTGGCCGTCGCCGTCGATGTCCAGGCCCGCAGGTCGCGCCAGCACTTCATTGATCACCAGCTCGCCGCTGAGCACCGGCAGGCACGCCGGCAGATCACCCGCCCCGGTGTTGATCGCCGCAGCCCCCTTGGGATCGCCCGTGATCGCCTGGACCGCAGGGTCTGGGTGGAGTGTTCGCCGCGCCGGCGCCTCAAGGCCGCAGCCACTCAGCGCCCATGCCGCGATCATCGCTAAGAAATGTCCGATTTTCGGGTAGCTTTGCACAGCTTCTCTCCCGGGCTTGCGCCCCGTGGACCCCAAGATTGGGGCCAAGAGAGTTATCGCCGGCTGCCGGAAAAAACCGCGGCAGCCGATGAAAAAAGTCGGCGCTATTTTTCGGGTGCGGGGGCCGGGGCAGCCGGAGCCGCTGCCGGTGCGGCGGGGGCTGCGGCCGGAGCAGCAGGGGCGGCGCCCTTTTTCATCGG
>JBIKTV010000223.1:0-9101 GCA_044347905.1 Myxococcota bacterium
CCTTTCTGTGGTTACGCCTCATCCAGTGGCGCCAAATCGCCGAAAACCCCACGGGGGCGGAGAACCAGATCGGCCGAAACACCCGCAATTCCGCGCCAGCGCTGATCAAATCGGCCAAGGCGGTGTAGGGCAGGTCGATCGAGCCAAAGCCGTCGAGCATCAGCCGCACCGCCACACCCCGCGAACGGGCGCGGATCAGCGCAGCGGTAAAGGCGCGGCCATAGGCGTCGTCTTGGAGCATATACAGCTGAATCTCAATACTTCTGCGCGCCTGGTTGACCGCCCCCAGCAGGGTCTGCCACGCCTCTGTGGACTCCAGCAGCAGCTGCACGCGGTGGCCGCCCTGCATCCCGCGGGGAATCTGGGCGAGCATCGGCGGAGTCGCGCGGCGAAGTTTGGCCATGGGCAGAAGGTAGGGCAGAATCCGCGGCGACGCCAGACGGCCGCCGGGCCAACGCAGCCCAATCGCAAGAAGCAGGGATTTAGGATTACAGGACGACCGCGCGGTCCAAGTGGCCCCCTTCGTCACCCCCGCGGAGGCGGGGGCCCAGGCTAAAACCAAACCATTCGCCTGGGTTCCCGCCTTCGCGGGAATGACGGTGTGGGCGATCCAGCGGTTTTTGCCATTGCCGTGCGGGCCAACGCGCTCGCTTCAGGGACCTCAGATGCCGATCCTGCCTGCCGATGATCAGGGAATTGCCAAAGCCGCCGCGCTGTTGTGCGAGGGTCACCCCGTCGCCTTGCCCACGGAGACGGTCTACGGCCTGGGCTGCGATGCCCGCAGCGATCAAGCGGTGGCGGCGGTGTACGCGCTCAAGGGCCGGCCGACCTTCAATCCGCTGATCGTCCACGTCGATTCCCTGCAAGCTGCTCAGGCGCTGGTGCAATTTGACCCCCTGTCGCTGCGGCTGGCCCAGCAGTTTTGGCCGGGCCCGCTGACCCTGGTGCTGCCGCGGCGGCCGGACTGCGCGGTGTCCTGGCTCGTCTCCGCCGGGCTGGACACCTTGGCGGTGCGGGTTCCGGCCCATCCGCTGGCCTTGCGTCTGCTGAAGGCCTGCGCGATTCCGATCGCCGCGCCCAGCGCCAATCCCTCCGGCCGGCTGAGCCCTACGCGGGCCGAGCACGTCGATCTAGGCGATCCGCAGCTGGCGGTGCTGGACGGCGGGCCGTGCGCCGTGGGCGTGGAGTCGACGGTGGTGCGGGTCATCGACGCCGAGGCCTGGCTGCTGCGACCGGGCGGGCTGGATCGCCAGAAAATTCAGCAGATCGCTGGGGTTTTGCGTCAGCCGTCGCCCGAGCCGGGGCTCGATCCCAGCGCGCCGCACTCGCCCGGGCAGCTGCTGGCCCACTACGCCCCGCAGAGGCCCGTGCGGCTCAATGCTACCCAAGTACAGGCAAATGAAGCGCTTCTTGCCTTTGGCCCACAGCCGCTGCCGGGGGCCGGTGCGGTGCTCAACCTCAGCGAGCGCGGCGACACGACCGAGGCGGCGGCGCACCTGTTTGCCTACCTGCGCGCCCTGGATCGCCAGCCGTTTTGCGCCATTGCGGTGATGCCGATCCCCCAGGACGGCCTGGGCGAGGCCATTGCCGACCGCCTGCAGCGCGCCGCCGTGGGGTCGAATCGCGCGGCGTAGATTCACCTTTGCCGGCGAGGATGCCACACTCGCTGACCTCTGACGGAGGCCCCGATGTCCACGCCGAATTCCACGCCGCTTCAAGCCGAATCGAACGCCGCAACTGACGATCTTCAAGCCGAGAATTCGCGCGTGCTGCTGGAGGACTGGACGCCGCTGGCCCACTGCCTCGCCTATCGCGTGGGGCGGCTGGCTTGGCTGCGCGATGCCGCGGCGCTGTTTGCCGACGACACAGTGCCGCACCTGGTCCACGACAATGGCACGGTGTCGCAGCGCACAGCCCAGCTGCTTTTTGCCTGGTGCCAAGAGCAGTTGCGCCTGGGCACTCTGCCCGACGAGATCGCCGTCTGCGAAGTCGGCATGGGCACGGGCCTGCACCTGCGCTACGCCCTGGACGCCTTTAAGCTGCGCTGCCAGCAGGCTGAGGTGGACTGGTACGATCGCCTGGTGGTGCTGGCGACCGACGTGAGCGCCGCGGTGGCCCGGCAGGCGGTAGAGCGCGGGCTGTTTGCCGATCACGCCGGCCACGTGCGCCTGGGCTTTCTGGACGTGGAGCACCCCCATCGCTTCATTGAGCTGGACACCGGTCTGCAGCTGGACCTGCGCGGCCGCCTTCACCTGGTGATCGCCTTCTATGTGCTGGATCTCTTTCCGGTAGATCTGTTCCGCCGCCACCACACCCCAGAAGGCCTGCGCTGGGAGGCGGTGTGGGTGCGCACCTGGCTGCGCGATCCGCAACTGCTCAGTACCTATAGCGATGCTTCACTTGCCCAGCTCGAGCAGCTGGCCAAGTCCGAGCCGGTGGCCAACCTGGAGCCGTTTGTCGACGCGTGGTCACTCCTGCAGCAGCAACTGCGCGCGTGGCCTGTGGATTTGGCAAACCACCCCGATCTGGCGGAGCTCCAGCGCCTGGCCGACGTGCAAGAGCAGGCCCTGGGCCGCGATCACCCGCTGATGGCTGAGGGCACCGTAGTTGTGCATTCCGCCGGTGCTTTGCGCGTGGCCCAGCTGCTGGGCACGGTGATTGCGGACAACGGCATGGTGCTGCTGCGCGACGTGGGCCTGACGACCCCGGAGCAGGCCGCCAAGCCCCGCGGTCACGCCCGCTACGGCCACATCTCTGCGGCGGCGGTCAATGTTCTTCAGCTAGATCAATGGTTTGCCCAGGGCAGGGCGCCGCTGGACATGCGGCTGATTGCCCCAGAGAGCGATGGCGATCGCGGCCAGGCGGTGCGGCTGCTGCTGCGCACGGAGCTGCCGGAGACCCAGAGCGCCTTTCGCCAGGTGTTTGACGGCCGCGATGTCGAGGCGGCCTCGCAGCTGTTTGAGCAGGCCCAGGAGGCGCAAGATCCCGTCTCTGCTCTTGAATTGCTGCGGCTGGCCATTGCCCGCGAGCCCACGGACTGGACCCTGCACCTAGAAGCCGCGCGCCTAGCCCTCGATCGCCTGGGGCGGCCCGACGTGGCCCGGGCGATCGCCCTGCGCGCGGTGGAGCTCAATCCGCTGTTCAGCGCCGATCTGTGGTGCGTCTTGGGCGACGCGCTTCACGCAGAAGCCCAGGTGGATCAGGCGGTGCGCGCCTATCGCAACGGCCTGGCGATCATGCCGCGCCACGTGCGCTCGCTGTGGAGCTTGGCGTACGTTGAAGCGGAGCGCGGGCGCCACGGTCCGGCCTTTGAGCTGCTGGGTCAAGCGTTGCGTTACGATCGCCCAGGTAACTGGCGCGCGGAGATTCTGCAATTGCTCGATGCATGTCTGCGCGGCCAGACCCTGCAGCACCAGGCCGAACGCCAGCGCTTGGCCGAGCAGGACCAGCTGTAATGGCTGTTCGTTCATGATGTTGTCCTGGGATCCTCTGTTGCCTGGCCTGATGATCGCCGCCTTTGCGGGCGCGGCGCTCAACTCCGTGGCCGGCGGCGGCAGCTTCCTGACATTTCCGGCCCTTCTCTGGGCTGGTCTGGGCCCTATCGCAGCAAATGCAACTAGCACCGTCGCGCTCTGGCCTGGAAGCCTAGGCAGCGCTTGGGGATATCGCGCAGACATGGCCGGGGTCCGCCGCTGGCTCTTGCCGCTGGGCCTAGTCAGCGCCGTGGGCGGGTGGATCGGCGCGCGCTTGCTGCTGGTGACCGGCGACGTGACGTTTGCCCAGCTGATCCCTGTGCTTTTGGGCGGCGCGACCTTGCTGCTGGCTCTGCAGGGCACGCCGCTGCTGCGGCCCAAGACCGCGGATCAAGGCCATGTGGCGCCGCTGCCCGTGCTGATGCTGGCCCAGGGGGCGATCGCCATCTACGGCGGCTTCTTTGGCGGCGGCATCGGCATTCTGATGCTGGCAGCCTTTGCATTCATGGGGTTGCGCGACCTGCACGCCGCCAATGGCCTCAAAAGCGTCCTGGGGGCGGGAATCAACGGCGTGGCGGTGGTGGTTTTGACGCTCGGCGGCCAGGTCGATTGGCGGCGGGCCCTGCCGATGGTGCTGGCGTCCTGGGCCGGCGGCTATTGGGGGGCGCGGCTGGCGCGCAAGGTGCCCGCGCTGTTTCTTCGCCGCGGTGTCGTGGTTGTCGGCACGCTTCTGACCCTCTGGTTTGCGGTTCAAGGTTTTACCGGCGGGCGCGGTTCCAATTCAGGGGTCAAGAAAGCGACCCCTGAAAATCTGGCCCCGCGCCCCTGCTAGGTGGCCCGCAAGTGCTCCGGCCCCGCACGATGTCCCCCTCTTGGCCCTGTCAAATTGGGAAAAGTCACCGCTTCCATGGCCGGCAGCGCTGCGGCGAGCCCTGGACCCCTTTTTGGATCCTCACCCTTTTACCGGCTGAATGACTTGACCCCAGCGCCCGCGTTTCAGACACTACCGCGCTGGTTTGACTGAGCTGGCCAGCTCCCCCTGCGAGGCCCCTTTGGCGCATATCGAATCCCAACCCACTGAAAATCAACCGCTCGACATCTCGGTGGTCATCCCCTGCTACAATGAGGAAGCTATCCTCTGGGCGGCGGTGGTCGAGCTTTGCGAAGGGCTGCGCAAATTCAACCGCCCCTTTGAGATCATCATCAGCGAAAATGGCAGCAAGGACGACACCCGCGCGATAGCCGAAAAGCTGTCGCGCGCGTATCCGGAAGTCCGGGCTATTACGTCGGATGAGCCCAACTACGGCAAGGCCTTGCGCCGCGGCATTGAGGCCGCCCGCGGGACTTTTGTGCTGTGCGAAGAGATCGACCTCTGCGACTTGGATTTCCATCGCCGGGCCCTTGAGATCCTCGACAGCGGCCGCGCCGATTTTGTGGTCGGCTCTAAGGCCCATCCCGACGCCAAGGACGAGCGCCCCGCCACCCGCCGCGCGGCGACCATGGTGATGAACGGCCTGCTGCGCGTCATGCTCGGCTTTCGCGGCACGGACACCCACGGCCTAAAGGCTTTTCGCCGCGAACGCCTGGCGCACACCGTCAGCAAGTGCGTGGTCGACAAGGACCTTTTTGCCAGCGAGCTGGTGATCCGCGCCCAGCGCTATGACGTGAACGTCGTCGAGATTCCGATCCGCATCCACGAGAAGCGCCCGCCGAGCATCCACCTGTTCAAGCGCGTGCCCAACGTGCTCAAGAACCTGGGGCGGCTGTTCGTGGTCATCCGCATCAAGAACCGCTGATTCTGCAGGGTTCTTGGCCAGCAGCTGCGCCGGGAGCCCAGGCAGAGAAAGGGACTTTTATGTCCACTGAATCCGCCGCCCAAACGGGCCTGAGCCGCCGCGCTTCTGTCAACGTGGATGTCGACGGGCTCTACCTGTACGATCGCATCCACGGCTATTCTGGAACCTCAGGCAATCCAGCGGATTTTGACCCTGCCGCCGCCGATCCGCGCGCCTGGACCGTGGGGGTGCCGCGCTTCCTGGAGCTGTTTGCCCGCGCCGGGGTGCACGCGACTTTCTTTACGGTGGCCCAGGACTTGAGCCATCCAGAGGTGCGCGCGGTGCTGGCCGATGTGGTCGCCGCGGGCCATGAGATCGCCAGCCACAGCCTCACCCACCCCTACGACCTGTCCAAGCTGCCGCCGGGGCGCATGCACGACGAGCTGCAGATCGCCAGGGACCAGCTGCAGCAGGCCACCGGCCAGGCGATTTCTGGTTTCCGTGCGCCGGGTTATGTGCTCAGCGACGCCTTGCGCGAGGCGATCGTCGAAGTGGGCCACAGCTACGACTCCTCGCGCTTTCCGTGCCCGGCCTACCAGCTGGCCAAGACCGGGGCGATCGGCATCTACGCGGCCAAGGGGCGGCCCAGCGGCAGCCTGCCAGAGAGCCCGGAAGTGTGGGTGGGGCCCAGAAAACCCTATGTCGATCGCTTGGATTCGGGGCGTGCCCTGCTTGAGCTGCCCATCGGCACGCTGCCGGGGGTGCGCTGGCCGCTGATCGGCACCTCGCTGATTCTGGGCGGCGACATCGGCCGGCTGGCGCTGCAACCGATTGTTTCGCAGGTCGATTGGGTCAACTTTGAGTGTCACGCGGTCGACCTGATGGACCTGCACGGCGATCACCTGCCCGGTCGCCTGGCCAGCCAGCCCGATCTTAAGGTGCCGCTCAAGAGCAAGTGGTCGATCTTGCTAAAGTTTGTTGAGGGCCTGCGCCGCAGCCATGAAGTGCGCAGCCTGGGCGAGTGGGCCGAGCAAGCCGACCGCATCTAATTTCCTGTTCCTATCATCCCACCGTTGGCCGCTGGCCGAATTCGGAGCCCCCCCCGCTATGTTGACCTCTCGCCGCTTTCTGACCGTTGCCCCTGCCGCCGTTGCCCTTCTGCTTGCCGCTGGTGCCTATGCGGCCAAGCCCGCCGTCAAAGAGGCCCCCAAGGCCGAAGAGAAGGCCGCCCCGGCCAAAGACGCCCCGGCCAAAGACGCTGGCAAGCCCGGCGACGCCCCTTGCGGCGACCACCACGGCAAGGGCCACGCCGATCACCACGGCAAAGGCGCCAAGCCCTGTGAACCCGGCGCCAAAGGCCCAGACGGCAAGCCCTGCGGACCCGGCGCCAAAGGCCCAGACGGCAAGCCGTGCGAACCCGGCGCCAAAGGTCCAGACGGCAAGCCGTGCTGCGACCCGGTGGGCAAGCCCTGCTGCGACGGCGTCACCGCTGCGGTAGCCAGCGTCAACCCCACCGCGGGCAACAAGCTCAAGGGCAGCGTGCGCTTTGTGGAGGGCGCAGATGGCAAGGTCACGGTCAGCGTCGAGCTGGAAGGCCTGACCCCCGGCCAGCAGCACGCTTGGCACGTCCACGAGTTTGGCGATTGCAGCGCCCCAGACGCCAGCAGCGCCGGCAGCCACTACAACCCAGAGGGCCACGACCACGGCCTGCCGGAGAAGAACCCCAAGCGCCACGCCGGCGACTTTGGCAATCTGCTCGCCGATGCGCAGGGCAAGGCCAAGGCCACGCTGGTGGTCGACAACCTCACGGTGGCGCGCCAGAGCGGCGTCGTCGGCCGTTCCGTCATCGTCCACGCCAAGCCCGATGACGGCGGCCAGCCCGTGGGCAATGCCGGTCCGCGCCTGGGCTGCGGCGTCATTGGCGTGGCCAAGCCGTAGAAAACCTGCACCCGTCCACGGCTTTTTAGCCGCACCGCCGACCTGGAGCCCGCCATGCCCGCCCCCTCGTCGACGGCCCCTCAGCCGGCCACAGCACCGCAATTAGACCTGCGCACCCGGGTTTTTGTCGGCCTCACCGCGGTCTTTGTCACCGCGCTGTTGATCGCCGACTTGACGGGCGGCAAGTTCTTTCGCCTGCAGCTGTTTCGCCTGGGCGATTTTGAGTTTGTCACCCACTCGGTGGGGATGCTGGCATTTCCCGTCACGTTTTTGCTGACCGACCTGATCAACGAGTACTACGGCGCGCGGGCGGCGCGCTTTGTGACGCTGGTGGGCCTGGGCAGTGCGGCGCTGGCCTTTGGGCTGGTGCTGACGGCGCGGCTGTTGCCCGTGGCGCCCGAAAGTCCCTTGCCGCAAGAGGCTTTTGCCCTGGTGTTTGGGATGTCCAACCGCCTCTACGTCGCCTCGCTGACGGCGTATCTGCTGGGGCAACTGGCCGATATTGCGCTGTTTGGCCTGATCAAGCGCGCGACCGGTGGGCGCTGGGTGTGGCTGCGCGCCACGGGGTCGACGGTGGTGTCGCAGGCGCTCGATTCGTTCGTGGTCACGTTCATTCTGTTCTGGGGCGTGTCGACTGCGGGTGGCGAAATCCCCAGCGTGGCCGCGCTGTTGCGTATCGCCGCGACCGGCTACATCCTCAAGTTCGTGTTGTCGCTGGCGATGACTCCGCTGGTCTACCTGGGCCGCTGGTTCATGCGCGCTCGCCTGGGCCTGGAGCCGTTGCCGCCTGAGGTCAGCTAGGGCTTTAGCCAATTCTTCAGGCGCGGCGACCAGCAATCGGGCAAATTTGACACCGCTAGGCCTGCCGGTACACCCTTGCGCGTCGCCGAAGGCACCATGCGCTTAGCTGCACCTCGGCCTGGAGGGGAACATGAATCTGACGTTTGCTCGTTTTGGCCGCTTGGTCCGTCTTTCCGCCGCCGCTCTGGCGCTCATGACCGTGGTCGCATGCAAGCCCAGCGTAGAGGGCGAGACCCGCACGTGGGAAAGCAACCGCCTGACTCTGCAAGAGTGGGTGGGCAAATTCCCCAACTTTAAGCCGGCGATCGACGGCCGCATGGCCGAAGCCCAGGCCGACTTTGACGCGGCCAAGGCCATTGGCGACGCCGACGAGCGCGCGGCCAAAATGCGCGAGGCCAACAACAAGCTGAGCACCCTGACCTCGGCGTTTCAGGATATCGACCGCAAAATCCGCGAGTTTGAGACGCTCAAGAACGATCAGCAGCTCCTGCGCCTGCCCGGCACGATCCTGATGCCGGCGATGAACGCTTCGCAGGCCATGCTGGCGGACGCGCGCCGCCGCTTGGACGGTCCGGTGAACAACGCCGGTGAGGCGGTCGGTCGGCTGCGCGACGCCTCGCAGGCCATTGAGCGGGCGATGACTCCGCTGCGCCAGGCCCGCGCCCAGGTCCAGCAGCAGAATCAGCAGGGGCGCCCCGGGCAGCCGGGTCAGCCGGGCATGGGCCAGCCGCCGGGTGCGATGGGCCAGCCGGGCCAGATGCAGGGCGGCATGGGCCAGCCGGGCGGGATGCCGGGTCAGCAGCCGATGGGCATGGCGCGGCCGATGGGCGCTCCGGGCATGGGCGCGCCGGCCATGGGCAATCCCGGCCTTGGGCCGCAGGGTCAGCTGCCGCCGCAGGGCGCGCAGGGCATGGGCATGCAGATGGCCCCAGGTGTGGCCCCGGGCGCTGGTGCGCCGCCTCCCGGTGTGATGCCTCAGGGCGCGGCCCCAGGTGGCGCTCCCCCGGCCGCTGGTGGCGCAAAACCGTTCTAAATTTGGCCGTGTGTAGAGATAGCTCGGCACGACCTCTCGCGGAGCGGTGCGACGAACCCGACTGGGGGCGCGCACTTGCGA
>JBIKTV010000224.1:0-9097 GCA_044347905.1 Myxococcota bacterium
AAGCGCGATCGCGCACCACCAGTTCAATGCGCTCCGAACCCTCCAGAACATCGCGTCCCGCCAAATAGAACAGCGATCCGCCGGTGCCGCGCAGCACATCGGTCCGCCGCATCACCGCGCGGTCCTGCTGGGCGCCAAACACCGCGGCTTTGGTCTCTAGCCCCGGGGTATTGGCCAACTTGGCCTCCACCCGCGCGCCGTACAGGGCCCGATCGTAGCGCAGCAGCTCCAACCCCTGGATGGCCGAGCGGAAATTGCCAACCTGGGCCTTGCCCTGATCCGCCTCCACCAGCACGTACAGCTTGCCGCGGGCCTGAACGTCCTGCACCTGCTGGCTGCCGTCGCCGTAGACCGGATAGAACCGCGTGGGGTCCAACAGGTTGGTGGCAAAATCGGCCAGCTGGGCGTCCTTGGCGGTGTCCAGGTGGGCGGTCATGCGCAAGTTGTTGAGGCCCAGATACTTGCCGGCGATCCGCCCCTTGAGGTAGACCGCGCCGCGGCCCATGACCTGCAGCGATCCGGCCTGCCACACGCCGGTGGTCCAGTCGCGGGCGCCGTCGCGCTCAAACTCGTCCAGGTGCGCGGCGACATGGCTGAGCGAAGTATCGGCGATCGCCAACAGGAACAGCGCTTTGTCTTTGACCTGCAGGTTGCGCTGCAAGGTGGCCTTGTTGCCGCGCGGATCCGTCGCCACCACGCTCAGGGTGTTGGCCCCGGCCATCAGCGGCACCAGGGCATAGAAGCGACCGTCGCTAGCCACCGGCACAGCTTGGCCCTGGATCTTGACCAGGTTGCCCGGCTGGGTGCGGCCGCGCACGGCGATCTCTGGGCTGCCCAGCTCCTTGCCGGCGGGCGGCAGCCACACCTGCAGGTCGGCCGCGGCGGGCAGGGCGGTGTCGGTCGCGCCTTCAGCCAGCACAATGGGCGTCAGGGCGCCCGGCTTGGCCGCGACCTTGGGCTTGCCGCTGTCGATCGCCCGCAGGTCCCGGGCCAGGCCGTCGAGCAATTCGCTGCCAAAAGCGCCCACGTCGCGGCCGGCTTCGGCGGGCACGGCCTCATCCGCCGGAGCCCCAGGAGGCGCCGCTGTCAGGGTCCGCTGCCACAGCGCCGCTGGGCCCGCGGTTTTTTGCCACAGGATCCGCGTCGGCTTGCCCGGCACCGCGTCAATGCTGGTGGGGAGCGAGGCGCCGCTGGCGCGCTTGTCGTCGACCCACAGCCCGCTGGGCAGGGGCAACTTGTCGCCGTTGGCCTCGGCCGAGCCGGTCACTTCCGGGCGCCAGCGCAGCTCAATGCGGTGCGGCCCCAGCGCCTCGCGGCCGGGCTTGCTGTCGGCCACTGCCGCGCCCACCGCGGTCACCAAGTAGCGATCCGCAGGCGCACCAAGCCCTTGCAGGAGCCCGCTGACCGCTGCGGCGGCCAATTCGCTGCGCCCCTGGCCATCGCCGGCGCCGTCGTCGTGGATAGAGATGACCGCCAGCCGGCTCTTCTCGCCCTTGAGCGTCTCCACCAGCTTGGTCAGCCACTCCTGGGTGCTGTCGGTCGGCTGGCCCTTGGGGTCAAAAAGCGTCGCGCGGGCGTGCTTATCCGGCGCACCAGCCGGCACCAGCGCCGGGCCCGTGGTGGCCAAAGTCAGCGCCGCCGCGGGCGTGCGGTAGCCAGACAGGCCGTCGCCATCGGCCGAGAGGATCTCAAGGGCCACGCCGTAACGCCCGGCGACCAGCCCCTGGGCGCTGGGGGCCCACAAGAAGCTCGCCGGCGCGGAATTCCCCAGGGATCGCCGCGCCAACACCTGGCCCTGGGCGCTCAGCAGGACCACCGCAACGTCGCGGGCCTCGCCTACGCCGGAGGTATTGACCATGATCTGGCCCAGGATCTGCCCTTGAGCCAGTGGAATCGCCGCGGACGGGCCGCTCAGCTGGGCGGCGCCGCTGCGGCCCGCGAGCTCGCGATCGCCGACCTGTAGGCCGCGGGCAGAGACGCCCAGCGGCAGTGCCACAGCCTTGGCGGCCGGCGCGGCGGCGGGAGTCGCCGCGGGAACGGGGGCCGCAACCGGCGCCGCCGCAGGGGCGCGGGCCGGGGCAGGGGGGGCAACGGCCGCGCGCGGCGCAGCGCCGGCCGCAGGCGCTGGTGCCGCGGCAGGGGCCGGGGCGGGCGCAGCATCAGGGGTCTTGGCCGCGGCCGGGGGTGGGGTCTTGACGGGGCTCGGCGGCGGAACCGCCGGGGCCGCGGCCGCGGGCGCCGGTGCCGCCGCGGGACTCGGGGTTGGCGCAGGCGCAGGCGCAGGCGCCGGAGCCTTGGCTGGCGCCGTTGCCGCGGGGGGCACGACCACGCCGGCTGGCACCGCCGCCTCGCGCACCAACACGGGCTTGGCCGGCGCCGTCTTGGCGCCCAGCTTGGGCAGGGTGACAAACTCGTCGCGGCTGCTGCCGTCCACCAGGCGCAGCGACACGAGCAGCCGCCCGTCCTCTGGGCGCACGATGCGCAGCAAGGCCTGCTGGCCAGTCAAGGCCAAAGCGTGGCCGTTCAAGGCCAAAGCGCTCGACCGCTGCGGCACCTGCCAGCTGGCCGCCTGGCCACGCCCGCCCTTGCGCACTTCAAAGCCGATGGGGGCTGAGATGGCGCGGCTGCCGTGGACCGTCTCCGCCCGCACCCGCAGCGAATAGTGCTTGCCCGGCTCAAGCTTGCCCAGCACGGACGCGCCGCCGGGCAGCGCAAAGCTCACCCGCCGCGGCAATTCCCCGGTGCCCAGCGACTCAAACTCAATATCGCCGCGGCGCGGTCCTTGGGCCACACCGCGAATCTCTAGGGCATACCTGGTAAATCCGCCGGTGCCGTCGGTCCAAACGCTCAGCGGTGCGTCTGGATCCAGCACCAATGCCGTCGCTTCGGCGGCCAGACTCATCGGTCGCTCGTCGCTCAGGGCGATGCGCGCCAGAATCCGCCGTGCCGGCAGTCGCGCGCCATCCACAGCGATTTCGCCAGTCTTTGCATCGGCCTCGACCAGGGCCACCCCTGGCCCCACGCCGATCGGCGAGACATCATCGGCCGGCGTCACCTCGATTTGCCCCGGCCCCACCGGCTCGAGCGAACAGCGCACCGCAAAGCTCACCGACTGGGTCAAGCCGCGGGTCAGCAGCAGGGCTTTCTTGCCGTCGCCGCGCAGTTGCGATCCCGGCGGCACGGTGTCGGCGTCGATCTTGAACAGGTGGGTCCCGCCCGGCAGGTTGATGAAGTGGGCGCGGCCGTAGGCATCCGTCGCAGAAAACTCGCCTGTGTCTGCGTAGATGCGCGCTCCCGGCAGGCCATCCTCGCCGTCTTGCTGCACGCCGTCGCCGTTGGCGTCGCAAAACACCTTGGCCAGCACGCCCGCGCGATCAAACAGCGGATCCGCCTGCACCAGCAGCGCCGCGCCTGCCCGCTCAGACAGAGCTCCGCCACCGGTGTCAAAAAGCTGAGCGTAGGTGCTCAACTCGGCGCCTACCGCCGCAGAAGCGCCCACCGCGGCCATCGCCGTAAAGGTCAGCTCCCCGCCCGGGGGCAGCTCCAAGCCCATCGTCTGGCCCGAGGCGGCCGCGAGCCGGCGAATCGCCAAAAGCCCGCCGCTCAACGGCGCCAAGGGAATGTCCGCCGTCTGGCCGCCCGCGCGCTTGAGCGTCATTCGCGCGGAACCCGGCACCAGCGCTAGGCCCATGGGCAGCACTTGGCGCAGCTCCGCGCCGCCGGTGCCGTTGAGCTGGTCGGGGGCGATCGCCGCGGTCGAGCCGTTGACGACCTTGACCGTCACCGCCACCAGCTCGCCGATCTGCGCCTGGGCCCTGGACAATTTCATGGACACTTGAATCATCGCGGCGATCTTGTCGACCGGCAAGTGGTTGTGGCGAGGTGCCGGCGGAGCCACCTGGCCCTGCAGGGTAAAGCGCGTCAGGTAGCGCGGCAGGCCCTGGGCAATGACCGGCAGGGCCTGGGCGACCACAAAACCGTCGCCGTCCAGCAGCGCCACACCGGGCTCGGCCGCCTTGACCGCCGACGGGAAGGCCCGCCCGGCCGCCGCCGCCGCCACGTCGATGCGATACGCCCGCCCCGGCTTGGGGGTAAACAGGTACGCGCCGCTGGGATCGGTCTTTTGCCCCTGCTGGCCCGCCGGCAGCTGATCCGCCGCCACGCTCTGCCCCGGGGCAATGGGATCCACTTGATCGTACAGCAAGAACACCCGCACACCTGCCACGAGCTCGCCGCTGCGCGGATCGTAGGTGCGGCCCGTGGGCTTGATCGCCAGGTCCAGCTGCCCGCCTTGGGCGCCGGGGGCCTGCCAGAGCCCTTCATAGAACACCACGCCATTGGCGTTAAGCACGCGCACGCGCCGCGGCCCCTCGGGCACCTGGGCCAGCTGGAACAGGCCCTTGTCACTGGTCAGCGCGGCGATGACCGGCGCCTCGCCCTCAGGCGGCAGCACCTGCACCTGATAACCAGCAAAAATCGCGTCGATCCCCGGCTGAAACACCCCGTCTTGCGCGCCAATGTCCTCAAACACCGCGCCGCGCACCACGCCCTCGCCCGCGACCGCACCCACAGACGCGCATGCCGCTTTGGACGACCACTGAGCGCTGCCGCCCGCAGAGCCGCTGACCACACTCGCCGTCGCCACGTTGCAAAGTGCTTGACCCGCTGGGGTTTTCTCCGCCACCTTCACGCGCAGCGTCAGCGTCTCGCTCTCGCCCGGCTGTACCGCGATGCCCTTGACGACCAGGGTCGTCGGCTTGTCGGCCACCGTGCCCGTCCAGGCGATCTGCGCACCGCTGGGTGCCAGGACATCGCCCGCCCCGGCGCCGTTGTCCGCGGTCGGCTGCAGGCCCACCGGCAGAGGGTCGGTCAGGGTCAGCGACTCCAGGGGCTTGACGCCCAAATTCTTGACCTGAATGGTGTAGCGCAGCACATCGCCGATCTGGACCTGACCGCCGTTTTCGTCCTGGACGTTCTTGAACACCTGGGCCAGCACCGCTTTGTCGCCGATGCCCACCACCGTCGGCTGGTTGCCATTGGCGTCGTCGCCGTCCGCGTCGCTGAGCTCGGGCGCGAGGCTCTTGGCCTGCACCGTCGCCTGGTTGCTGGCCACGCCGCCGTCTGCCTTGGCGATCCGCGTGCGGAATTCCACCGCCACCGCAGTGCCCGGCGCCAGGTCGCCCAGCTTGGCTTGCAGCGTGCGCGCCTTGACGTCGTAGCCGCCCGCGTCCAGGTCCACGGCATCGCTGACCGCGACATCGCCCACCCGCAGAGAACCGCTGACAAATTGCAGATTGGCTGCCAGCGGATCGCTGAGCGTCACCGCCTCCGCCTTGCCCGCGCCGCTGTTGTTCACCGCGATGGTCCAGCGCAGCTCTTCGCCCACATCTGCTAAACCATTGCCATTTTGATCCAGGATCTGCACGGACTTGGCGGTAGTGCGCAGCGAGCCCGAGTTGCCCACGGCGATCGACACCGGACCCACCGCGGTGGGCGGCGCGCCATCGGCAATCGCCGTCGCCAAGTTGGTCAGCAGCGAGCCATCGGCGGCGTCGGCGCGCACCCGCGTCTGGAAGGTCACCACCGCGGCGTTCTCCGTGCCCGGCAGCAGCACACCGGCCGGCTGTCCCGGCGAATTCACCAGCAATCCAGCGACCAGCGGCAGGTTGCCCCCGGGCAGATCGCTCACCAATTGGCTGTTCAGCCGCGCCGATCCGCCCACGTAGTCCGCGCCCGCAGGCACGCCGTCGATGATCTTGGCCCCGGTCAATTGCGCCGCGCTCGTCGCCACCAGGGTCAGGCGCCACGTCACCGTCTCTCCGGTCAGCAAGGCGCCGCCGTTGTCGTCCTGCACGGCCTTGATCGACGCCTGCAGCCCCGACTGCACCCGCACCACCACCTGCGTCGCATCGCCCAGCGCCGGCGTCTTGGGATCGTCCGACAGCTGTGCTTCCACAAGACCCATGGCCAAGCCGCTGGCCTGATTGGGGATTATCGCTCCATCGGCCGCCGTGGCCTTGACTCGCGCGTCCACCTGCAGCTTGACCGTTTGGCCCGGCAGCACCAGGGCCAGGCTCGGCGTGCCCGCGCTATCCCACTGCGCTGTACTGCCATTGCCCGTACTGCCCTTGGCCTGGCCACCGGTGCCCACTGCGACCAATTCCATTTGCGAATCAATCAGGTCCGTAATGACGATGTCCTTGGCCGCCGTCTTGCCCTCGACCCGCACCGTCAGCTCGTAGCGCAGCAGGTCCAAAGGCGCGACCTTGCCGTTGCTGCCCTCGCCCTGGAGGATCTGCACGCTCTTGTCGATGCGCAGCTTGGGCACGGCCTGGATCGGCGCAACCTGCGGCAGTGCTTGGTAAACCAGCGACGTTTCGCCCTCGCGACCGTTCGCCGTGAACTGCGCCTGGGTGCCATCCGCCGCCGTCGCCTTGACCTTGAGCCCCGCCAGCAGCACCAGCGGCTTGCCCGGCAGCAGCACTTGCAGACCCTGGTTATCCTCCGGAGCCCAGCGCAAAGTCTGGGTCTTGCTGTCCCACGTCGCGCCCTTGAGCGCCGTCACGTCAAATACGCTCGCGTCGATGTTCGCCAGCACCAGCACGCCCGTCGCGGTATCGGTCTGGCTCTGCACTTTGACCTGCAGCGTCGCCGTGTCGCCGGGTTGCAGCGGCAGCTTGGCCGGCGCCTCTGGCAGCAGCCCCAACTCCACGGTCAATGTCGGATAAACCACTGGGATCTGCAGCGGATTTGACAGCGCCGCCTCACCCGCGTCCGCCTGGGCCTTGGCCTGATTGACCAGCACCGCCCCCGACGGCACGCCCGCCGCGATCGTCCCCAGCAGCGTCACGCTCGCCGTCTGGCCCGGCTGCAGGGTCGGCACGCTCCAGCTCGCCGTCTGCCCCTGGACTTGGCCCCCCGCCTCAGCGACCAATTGGCCGATCGTCACCGGGACATCATCTGTGATCTTCAGGTTTTGCGCCGGGGCATTGCCCAAGTTCGCCACGGTCAGGGTAAAGCGAGCCTGATCGCCCGGGAACAGGTGCTTGCCCGTCACGTCCACAAAGCTCTTGGTGAGCTTGAGGATGGGCTTTTGCACCACCGTCAGCGTCGGGCCCTGTACGCTCGCCGGATCCGCGCCGCCGCCCTCAAATTGCGCTGAGAAGGCCAGGGTATCGCCGTCTTTTGCCGACGCCGCCACGGTCAATTTAGCCACCAGCAGCAGCTGACCGCCCGCGGGCACATTGGCCACCGCCCACACCACCTTGTTGCCCTGCTGCACGCCGCCGGGGGTGACGATCTGCAGCTGCCCGGTCGGCGCGGGAATCGGCAAGCTCACCAGCAGGTTCTGCGCCGCCGCCTTGCCGCTGTTCTTGACCAGAATCTCCGCCCGCAGCACGTGGCCGCTCGCCGTCTGGCCCACTTTGGCGATCCAACCGCTCTCGTCGTCCACCGTCACCACAGAGCTGTCGAGCCGCGGCTTGGCGCTCACGCTGATCTTGGCCAGCGGCGCTTCGGCCACGCCCGGCAACTGCGCCTGCACCGTGACGATTTGCCCGTCTTGCAGCCCCGCCGCCAGGGTGCCTTGCAGGGTCACCACCACATCGCCCGCGGGCGTCAGCGACAGCAGCGGCACCGTCCAATTCACCTGCGTTCCACTGACTTTTCCGCCGTCAAACGGCTTGAGATCGCTCCACTCCGCCGCCTGCAGCTGCGCCAGCACCGGCACCAGCTGGGCCAGGGCATCGCCGCTGTTGCGCAAGGTCAGCCTCAGCAGCAGCGCGTCGCCCGGCTCAAACAGCCCGCCGTTGAGGTCCTGCACCGTCCAAGAACTGCCAGAGAGGTCGGCCTTGGCGGTCACTTTCAGCGTCGTCGCCTCGCGCAGGGGCGTGTTCAGGTCGGCGTCGCTCAGCACCGGCACTTGGAAACCGCTCGCGGCGATCTGGGCCTGCAGGGTCACAAGCGCGCCATCGGCCAAAGGTTTTTTCAGCGTCGCCTTCAGCGTCAGCGTGCCGCCTTGGCCCGGCGCCAGCGTACCCAGCTTCCACGTCGCCATGCCCGGCGTCACACTGCCCAGCGCGTCGGTCTGGGCATTCTCCAGCTTGCTGTCCAGCGGCAGCACCACGGTCACGTCTTTGCCGGTGCCGTCGCCGTCATTCTGCAATTTCAGCGTATATTCAAGCTGATCGCCCGGACGCGCATCGCCGCCGTTGACATCGACCACGCTCAGCGTCGCCTTGCTAAAGTCCACATTCGACTGCACCACCACCAGCGTCGGATCGCCCTCGGCCGGCGTGGTCGGGTCGTCGGATTTGATGGGCGCGGGCGCACCGCTGTACAGCAACTGCGCTTGATTGCTGATCGAAGCGCCGTTATCCGCCCCGGCCGGCACCGCTGCTTCAAAGCGCACCACCAGCTCGTCATTGGCCCCCAGCCCCAGGCTCGGCAGCACCGGCCAGCTGATCGTCTTGGTCTGGGCGTCCAGCGTGCCGCCGTCCAGCGCCGCCGTGTCTACCAGGCCCTGCGGAACAACATCGCTTACCACCAAGTCTTTTGCCAGCGCCGATCCCACATTGCGCACGCGGATCGTGTAGCGAAGCACCTGCTTGGGCTTGACCGCGCCGCCGTTCCACTGCTTGCCGCTGGCGACGTCAAAAACGTCTTTGGTCATCACGAGTTTAGCCGCGCTGTCCACGTCGGCACAGGTCGCTTTGCCCCCCGGCTGCGGCGTCGCTCCCGGCGGATTGGTCGGCGAGGGCGTCTGATTCTCCTGCGAGACAATCTGCGCTTGGTTGCAAATCTGCGTGCCCTTATCCAACGGTTTCTTGACCTTAGCCGTGATCGTCAGCACTTTCTGCGCCCCGGGTGCCAGGCTGGGCAGCGTCCACACCGCCTTGCCCTGGGCGTCGACCTGCCCGCCGTCAGACAAGCTCACCTGCTCGACTTCTTTAGGCAAAACGTCGCTCACCACCACGTTGTTGCCGGCCTGGTTGCCCGAATTGACGACCGTCAAGGTCCAGGTCACATCGCCGCCCGCCGCCAGCACCGCCGCCGACACCGCCTTGGTCGACGCGCCAAAATCCGGCAGGTTCACCAC
>JBIKTV010000225.1:0-9078 GCA_044347905.1 Myxococcota bacterium
GGGCAGCGGTATCGTCTTGTATGACCACGGCAATCCGTGGCCGCTGCCGGGCAATCTGCCGCCTCTCAAGGACTCTCTGGGCGATCCCCACGGCAAGCCGCGCAAAATGGCCCATCACCAGGCGCAGATGGTGCATTTCTTCCGCACCGGCGAAATCAAGGACTTCTGCGGCGGCGATGGCTGCAAGCCCGATTGAGACCAGGGCGATCGCTAGAAACCCATGCTTGGTAGGGATTTTCTACACGTCGTGGGGCAGCGTGCCGCGCAGACTCCGCAGGAACACGTACGGCGTGGCGAGCAGCAGATTGGCCACCCGCGAGGTGTACACGTCGGCGTGACTCTCCACCATCCGCGCAAACAGGCTCTTGTCATTGCCCGTGCGCATCATCAGGCCCCAGCGCGCGTTGTTGAGCGCTCCAGATTCGGCGACGAGGGGGGCGATCGTCGCGTCCACCTCCACCAATTGCTCGCGCAGGTGGCTTAGCACCTCCGGCAGGCGCGGGGCCAAATCGTCCGCCACCGCGGGATAGTGGCCAGAGCGCTGGCGCTGCCGCAGGTTGCGGAGCTGGCTAAAGGCGTGTTCCAGACGCTCCTTTTCAGCCATCAGCTCGCTCAGCCTCTGCTGCTGGGGTTGCCAGCTCTGCACGGCCAGAATCTCGTCCTCTAGCTCCCGCAGAATCGCCACCGTGCGCCATTGCTGTAGCTTTTTAGAGACATGCACGTCGCTGAGCATGTGGTCGCCGACATAGGCGATCTGGTCGCCGTCCAAACCCAGGCTTTTCTCCACCTTTTCCGCAGAGCCGCCGTAGTAGATGTGGCCTTCTTGCAGGTTGTCGTTGCAGGGCCGCAGCAGGCCGTCGTCGCTGACCACCTCATACAGCGGATTGGCGTTGGAGAAGAACGACGGTTTGCGGCTCGACACCACGATCAGGGCGAACAGGTCGCGCCAGCGCACGCCTTGGGGCAGAAACGGGTCAAACGCGTAGGTCATCATCGCCTGCGTGTACGACCACTCGCTATTGGTGATGAGCAACAGCTTTTTGCCCGACTCGCGCTGGTCCAGCAGGGCCATGGGCAGATCCGGGTCCAGGTCCACGTAGAGGTCGGGGCGCGCCAGAATCTCCGCCTTGAGCTGGCCCTCCAAGTGCGCGCGGTCCAGGGTATGGCGGACGCGGCGATAGAGCTCTTCATAGCCCAATACTTCTGGCAATTTGCCGGCGTCAAGCAGGTCGACCAGCTGGGCGTACATGCAGCCCTCGCTAATCTCAAACAGCGTGTTGACAAACATCCACCGCGTGGTGTCGGCCAAATCGACCAGGGTGCGGCCGTAGACCTCGCGCAACCTCTCTTGCGGCATGGGCGCGGTGCCGTGGGACGCCTGCTTAATGTAGCCAAACCGGTTGGGCTTTACCAAGTTGCCCAGGCGCTTGTCCAGCACCAGCCCGCGGATCACGCTTTGGCTGTCAAACTCCAGATCGCCGACCGGCCAACCGTGGGCCACCAGGCGCTGGCGCAAGTGGGCGTAAGCCCGGCCCTCCCACTCGTGGACGTGGTAGTGAATTAGCGTGTAATCCATGTCATAGCCAATCGCCTTAATGGACCGCAAGTTGAGCGTGCGGTTACAGAACAGCTGGCGATGGCGCGGCGCGGGGGCAAAGCGCTGGGCGATCTCGGCGATGGAGGGCTCGCTGGCAGGGGGCACGGGCGAGGTGGCGAGGGACGGGTCAGTCATAGAAGGCTCCGGCGAGGGTCGGGGCAGCGTACGCAAATCCGCGGCGCCGTCAAACCGCTCGCGCGTCCGTGGCGGCAAGGTACGGAGAACCACAGGCAAAGCCTAGTGATTCGCCCGCAGACTTGCGACGAGGTGGAGAATTGCCCAAAGTGTCGCCGCGCGGCGCCCTGGGTGCCCGGCCAAGGAGAGAGATGAGCCCATCCGATCGGAGCCGCCCCCACCGCTCCAGCGCCCTCGCTAGCGTCGCGGACGCCCTGTGCTCCGCCCATACCGATTTGCTCGCCGGCCGCGACGCCCACCACCGCCTGCTGCTGCCCAACCGCGAAGTGTTGGTCACGTTGGTCGCGCAGCTGCGCTCGGTGCTGTTCCCGGGCTACTTCAGCGAGTGGGACTTGTCCGCGGAAAGCCTGCACTTTTACATTGGCGCCACCCTGGATCAGGTGGTCCACACCTTGCACGACCAGGTGACGCGCGGCCTGTGCCTGCAGTGCGCCGACCCCAGGACGGAATCCTGTGTTTGTGAGGATACCGCCTGGCGGATCTCCCGGTCCTTTCTGGAGCGCCTTCCTGCGATCCGCGAGCTGCTCGCCACCGATGTGCAAGCCGCCTATGAGGGCGATCCTGCGGCCACCAGTCTTGGGGAAATTATCTTCTCTTATCCAGGCTTGCAGGCCATCATCGCCTACCGCATCGCCCACGAGCTGCACTTGCTTGGCGCGCCGCTGATTCCGCGCATCATCACCGAACACGCCCACAGCGTGACGGGCATCGACATTCACCCCGGCGCGCACATCGGCAGCCACTTCTTTATCGACCACGGCACCGGCGTCGTCATCGGCGAGACGTGCATCATCGGCAAGTACGTGCGCATCTATCAGGGCGTGACGCTGGGCGCCAAGAGCTTTCCTCTGGATGAAAATGGCAAGCCCATCAAAGGGATTCCCCGCCATCCCATCGTTGAGGACGGCGTCATTATCTACGCTGGCGCCACTGTGCTCGGCCGGATCACCTTGGGCGCTGGGTCCAGTGTCGGCGGCAATGTGTGGCTGACCAAGAGCGTGCCGCCGGGGACGGCTGTGACCCAGTCCAAGGCGACGACCAACGTGTTTGAAGAGGGCGCAGGCATCTGAGCGCGGGCGCGGCTCCCAATCAGGGTTTCTCAGAAATCGCTTTGAGATTCTCCAGGCCCGCCTCAAAGTCCTTGCCCACCGCCGCGTCCATGTCCATGACCAACCCGGCGAGCTTGCTGGCAAAGCTGCGGTTGCTGTCGGTCATGATCCAGGTGACGCGGGTGGCGCTGCCGCTTTCCGCAAAGGTGAAGACGGTGGTGTTGCTGGCCTGCCAGGGCTCGGTGAACTCCAGGTGGATGCGCACGGCCTTGCCCGGATCCACCGCGGTGATCGTCATGCGGCCGCTGCCGACTTCATCATTGCCTTGCCATTCATAGATCGCGCCAGTGCCCGAGGTGGTGCCGGAATAGCTGCGCTTCATCTGCGGGTCCAGGCGGTCCCACGGCGACCACTGCTCCCAGGCGTGAAAGTCGTGCACCAGCGCCTGGACTTTGGCGACGGGCGCCTGAATCGTCTCACTGCGCTGAATCACTACGGAATCTGGTTGGAGCGCGGCAAAACCCAGCAGGGCTGCCGCCAGGATCGCCAGACCGATCGCGATTTTCTTGACCATGGGCTACCTCGGCGACAACCGTACGTGACAACGACGGTTGCTGCAATAGAGGAAGGCGCCGGCGGTCCTCGATCTCTGCGCCGCGCGGCTTTGGCGGGGCTTCGTCACCCGACTGTCATCGATCAAGCGACTTGCAGATCGCAGGTGCGCGATAATGACGAAATATGTCAAATGGTTGCGTGGGTTCCAAGGGAGTCGCCGCCGAGCCAGCCGACTTGAGCTCTGGGCCCCATGGGTCTACGGTCCAGGATGCGCATGGACCTTGCCCATCGGGGGCATAGCCCGGCGCGCGGTTCGCCCACCTCTTGGGTGGCCCGCCGGAGCACTTTGGTTCTGGAGGAATCCCATGTCCACAGCTCGACTCAACGCAGTCGCTCGCATGCTGGTCCCCTTGGCGTTGGCGGGCACGGTCGCCGCCTGTGAAGGCACGGAGGGCCCAGCGGGGCAAGCCGGAGATGCCTGCACCATCGCCAAAGACGCCCAGGGCACGACGACCATCACGTGTGGCAAGACCACGGTCAGCGTCAATGACGGCAAGGCCGGCTCCGACGGCAAGGCCGGTGTCGACGGCAAGGATGGCAGCAGCGGCACCACCTGCACCGTCAAAGACAACGGCGACGGCACCAAGACGATCAATTGCACGGACGGCACTTCGGCGACGGTGAGCGACGGCAAGGCCGGCACGGCGGGGACGGACGGAAAGACCTGCAGCCTCAAGGACAACGGCGACGGCACCAAGACGATTACTTGCGCCGATGTCTCCGTGACCGTCAAAGACGGCACCCAGGGCCCTGCCGGCGCGGATGGAAAATCCTGCACGATCAAGGATAACGCCAACGGCACCAAGACGATCAGCTGCGCCGACGGCACGACCGTCAACGTGAGCGACGGCAAGAACGGCACCAATGGCTCTACGGGCCCCGCGGGACCTGCGGGCGCGACGGGCGGCAATGTCGCGGTGACCGAATTCCACGGCACGACTCATCTGCTCGCTTCTGGCGAGTACGCGCTCGCGGTGAACCCCAAGTATTATGTAGACATGAAGGTCACCAGCGCCACGGCCGACGCTGCGGGCACCGTGACGGTCAACTTCACGGTGACCAACGCCGCGACGAAGGCGGCGGTGACCTCGCTGCCCCTGGCGACGGACGCCACCACTACGGTAACCGCCGTGGTCGCCAAGCTGCAGTCGCCCGCCAGCGGGGAGAGCTTTACCAAGTGGGTTCCGTACTTCTACAACAAGGCCACCGTCACGCAGACCTCCAAGTTTGGCCCATGGCCGGGCAAGGACGGCGACTTCGCTTGGCAGGGCAACCGCGTCAACCAGGGCACGCTGACCCACAACGGCAACGGCGCCTACACGCTGGTGCTCAAGAACAAGCTGGGCGTGCCCAACAACACCGGTGGGCCGGCGATTTCCTACACCGCCGCGGACCGCAAGCTGACCCACCGCATCTCGCTGATGACGGGCGGCCACGCTGGCCCGACCGGCGACGCCAACTTTGACTTTGTGCCCGACGGCACGGCGATGAGCGTGACCCGCGACATCGTCAAGACCGAGACCTGCGAAAAGTGCCACAACAAAGACGAATTCCACGGCCACGGCGGCGACCGCTTGACCGTAGAGAACTGCGTCACCTGCCACGATGCGACGACGATCGATCCGCAGGGCAAAGAGACCGTCGACTTCAAGGTGATGATCCACAAGATCCACGCCGGTGAAGGCCTGGCGAGCATCGCGGGCGCGGATGGCATCGTGTTTGACAACCCGGCGACGCCGGCGAACGAGACCGCGGACAACGGCAGCTACGCCATCTGGGGCAACGGCAACACCAAGCACACCTGGTGGAAAGTCGGCTTCCCGGCGGTGGAATCCAACTGCACGGCTTGCCACGCTGGTACGGGCAAGAATGTCGACAACTGGAAGAACGTACCGTCGCGCGCGGCCTGCGGCTCTTGCCACGACACGGTCAATTTTGTCGACGGCACCAACCACAAGGCCGGCAAGCAACTGGACGACAGCAAGTGCGCCGTCTGCCACAGCCCAGAGAGCGTGATCGAATACCACGACTGGACCGTCAAGGATCCGCGCAACATCCCCGAGTTTGACGTCAAGCTCGCCGTCTCCGCACCGGCCAACGGCAAGTTCTTTGTCAAGGGCGAGGCGCCGGAAGTGACTGTGCAGCTGACCGACAAGGTCACGGGCAAGCTGGTCGACCACGCCAGCGTGATTGAGGACACCGCGGTAGCCCCGGCGACAATTGCTGCCGAAGGCTGCTGGACGGCTGCCGCCAACGCGCCGATCCCGAGCCCAATGCCCAGCAAGTGCGTCGACCGCGACGGCAAGTTCACCGGCGCCTCGCTGTTCGTCCACGGTCCGCGCGCCAACCGCGTCCCCGTGCTCACCAGCGCTGCTCGTGTCAAGGTCGTCTCGGCTACCACCGGCCCATGGGACGTCAGCGCCGCCGGCTTCTTGCTCGCGGGCAAGGTCGATGGCGGCATGGCCGTGCAGTACCAGGACATCACCGGCGGCGACAAGGTCAAGCCCGCGGCGTTCTCGGTCGACCTCAGCAAGGGCACGTACGTGGACAAGACCAAGGCCACGGCGGACGAGATCGCGGCCTACATGAACAAAGACGCGGTCTTTACCGCTCGCGCTATCGCGTATGTGGAAGGCGGCAAGCTGCTCCTGCGCAGCCGCAACCTGGGCAACTACGCCGGCATTCAGCTGACCGCCGGCAAGGGCGCAGAGATGCTGTACGCCAATGACTTGACGGCGAAGGGCCCGGGCAGCTTCACCGCGAGCAATAACATGAGCAAGCGAGCGAGCGCTGCCAATGATGATCCCAAGGTCACGCGTACGACCGACAAGATCACTTACAAGCTCGACCCCGTGGACGACCTGGTGGCCGGCACCTACGTCGCCTCGGTCGAAATCGCCGACGGCGGCCGCATTGACGCGAACAACTACCGCACGCCATCGGTGGGCAAGATCACCTTCCAGGTGGGCCAGGAGACGGAAGAGCCGCTCGTGGCTGACAACTGCAACTCCTGCCACCAGAACGCGGAGGGCAAGGGCTTTATCTTGGACTTCTCGCGCCACAACAAGATCTTTGACAACGCCGCCCTAGACACCTGCGGCGCTTGCCACGACGTCCAGCCGCAGGCACCCACCGGCGACTTTGCCGGCGCTAAGCCGATGTCGCGCCGCGTGCACGCCATCCACTTTGGCAGCAGCCTGCACTACCCGCTGCAGACCGTGTGGTACTCCAACGGCGACCCCATCGCCGGCCGCAACTGGGACATCACCTTGCCGCAGGATGTGCGCAACTGCGAGACCTGCCACTCGGCCAAGACGTCGGGCACCTGGAAGACCAACGCCAATCGCTTGGCCTGCTGGGGCTGCCACGACTCCGACGCCGCGCAGGCGCACATCAAGCTCAACGTCTACGACCCGACGCCGGCTGATCCGTACAGCGGCGACGAAGAAGAGGCGTGCAAGTCCTGCCACTAAAGGCGAATTGCTCGGTCTAGCTTGACGCAGGACGCCGCCCCGCGAGACGATCGGTCAACGCGGGGCGGCGTTCCTGTCTTTTCCCCAGAGTCACACACCCATGTCCCTGAAAAACCAATGCTCTGCTGCTTTTCTTCAAGCCGTCGCCGCCCTCGCTTTGGCCGGGTGCACAAGGCCCGCCGAGCCGGAGACCGCCGCGGCAGTCGACCAAGCCAAGGCTGCCCCTGCCAGCACCGCCGCGGCTGAGCCGGCAACGCCCGCGGGGAAGGTGCTGGTTCGCGTCAATGGCGCGGCGATCACTGAAGAAGATGTCCGTCTTTCTCTGAGGTTGCGCGCACCCGATGAGCCAATCCCACCCGACAAGCAGGCCGCGGTGCTGGAGACACTGATCCGCGAAGAGCTCATTGCCCAGCGCGCCGCCGCAGCTGGTCTGGAGCAGAATCAAGGCTATCTGCAGGAGCGTGCGAAATTTGAGGCGCAGTTGAACGCGATGCGGCGGCGGACTCTGTCGGACCTCTATTACAAGACGCAGATCGAAGGCAAGGCCGTCGCGGATGAGGCGACCGTCGCGCGCTACTTTGAGGCGCACAAGCAGCAGCTGGCCACGGAGTTGCACGTACAGCAGATCCTGGTGCGTCGCGACACGGACGCCTTTGCCGCCCTGGAACAGCTCAAGGCCGGCAAAGCGTTTGCCGAAGTGGCTCGGGCGAGCTTTGCCCAAGTGCCGGACGAAAAGGCGCCGCCGTGGGACCTGGGGTGGATGAAGTGGCGGCAGATTCCCAAGCCGTGGCGCGAGGTGGTCTATGACCTCAAGCCGGGTGAACACTCCGGCGTCATCGCAGGGCCAAGGGGCCGCTATTGGCTGGTGCAGGTGCTCGACCGGCGCGTCAGTCCCCCTGTTTCTCTGGCGGATTTTCGCGAGCAGATTGGCGAGGAGCTGCGCGGTCAGCAAGTGGAAGCCCTCCGCACCAAGCTCGATCGCGAGATCCGCGACGGCGCGCGCATAGAGCGGTGACCTGGGGGTAAGGCGAAGCTAAGGTAGCGAAGGAGCGGACTGGTGAAGACGGAATTGACCCCGGATGGGCTGCAGGTGGTGGGCCGCTGGACGGCGCGCGGCGACGAGATTGGCGCGGACGCCGTGGTTCCGCCTGCGCGGATGCTCTCGTGGCTGGAGCACGGTCGCTGGTGTGCGCTTGAGGCCGGCGACGGCGTTCTGGCGCCGCTGTTCAAGGACGGCAACATCATGGTGGTGCGGGCCCAACGCTTGGCTCTGGGCGTTGGGGTTAGCTGGCAGGGCAAGATCAAGACGGGGGTGGGCCTGACGCGGGTAGGCAATAGCAGCGTTGAACTCGCCCAGAGCGTTTGGACCGATGAAGAGAATCCCCGATGTGTTGCGGACTTGCGTCTTGTTGGCGTGGCCCTTGGGGTCGATCGGCGACCGCGGCAATTGCCGCCCGAAGTCCGCCTGCAAGCCCACGCCATGGTCGAGCCGCCGGGGCTGGTGGGGCTGACCCTGCCCAGCCAAGTCGAGGGCGTGTACACCTGGAGTGCGCCAGTGCGCGCCAGCGAAATCGACTTGTTTCGGCACGTGAATCACGCGCGATATGCGGATTGGAGCATCGATGCCCTCCGCGCCGGAGAAGCCGCGGGCTCGCTAGGGCCCGATTGGCGCGCTGGCCGGCCAATTGCCGCGCTGAGCATCGACTATGTCCGCGAGGTGGTGTTTGGCGAGGCGATTGCGGCGACCCTGCAGCCAGTTAGCGGCGATGACGTGCACCTGAGCCTGACCGTGGCTGGCGAAGTGAGGGCCCGCGCTGCTTTGCGGCTGGGCGAGCGATAGCCGCTGTTGCAGGCCCGGTGTCGGTAGCGATCGGCGGTGATCAAGGCGATCTGGCGAATCCCGCGGGCTCCTCGCCCCGCCCGGGCTGCGTCCGGCAGTAGCATGGCTATTGTCTGTTCATTGATATTGCTCAGCATTTGCTCATCACTCCCGCATTCCTCCGGCCACCGCCAGGCCCACTTCGCCCGCCACCCCAAACTATTTTCGCCCGGCGCCGCGGGAAAAGTCGGCAGCTGCCGATAACTCAGCAAGGGGCAAAATCCGCCCCGGCTGAGGTCGGCCGTGCGAAGACTGCGCATCTACAATCCC
>JBIKTV010000245.1:0-8536 GCA_044347905.1 Myxococcota bacterium
GTCAGGTCGGCGGCGTCATCGGCAAAAGTGCCCAGGTTGTAGGCGGTCTTGGCGGTGGTGCCCGCCTCGTACTTGTCGGCCTGGCCGCACAGCGGGTCGGCGCCGGCCTTGCAGGTGCCGGGCAGGGTCGGGTCGGTGACCTCGCAAGTGGTGCCAGCGCCGCAGGTTTGCAGGGCCTTCCACTCGCTCCACGCGTAATTGCTGGCTGAAGTCGAGCAGGTGTTGCTCTTGCCCGTGCATCCCAGCGTGCCGGTGCGCTGCTGCACGACCTTGCCGTCGGCGCTGCAGGAGTACTGGGTGGCCTTGATGTCGCTGGCGCAGCTGGTGCCAAACGGCTGGATCTTGCCGGCGGCGACGTTGCAGCACACGCCGGTGGTGCAGGCGCAGGTGCTGGTCAGCGTCCAGGCGCTCTGGCTCTTGGTCGGCTGGCAGGTCAGGCACGCGTCGGTCGGATGCTTGGCGCCCGAGGCGTAGCACGCGCCGTCGATCGAGCAGCTGTTGTCGGCCACCGCCAGCTTGCAGGCGCCGCTCGCCGGGTCGCAGCTGCCCACCTGGCACGCCGCGCCGTCCGGGCACTTCTTGGGCAAGTTGGCGCAGGCGCTGTTGATGCAGCTGTCGTCGGTGCAGGGGTTCTTGTCATCGCAGTCGGCGTTGGCGCTGCACGGGCCTTGGGTGCCCTCGCACACCGGCGCGGATCCGGCCTGCTGCACGCACTTCTGCCCGGCGCTGCAGGTCGCCAAGGTCTTCCACGGGCCCCATGCCAAGAATTCGGCGGTTTTCTTGCAGCTGATGCCGCTCAGGCCGTCGCAGCCGGGCAGGCCTTCGCGCTTTTGCGCCAGGTTGCCGTTGCAGGCGTAGTCGGTCTGCACGGCCACGGTGCCGCAGGCTTCGCCCAGCTTCTTGATGGTGTGGCTGGCCAGGTCGCAGCAGGTGCCCACGGTGCAGCAGCCGGCCTTGGGGCCAAACGCGCAAACGCCGCTGGCCGCGTTGCAGGTGCCGGCCGAGCAGGTGTCGCTGGTGGCGCAGTCGGCGTCGCTTTTGCAGCAGCCGCTCTTGGCCACGCCTACGCAAGCGCCCTTGGCGTCACAGGTATCGCCTGTGGTGCAGCCCTGGCCGTCCTCACACGGCACGCCCACCGTCGGGGTCCACGCGTCTTGGGACTTGCTGGGGTCGCACAGCAGGCAGGTGTTTTCAGCCATTTCGCCGGCGATGCGGCACGCCCCCTCAACCGCGCAGAATCCGGCCTGGATCTTGCTCGAGCAGCTGCCCGTCTTGCTGTCACACGCGTCGGTGGTGCAGGCCAGGCCGTCGTCGCAGCTCTTGGCGGCGTAAGTGCAGCCAGAGCTGGTGCACGTGTCCGTGGTGCACGCGTCAAAGTCGTCGCAATCGCCCGCATCAACACAGCAATCGCCCGTGCCCGCGTGCTTGCAGGTGCCCGCCACGCAGCTGTCCGCGGTGCACGGGTCAAAGTCGTCGCACTCGCTATCGGCCTTGCAGCCAGCCGTGGCACCGCAGAGCGCCGGGTAGTCGTCGCAGCAATCGCCCGACTCTCCGCACGCTTCGTCGCACTGGCACGGGGCCTTGGCGTCGTACTTGCCGCAGCGATCTTTGCAGGATGCGGCGACCACCGGGACATCGGCCTTGCTGTCTGGCGACCCCACCACGTCGACACCCGCGATGTCCGGGTCCTGAACGTCCACCAGGGCCAGGTCTTGAACGCTGGCGTCCGTCACGCCGCTATCTGGTGCGGCGCTGTCCGGCTTGGCCGTGTCTGGCTTGGCCGTGTCGGCAACCTGGCCATCGCCAAAGGACGCCCCCTGGTCGCCGGTGAGCGCATCTTCTGCGGCCGCGGTTTTGGCTTTGGTCTCATCGCCGCAGCCGGGCAGGGCACCCAGAAGGGCCAAGGTAGCGGCCGCAAAGGCCAAACGCACAGCAAAAGTCTTCATACCGGTCCTCGCGACAGCGGCCCTGGACGACCCGGACCTCGGCGCATGCTGCCCCGATTGCCCTCAGACTACAATCGATTTGTGACCCCGCGCCTGGACCTCCAGCCCCTCGGCGGCGCCTTGTCCGGCGGCCCCACTTCGCGGCCTGCCTGCGCGCTCCAGCCCGAGCGATATTCGCGTTTCAGCAGTGTTTTGCCCCTTTCCTCGGGATCGGCTGGCGCAGCCCACCGCTCAGCCCGCGGCCCCTGGTTGACCGCCTTGGACCTCCGGCGTAGGCTCGGTGCCAACGGCAGAACTAGCCGACTCTGAGGGCAATATGGCTCACCTCTTGCACCGGGCGCGGTTGGGTCGCCGGGAGTCGCCGCTCGGCTCGGCCGCCAGTTTCGCAAAACTCTGGCCGTGGGTAGTGGCTTGGCTGCTGCTTTTCGCCGCGCAACCCGCGCGAGCCGATGCGAACTACGATCTCGGGGTCGCCGCCTACAACAACGACCTCCCCGCCATCAAAGCCGCGGTGGCGGCCGGCGCCCAAGTCAAAGGTTCCACGGCCCTGCTTTCAGCGTGCCACCTCTTGACCCGTCTGGAAGTGCTGCAATACCTGGTCGCCCGCGGTGCCGATGTCAATGCCCGCGACGACAAAGGCGACACCCCGCTCATCCTGGTCGTGAAACAGGGCGCGCTGGACTGCCCGGCGAAAATCAAGCTCTTGCTGGCCAAAAAGGCCGAGGTTCACGCGCGCAACAAGCTCGGTATCACGCCGGTGCTCGCGACGGCTCGGCAGGGCTCCGATCTGGGCAAGGTCTTGCGCATTCTCCTCGCCGCCGGCGGCAATCCCAACGACGCCTCTCCCGCCGGCAATTACACCGCCTTGCACATCGCCGCCGAGTTTCGCCGGCCTATCGAGGCAAAGATGCTCATCGCCGCTGGGGCCAATCTGGAGGCCCGCGATTTCGACGGCCGCACGCCCCTGCAGGTCGCCCGCCACCGGCGCTTCACCGAGCTCGTCTCCCTGTTCCTGGCGGCCGGCGCCAAAGACGACCCGCCGCCTCCGCCCAAACCCGCGGACCCAGCCGTTGCCGCGCCGTCCGCACCGCCGCGCCCCAGCCCAGCGCCCGCGGCCCCCTCGCGCCCTGCGCCGGAAAGTAAGGCCGATTCGCTGTACCCGGCCACCCTTTGCCTGTGGTACGCCTATGTGCAAAAGGCCGGCCTGGTCGGCGACGACACTCTGCACGTCTTCCACAAACCGGCCACTGTCAAGAGCTTGGCGGAGGGGCAAGACGTGCAAAAGGCCTGGAACAAAGAGAGCGCAGAGAGGGCCGCCCAGCTCCGCGTCGCGCGCACCGACGACGGCGCTCGGGTACTGCCGCGCCTGTACTACGGGACCATGCCGGTGCCGCCGGGCCAGTCGTACAGCGATTTTGTCTACCACCTCGACGACGCCCTCAGGCCCGGCCGCCAAATGCCCTCTGACGCCGCGCGCTTCCGCTACATCGTCAAGAATCGCCTCTGACCTCCGGCGGTTCCGGGCCGCCGCCGAGCACGTCAGCGCCAGCATTGACGCCAGTCGGGCCAAAGCTCACAGTAGCGCCGCTGCGGGTCGGCCCGGCCGGGCCCCTGACCCCAGAGCGAAGTGGAGCCCCCCATGTCCATCGTCAGCTTTGGCGAAGAAAGCCCTGAACTTGGCTACAAAACCTTGGACGAACGCATCATGCGCGGCAGCGCCGGGGTGATGCTGCTGATCGGTTTTATCGCCTTCGTCAACGGCTTTGTGATCAAGAATTACCCGCCGCTGCCCTACCTATCTGGCTTCTTGCTGGCCAATTTCGCCGTGGGCGTGTTCATCAACCCCAAGTTCGCTCCGACCTACGCCGTGGCCCGCTTCATGGTGCGCAAGCAGGCGCCGCTGCCGATCGGCGCGATCCAGAAGAAGTTCGCGTGGTCGCTGGGCATGTCGATGATGGCGGCGGTCTTTGGCATGTCGCTCCTGCTGGTCAACGACGCGAGCTGGTTCGACCCGGTTTGCATGCTCTGCCTGGTTTGCCTGCTGTTTCTCTATCTGGAGACGGCCTTTGGCATCTGCGTGGGCTGCAAGCTGTACGGCCTGGCCCTGCGCCTGGGGCTGATGAAGGCGCCGCCGGTCGCGCCGAACTGCATGGGCGACGCGTGCAAGATTGAGCCTTAGGATCTGCCCCGCAACAACTCGAACAGGTCCGTGCTGCCGGGTGGGTCGCAAGTTTGCGTCCTTGTTGGCTGTTTCACCGCTCCGCGGCCATCAAGGCGATCGAGTTTTTTCAGGACACTTCCTTACGGCAGCAACCGCTAGCATTCGTTTGCGGCCGGCTGCGGTAGAAAGCGGTCCAGCGCCAGCTTGACCTGCAGTAGCCCATAGCCTCTGGCCAGCACGGTCGTCACTCCTGGAACCGCCAAGCCAAACAGCTGGTCCGTGATGCTGTGCGAAATGAACTTCTGCAGGCAAATCACTAGGTCAAAGCTGCCTCGGCGGACTTTCTGGACCAGTGAACTAGTTCGCCCAGGCGATTTCTTAGGCAAATCTGCCCATTCCAGCGACGCCAAGCCCAGAGCACTCCTGAGCACCTCTTTGCGCTGCACGCGCCCATCGCCCCCTACGATGACGGCGCGTTTGCCGCGTGTGTGCGCCAGCCCGGGCCAGTCGGGGCCGATAGCCGCCGGAGCGTCCACGTCGTCCGGGTCCTGCTCTGCCAACCGCTCCAGGACGCGGCGCACCAGCCGGGTGAGCCCCTGCACGCCGCTCAGTTCGCCGAGCCGCGGCTCCAGAAGCTTGGCAAAACGCTTGTCGTCTTCGGCGACCTTGAGCTGCAACAGCGCCCGCAGCCGGGCTACCAAAGCCCGCGTGTCGAGCTCGCCGATGTCCTGGCGCAGCCGGCGAAAAAGCTCATCTACGCTTGGCTGTGCGGTCGGCAGGCCTGCCGCGTCCGGGCAATCTACCTCTGCGCTATTGGGGGCGGCAGTGCCCAGTTCCTGAGCGATCTCGCGATCTAGCGCCCGCGCATCGACCAGCCAATCGGCGCCTCGCGGCCTATGGCTCACCGCGGGTCCGTAGGCAAACCGGTCCAGCTTCCCGGATCCGTGCTGCGCTGCCAACGCCTGCATCAGTCGCGCCGCCTGGCGGTCGATCTTCTCTGGCGATTGCCCTTTCCGCTCCACGTGACGCCGCTCCTGCACCGCGCGAATCCGCGCCGCCACGGCCTCTACCAGCATCCGCCGGCTCGCCTTGTCCAGCCGCTCCCAGCTGCGCGAATCGCCAACCACGCATTCTACTTGGCTGATCAGGTTTGCGATGGAAGCGGCGTTGGGGAGGTCCGCCGGAGCGGGGCCCAGCAGCTTGGCCAGCGCAGCCAAGGCTTCGTGCGGGGTCACGGTCGCAATCCCCTTGGCCGGGCGCTTTGCGCTGCCTTTGAAATGGGCGTTGAGGGCCGCGGTCGTGGCCGGAGTCACCGTGATGGCCGCTGCCTGAGCCGCAGGCCCCTGCAATTGCGCTGGCACCGGCGCTAGATCGCCCCCAGGCGACGGCACTTGCCAGACCTCCGTGGCCTCGGTTGTCGGCGTTTGCTGGGCAATTTCAAGCCCCACCGCTTCTGCTTGCCGCTGGGCATCGCAAGCCGGCGACCCCGCGCTGGAGAGTCCCAAGCCCTGCAGCAGCGCCCAGCTGAATTCGGGGGCCAGGCCGCAAAGAGCGTCGGCCACCCTCAGACCAACCGCTTGGGCGGCGTTTTCTAGCTGGGTCAAGGCGATTTCAGCCTCGATCAGCCGGTCGCGGCCCCCATGAGCCCGGCTGTCGACCCGCGCAAGCGCCCCCTGCCACCGCCCGTGAAGCTCGGCGAGCCCGTGGAGCGCTGCAGCAGGCTCTGGGTCGTGAACGGCTGAGAGAAGGCGGCTTTCTGAGGCTGGCATTTTGCGGATCCAATGCCCGGCTGCGGGCGTGAGGCGGTGGAGCGGGGCGATCGCTTCGCCCTCTTGGCCCAGACGCCGCCGCCGCGCCCGGTCTGACATGGGCCAGCAACCGTGGTACGCTTGGCTATGCTTAGACACACGTTCACCGCCGTGGCCATTTCCGTTCTTGCGATGCTCTGGCTGTCTGGGTGCGAAGAGAGCTCGAATCGCGCCGGGGCGGCCTTCAGAAAGGCCTTGGCCCAGCAGAAGATTGGCGCTGCTAATGGCGCCTCGGCGGAGCTGCCTGGTCAGGGCTCGACCGCCCGCCAGTCGGGTGCACCGCGAAACGACTATGTCTTAGCGCTAACCTGGATGCCCGAGTTCTGCGCCAGCGAGCGCCCTGGCGATGCGCGCTGTCAAAGCCAGGCTGCCTGGAGCCTTCACGGTCTTTGGCCTAAACCCATGGACGACTCCATTGCAGAGAACTGCCAAACCGACACTGCAGCGCTCCAACAGGCCAGCGTCGTCGGCCGGCAGGTCTTGGATTCAGCAGAGTTGGCCCAGCATCAGTGGCGCAAGCACGGGTCCTGCAGTGGCCTGACGCCTGTTGAGTACTTTTCGCGAATGCGCCAGCTGACGGCCACGCTGCAGATCCCTGCGCCGTTGCGCACTGTTGGTCCGAGCTCTGACTGGACGCTGAGGCAATTCGAGGCCGCTTGGCAGCAAGCCAATCCACAACTCGACGGCGCGCGCCTAGCGGTCCGCTGCAAATCAGGGTGGCTGTACGAGCTGCTGTTTTGCTTTGACGACGCCGGTCAGCTGACCCGTTGCCCCAGCGGCACGCGGGATAGTTGTCCGCGCGAGCGGTTTGGCGTGCGCGGCACTGGCGCTTAGGGCGGAGCAAATCGGCTCGGGGCACATGAGGTAGGCGCCGGGCATTGCCTGTTTGCCCAGGTGGTTCCGCAGCTGTCGGCCCCCAAGGCATTGAATGTACATATTTTTGGCGCGTCGCCGAAGCGGCGACCAGGCTGCGACCGGCGAGGCGCCGGCGGCGTAGGACGCCGTCGCTCCGCGATTCGCATCCTTCGCGCGCGGCGGGCCTGCCTTACCGGTTGGCTACTACCGACGAGGGCCGTCCCCAGTGCCAGCGTTCGATGCCGCTCAGTCGCCCTTGTATCTTGAAAGTGGAGTACAAGGATTCAAGCGGAGGCGGCACGGCAGCCCGTATGCCCTCAGGTGTCGAGACCGCGGGTGAGCACGGGCGCCGGTGGCCCTGACGGGTCGGCCGCGATGCCAGCCGGCGAACGAGCGGCTACTTGCGCGCCTTGGGCCGCTTCTGGCCGTCGTGCTTCTGGCGGGCGATGTCGGCCGAGGCTTTGTCCTGCATGTGCTCCAGCTTGGCCTTCTCTTTGGCGGTGACCTTGCCGTCGGCTTGCGCGCGGTTCTCTGCGCGTTGGATTTTGCGTTGGTCTGCGCGGGCTTTGGCAGCTTCCGCCTTGGTCAATTCACCCGACTTGACGCCCTCTTGGATGCGTTCCTTCTGCGCCCCTTGGCGGGCGTCGTGGCGCATCGGCTTGCCGGCTGGCGTGGCGGCGAACGCGGGGAGCGAAAGGGTCATGGCGAAAGCGGCGGTCAAAAGGCGAGTCCACATCGGTTGATCCTTGTATGGCGGGGGAGTGAGGGTGCTACAACATACGGACACCTGGGGCTGGAAAAGGGAAAAAGGGCTGGCCGCGGGGCGCCGGCGTGGGCGGGGTCATGCCGGCCCTCCGCGGCGTGGGCATTAGCGTGGGGGTGGTGCTGGTCGCCAGAGTTCCCGGCGCGGCCCGGCCCCTTCAACTTGGCCCCTCGAACGAGGTGTCGATCACGAGGATTTTGATGGACTTTGCAGTGTATCTCGCAGTTCGGCCAGCACGCGCTGCGAACGATGAGGCAGCGGATCGGGATTGAACGTCGCCGGCACCTTTTCGAGCAAATACGCCACCACTTCGCCGCTTTCGTCGCAGATCCGCGAGTCCCAGGTCATAAACATCAGGTCTTCGATGGCGTTGGTGCGCGGGCCCAGGGCGGCATCGCCCTGCATCTCGTGAAAGCGCCGATCGGTCCCTGGGACCACCGGATGCGGGTGAAAGGCCATGACATCCATGCCAATCAGCTCGTCTGGCGTCCAGTGGCGCCGCGTCACCATGCCCATGTATTGGCACATCGCGGCGTTGGCGTAGAGGATGCGCCGCTGCGTATCCACCATCATGACCGCATGGTGCAAGCGGTCCAGGGCGCGGCGGTGCAGATCGGCGGGCATCACGACGCCACCGACCAGCGCACCGAAGGCTGCCTAGCCCGCGGACCGGGCATCACGGCGGGGTAGCCCACGGGCAGCAGCGTCAATAGCTCTACGTGGTCCGGCAGGCCAAAGTGCTTGCGGACCTCGCTGTGCTCAAAGTGGTGATTCCAGCAGGTGCCCAGGCCCATCGACGTCGCTTGGGTCACGATGTTCTGCGTGGCGATCGCGGCGTTGACCATGGCCCACTCGCGGCCCATCTTGAGCGAAAAAGCCGATCCCTCGCCCGATCGCAGCGAACCCATGTCCACGGGCGGGGCCTCTTGGGCGCACTCAGCGGCGCGCTCGCCCAAGTGCTGATCCGCGCTGAGATCCGCCATGCACACCAGCACCAACGGCG
>JBIKTV010000227.1:0-8955 GCA_044347905.1 Myxococcota bacterium
CCGCCTGCAGCGCCAACAGCGGCGTTTGCTGGGTCAGCGGCCGCGGCCGGCGGGTGGGCTCGCCGCGCAGGTCGGCCATCAAGCCGCGCAAGAGCTGGGGATCCTGGGGCAAAGCCTGGGCCATCGCTGGGGGCATGCCGTGGCAACCCCGCTCGCGATAGGGGCAATCTTGGCAGGGCTCGGCGAATTCGAGGCCAAGCTCCTGCCGCAGCTGCCGCGGCGCCGGCTCCACTGCCAGAGCCCCCGGCATCGCGCACGCCGGCCAGAGGTCGCTGCGCCGCAGCTGGTCGCGGGGCCCCAGGGCCATCACCGCCGCCGCCAGCTCTTGCAGCGCGGGCAACGGCTGGTCCAACGCCGGCGCCAGCACCCAGGTCAGCGGCGCGCGACCCAGAGCGGCTTGCCAGACCTGCAGCTGCTCTGGCGTCAGCTGGGCCAAGCTGCCGCGGTGCAGCTGCCAGGTGATCACCCGCGCCAGGCCCGCGCGGCCCACCTGCAAAAGGCCTTGGACTAGCTTAGGTTGGTCGGGCTGGTCGCTCGAAACTCGCACGGCTGCGGCGCCGGTCTGGGCCCACTGCTGCGGTGTCCAGCGCGGCAGCGGAGCCATCGCCACCTCGACCCGGCTCGCCCCCGAGCGCTTGCACGCCGCCACCCCGGCCGCCACCGCAGGCAGCTGGGCCGCGCCCACGTCCAGGACCACCGCAGTTGGGCCGCGGCCGATTTGGCCCTGCAAGAACTGCCGAAGCTGCGGGTGGGCCGCCGCGGCGAGGGGGAGCAGGATCAGCGAGTTGGGCGGTCGGTCCATGGGTCCTGCGCGGGCGCTTCGGCCGGGGGCAGCGTAGAGCCGAAGCGGCCGGGCGTCTAGCGGCGCCTGGGGTTTTTGGGGGCCTCCTGGTCCGCCGCCGCTTCGCCGCGGCGTCGCAGGACCGCGCTCTATCGTCCAGCTTGCCAGCTGGCCGACCGAGCCCGCGGGCGCGCCGCGGCTGGGGGGCTCTGGTGGTTTGGATGGCCAGGTGGCCGCGCGACGCCCGGGGCTCGTCCCTGCGGGCAACGATCGCTGGCCCGGCGGACGATTCCCCTGGCAGTTCAACGATCAGACAATCGCCATGTCCCTGTCCGAACCCCTGCCCGCCGGCCGATGCGCGAAGGATCGAGACCGCGGAGCGGCAGCGTCCGACGCTGTTCTTTGGCCGGGTCCAAGGGCGCCCCAGCGGGGCGGCGCGGACGGCCAAAGAATCCGAGCCTGGTCGCCGCAGGCGACGCGCCCAAATTCGCCGCTGCGTCTGGCTGAATCCGCAGCGAAAAAGTGCGCGCCAAACAGCCCATTCCCCAGCCCACATGCGCACTAAGCACGCCAATTTCCCTGCCCAGCCCGGCGATTTTCCGCGCCCAGCGCATTGCGCGCCACCCCCTGGCGATTTACACTGCCGCGCCGGTTTTTTCCGGCCCCCTCGCGGCAAATCCGCTGGCCCAAAGGCAAACCCATGAGCGCTCCCTCCTCCCCCGCCCGCCATCCCGGCTTTGCCAAGGCCGAGTCGTCGCCGCAGTTCGCCGCGATGGAGGCGCGCATCCTCGAATTGTGGAAGCAGCAGAACACCTTTGCCCGCCAGGTGCGCGACGGCGGCCAGGGCGAGTTTGTGTTCTACGACGGCCCGCCCTTTGCCACCGGCACGCCGCACTACGGCCACCTGCTCGCCGGCACCCTCAAGGACATCGTGCCGCGCTATTGGGCGATGCGCGGATACAAGGTCGAGCGGCGTTTTGGCTGGGATTGCCACGGCTTGCCCGTAGAAATGGAGATCGAGAAGGACCTGGGGATCAAGTCGCCCAGCGAGGTCGAGGCGTACGGCGTGGGGCGCTACAACGAGGCCTGCCGGTCGATCGTGCTGCGCTACACCGGGCTGTGGCAGCAAGTGGTCGAGCGCATGGGTCGCTGGGTGGATTTCCAGAACGACTACAAGACCATGGACGTCACGTTTATGGAGTCGGTGTGGTGGGTGTTTCGCGAGCTGTGGGACAAGGGGCTGATCTACCGCGGCCACAAGGTCATGCCGTACTCGTGGCGCCTGGGCACGCCGCTGTCCAACTTTGAAGCGGGCATGGACTACCGCACCGTGCAAGACCCGGCGGTGACCATCGCCTTTGAGCTGCTGCCGCGGCTTGCCGGCGAAACCACCTTGGATTTGGCGCAGAACAGCGACCCCGTGCACATCCTGGCCTGGACGACGACCCCTTGGACCCTGCCCGCCAACATGGGCCTGTGCGTGGGGCCAGAGGTGGACTACGCCCTGGTGCAGAAGGCCGACGGCGGTCCGCGCTACCTGCTGGCGGCGCTGCTGGCGGAGAAAGTCCTGGGCGCCCATACGGTTTTGCGCACGTTCAAGGGCGCCGAGCTGGTGGGCCTGCGCTACAAGCCGCTGTTTGACTGCTATCCAGACGCCGCCGCTGAAGGGGCTTATCGCGTCGTCTCCGATGGTTATGTCACGGTAGAGGACGGCACCGGCGTGGTCCACACCGCCCCGGCTTTTGGCGAAGACGACCACCGCGTGGGCCTGGCCTGGGGGCTGCCGCTGCGCGATCCCGTGGACGGCGAGGGCCGCTACAACGGCGACGTCGCGAGCATTGCCGGCGGTCAAGTGGTGGGCGTCCATGTCAAAGACGCCGACAAAACCCTCATCCGCGACCTCAAAGAGCGCGGCCTGCTGATCAAGCAGTCGACCATTGACCACGAGTATCCCTACTGCTGGCGCTCCGGAACCCCGCTGATTTACAAAGCCTTGCCCACGTGGTTTGTGCGCGTGGAGAGCGTGGCCCCCGGCAGCGGCAACCGGCCTCTGCGCGAACGCATGAGCGAGCTCAACGACACCACCCGCTGGGTCCCGGAATACGTGGGGCAAAAGCGCTTTGGCAATTGGATCAAAGACGCCCGCGACTGGGCCATCTCTCGCAACCGCTTCTGGGGCACGCCCTTGCCGGTGTGGCAGTGCGTGGGCTGCGGTCACCTGAGCTGTGTGGGCTCCATCGACGAGCTGCAAAAGCTGGGCGGCGTGGCGGTCACCGACCTGCACAAACACCATGTCGACAGCATTGAATGGACCTGCCAAAAGTGTGGCCAAGCCATGCGCCGCACCCCAGAGGTGCTGGACTGCTGGTTTGAGTCGGGGGCGATGCCCTACGCGCAGAACCACTATCCCTTTGAGAATAAGGAGATGGTTGAAAAGAACCTGCCTGCCGCCTTTATCGCAGAGGGCCTGGACCAGACCCGCGGCTGGTTCTACACCCTGCTGGTGCTGGCGACCGCGCTGTTTGACCGGCCGGCCTTCAAGAATGTCATCGTCAACGGCCTGATTCTGGCTGAAGACGGGCAGAAAATGAGCAAACGCCTCAAGAATTACCCCGACCCGATGCAGTTGCTCGATACCTACGGCGCCGACGCGCTGCGGGCCTATCTGGTGACCTCGCCGGTCGTGCGCGCCGAGCCGATGCGGTTTTCTGAGGCGGGCGTGCGCGAAGTGGTGCGCTCCGTGGTGCTTCCGCTTTGGAATGCCTACAGTTTCTTTGCGACGTACGCCGCCGCCGACAGCTGGGTGCCGCCCGAGCAGCCGATGGCCCTGGCTCAGCGCGGCCTGCTGGACCGCTGGATCATCAGCGTGGCCCAGAGCGTGGTGGCCGACGTCAACCGCGAGATGGCCGAGTACCGCCTGTACAATGTGATTCCGCGGGTGCTGGGCTTCATTGACGACCTGACCAACTGGTACATCCGCCGCTCGCGGCGCCGCTTCTGGAAGTCCGGCAATTCGCAAGACAAGCAGGCGGCCTACGAGACCCTGTACGAAGTGCTGACGCTGTTTTCGCGGCTGCTCGCGCCGATTCTGCCGTTTATGGCTGAGGTGCTGTACCAGCGGCTAGAGGGCGTGGTGGATGCCGATGGATCGGTGCACCTGCAGAGCTTTCCCCAGGCGCAGCCCGAGCTTGTGGATGCCGACCTGGAACAGCAGATGACCCTGGTGCGCCAGGTGGTGCGGCTGGGGCGCAACTTGCGCGAGCAGGGCAAGCTCAATGTCCGCCAGCCCTTGCAGGCCCTGACCGTGGCCTTTCAAGACGGCGCCCGAGACCCGGCGTTTGCCCTGCTGACCGGGAGGCCGGAGCTGGCCCTGATCATCGCCGACGAGCTGAACCTCAAGCAAGTCCTGGTGCAGCAAGAGGATCCCAGCAACCTGGTGCACTGGAGCGCCAAGCTCAACTTCAAGACCGCGGCCAAGCGCTTGGGCGGCAAGACCAAGGACATCGCCGGGCAAATCGGCGCCTGGGACTCGGCGGCGGCGGCCCACTGGCTGGCGGCCTTTGAGGCGGGGCAGGCCTGCGAGGTAGGGGGCGAGCAATTGCTGCGCGAAGACGTGGAGTTCCGCTCGGCGCCCCAGCCGGGTCTGGTGGCCGCGGTGGAGGGGCGGGTGACGGTCGCGCTGGATACGGCGCTGTCTGACGAGCTGCGCCGCGAAGGTCTGGCCCGCGAGCTGGTGAGCCGGGTGCAGAACGCCCGCAAGGAATTTGGCCTGGAGGTCGAGGATCGCATTGTGCTCACGCTGATTTCGGCCTCCGAGCGCATCCGCGACGCCGTGCACGCCCACAGCGACTACCTGATGGAAGAGGTGCTGGCCGTCGACCTGACCCTGGAGCAAGAGGCGCCGGAAGAGGCGGTGTTCGACATCGCCGGCGAGCTGTTCTCTGTGCGGATTGCCAAGAGCTGAGCGCGGTTGGGTGGCGTCGGGGGCGGCGGCCGTTCCGGGGCCGAGCGGGCGCTCGCGGCCGCGCCTGGCGGAGCTTTTGATGTGTGTCAACGTTGCCACAGTTCAAAAGCTCGGGCGCCGCCGGCCGAGGGCCGGCCAGCGGCCGAGTTTACGCGCGTAAACTCCAAGCCCGCCCCGCGCCAAAAGGCCGCCACCCCCGGTCCCGCGGGCCAGCGACCGTTACCCAAAGGGCCGAGCCCCGGGCGTCGCGCGGCTGCGGTCGGTTTCGCGCACTTTCGCCATCCAGCCGCGGCGCGCCCGAGGGCTCGGTCGACTGGCTGGCAAGCCAGGCGATAGGGCGCGGTCCTGCGACGCCAAAGCGAAGCGGCGGCGGACCAGGAGGCCCCCAAAACCACGGCCGCCACAGCGAATTTCCCAAGCCACCAACCAGACCCTAGCCGCGCCCAACAAACCCAGCTATCCTCCACCTCCGCCCCTTCGCCGCGTCTGCGCGGCCAGCCCTGGAGGTCCGATGAAACGCCCGCTGTTGCCAAGCTTGGTCGCCCTTACCTCAACCTTTTGGGCCGCTTCTGCCCTGGCGGTGCCCACCACCACGGCGATTGAAGGCGTGCTGCTGACCTCCGGCGGCGGCGCGGTGGCAGACGGCACCTACAACCTCACGCCCAGCTACATCGACGCGGGCGGCGCGGTGCTGTGGACCGAAGGCGCGGTGTCCGTCGCGGTCAAGAACGGCCAGTTCACCGCGCAGTTGGGCGCCAAGACTCCGCTGGTGCCGGGGATTTTCTCTAAGCCTTTGCAGCTGTTGCTCCAGGTGGGCAGCGATCCGCCGTTGCCCGCGGTGCAGGTCAGCTCGGTGCCTGCGGCGCTGCGGGCGGGCGTGGCGGAGGCCCTGGACTGCTCCGGTTGCATCAAGGCCGGCCAGCTGGACCCGGCGCTGCTGCAGGGCTACGCCAAGACCAGCGATCTCAGCGGCTTTGCCAAGACCACCGACCTGTCCGGCTACGCCAAGACCTCAGACCTGGCGGATTACGTCAAGGCTTCTTCGCTGGCTAAGGTCGCCGGCACGGGTTCATACAGCGATCTGGCCGACAAGCCGACCCTCGCCAAGGTGGCTGGCACCGGCGCCTACGCCGACCTGGCCAATCTGCCCGTCTTGGCCAAAGTCGGTGCGAGCTGCGGCACGGGCCTGGTGATGAAGGGCGTCAAGGCGGACGGCAGCTATGAGTGCGTCGCCGGCGGTATCGATGCCGCCAACCTGCCCAAAGACGGTCTAGACGAGATCTCAAACGGCCTCGTCACCAATCAATTCACAGAGATCGCCACGTCGGTCAAGACGCCGATCGACATCGCCGACGCCTTTCCGGCGGGGACGACCGACGAGATCATCGTCCCGGATTTTGGCACTGCTCAAGAGGTCCTTGTGACCCTCGACGTCACCAACAGCGATATCTCCAAGCTCAAGGTCACGGTCTACGACCCCAACGGCAAGGCCTATGTGCTGCACGACCAGACCGGCAGCGGCACGGCGCTCAAGTCGACCTGGGCCAAGCCCACGGCGTTGGTCAGCGGCGACTTGGCCACTTGGATCGGCGGCAACCCCAAGGGCAAGTGGTCGATCTCGGTAGCCGATCTCGCGGGCACCAGCGGCGGCAAGGATGGCAAGATCAATGGCTGGTCGATCCAGGTCAAGACCCTGTCGAGCAAGAAAGTTGGTTTTAACGGCGCGCTGATGTTCAACGTCGCCACCACCCCGCCGATCACCTGCGAGGCCAGCACGTTTGGCGCCGCCTATGCCAACCCGCAAGACAAGGCGCTGTATGTGTGCAACGGCAAGGACTGGGCAGCGGTGTACCTGACCCTCCCGGGATCCAAAGAGAATCCGGCGCTGAGCTGCAAGGACTTGCTGGCCAAAGCCCCTGCGAGCAAAGATGGCGCCTACTGGGTCAACCCGGACAACACCACGGCGTACCAAGTCTACTGCGACATGACCAGCGACGGCGGCGGCTGGACCTTGGCGATGCGCTTTAAGAACGACAACAAGCTCGGTTACGCCAGCACCTACTGGACCGACAAGAATGTGTTCAACGACGACGCCGGCGCCTCGGTCGATCCGAGCGTGAACGCCAACGCCAAGCTCGGCTCCTTTGTGAACCTGCCGGGCGCGACCTTGCGCGGCTGCCAGGGCGTCAAGACCGCGTGCTTTAAGCAGGACTACCCCGGCAGCAAGAGCTTGCAGGGGCTGTTCAATGAGAACTTCAAGGGCGGCGGACCGTCGCGCGCCAGCTTGGTCGCGGCCTTTGGCGATGACGGCTCGCAGCCCTACTGCAACGGCACGGGCATCAACAACTACACAGCCTATGCTGGCCCCGGCACCTACTCCGGCGCGCGCTTTGGCCTGGTGGGCAACAATGAGAACGAGTGCGCCAGCACCGACTCGGCCTGGGGCTTTGGCGTCTACGGCTGCAGCGACAACGCCAAAAGCTGCGGCGCCGGCGCTCAGTTCTGGCAGAGCGGCAGCTGTGGCGGCAATTGCACTCAGGGCACCCTGTGGGTGAGGTAGCGGCGATGCGCTTCGATACCGCCGACATCACGCCCAAAGACGCGTACGCGCTGATGATTTCGGCGATTGTCCCGCGGCCGATCGCCTTTGTGTCCACCGTGGATGAGGCGGGCGTCGTCAACCTAGCGCCGTTTAGCTTCTTTACCGGGGTGGCGAGCCGGCCGCCGCTGCTGGCCCTGTCGATCGGCCAACGGCGCTGGCAGGGCAAGGCTCAACCCAAGGATACGCTTGCCAATATCCAGGCGACGGGCGAGCTGGTGGTCAACATCCCCCCGGTGGCGTTGGCAGAACAGGTCAACGCCAGTGCGGCTGAGCTGCCGCCGGGGGTGTCAGAGCTGGAACACTGCGGTCTGACGGCGGAACCCAGCGTGCACGTCCGGCCGCCGCGGGTGCAGCAGTGCCCGGTGCAGCTGGAGTGCAAGCTGAGCCAAATCGTCTGGGTGGGCACGCCGCCGACGCAGGCGCTGGTGCTGGCAGAAATCGTGTGCTTTCATGTGGCTGAGTCGGTGTGGAGCGACCAGCTGCACGGGATTGACCCGCTGGCGCTGGATCCGCTGTCGCGCTTGGGCGGCCAGGCCTTTGGCACCACCGGGCGGGCGATTGAGCTGGCGCGGCCAGACTGGGCGGCGACTGGATTCTCGGCGGCGGTGGCGCGCGAGCTGGCGGCGGGCGGGGTGGACCCTGACAGCGCGGCCTCGGCCAACGTCGGACAAGGGCCAGGGTAATGTCTGATCGCCGAAATTAAACGGTTTTTTAGATGAGGCTCTGGCCGCTGTCCCGCCAGAAGCTATAGCACCGCCCCAAGGGCTAGGCCGCCGCGCAAGGTCCAGCGCTCGCTCGCCGCGGTCTCAGCCCCCAAGGTCGCGCGCACAAACAGCCAGCGGCCGCGGGCGGCCTGAAGCACCTCGACGGACAATTCCCCAGGCACCAGCGGCACTAGCCCCTGGTCGACGCCGCCTGCCGCCCCGAGCGATGCCGCGGCGCCCAGCCGCACGAGCGTAGACGGCCAGCTCGCCTGCCAGCGCAGCCCGCCGGTCAACCTGGCCCCAGCGGCAACCCCGCGGCGCGGCGAGACAAAAGCGCTGGCCCCGGCGTAAACCTGGGTGTGCGGGCCCAGCCACTGCGGCCAGGCCGCGCCCAGCTCCAGGTCCAGCGACGGCACGCCCAGGGTCAAGACCGCAGACACCGGGGCAAAACCGACGGCTGCGGCGGCTCCACCGCTAGAGGCGGCAAAGCCCGTGCGCCGCCGCGAAGTGGCTCCGCGGTAGTCCGGGGCCTCAGCCAGGGCCGCCAAGGCCGCGGCGTCCAGGCCGTCTGGACCTTGGGCCCGCGCCGGCAGCGGCACCGCGACCCCAGCCAAAATGAGGGGGGCCAAAACGAGAGGGGTGACCCACCCCCAAAGTCCCGATGACCGCTGCGAAATCGAGCGATTCGGTGTCGTCACGGCCGCACCTCCAGGCTCACCCCGGGCAGCTGCGGCAGGGGCACCGCAGGATCGATGAGCGCCCGCCGCAAGAACGCCTCCAGCAGCTGGCCGGCGCGGTCGTGGGCCTGGTCCAGGGGCAGCGGATGAGCGCAGGCGGCCTTGTCGTCCTCGGCCAGGGAGTCGGTAAAGCCGTAGTGGCTCATGCCGTCCACCAGGGCCCACAG
>JBIKTV010000228.1:0-8942 GCA_044347905.1 Myxococcota bacterium
CTTGTCGGTGATGGTCTGCACAAGCTGCTCAAACTGGCGATCCTGAGACATGGCCGGGCCTCCTTGCCCACCGCGCATCCTACCCGAGCTTGGAGTCCGCAGCAAACCCATCCGATCGCGCCCTGGGCATTGGCAATTCCCTGATTTTGCGCCATAGCGCCGCACCTGACGCGGCCATGACAACTCCGCCGCGAGACGGAGAATGATCGCCGCTATAGGCTGAGCAATGGACTGCTTCAGCCGGAGGCTCCCATGCCCGGTTTCAACCCCGTCGAGGCCCTGGCGCGCGCCCGCCACGAATTTGGCGAGCACGGCGGTGTCAACGCTTCGATCGAGTCCAGTGTCACGTTTACGGTGATGCGAGCGGACACGCTGCCCGAACTTTTTCACGGAGCCGCCTCGCCCGAGCAAGGCTGTTACCTCTACGGCCGCCACTACAACCCCACGGTGCTGCATTTTGCCAAGATGCTCTCCGCCATGGAGGGCACGGAGGCGGCGTACTGCACCGCGAGCGGCATGGGGGCCATCAGCGGCATTGCCCTGCAGCTGTGCGACACGGGTGACCATGCGGTGGTGGCGCGGGCCGTCTACGGCGGAACCTTTGCCCTGTTCAGCCGCTATTTGCCCAAGAAGGCCGGCATAACCGCGACGTTTGTCGACGTGGCCAACCACGAAGAGATCGAGGCCGCCTTCACGCCGCGCACCAAAATGCTCTATGTCGAGTCGCTGGCCAATCCCACCTTGGTAGTCGCCGATTTGCCCAAGCTGGCGGAGATCGCCCATCGCCACGGCGCGCAGCTGGTGGTGGATAACACCTTCTCGCCGCTGATTTTTTCGCCGGCTCAGCTGGGCGCCGATGTGGTGGTCCACAGCTTGACCAAGTTCATCTCCGGCGGCGCGGACAGCGTGGCGGGGGCGGTGTGCGGGCCGGCGGCGCTGCTCAGCCAGCTCTACGACGTCAATGAGGGCAGCCTGATGCTCCTGGGTCCGACCATGGATCCGCGCATCGCCTTTGAATTGTCGTTGCGCGTTCCTCACTTGCCTCTGCGAATGATCGAGCACAGTCGCCGCGCCCAACTGTTTGCAGAGAGGCTGGAGGCCATGGGGCTGGGCGTGCGCTATCCGGGGCTGGTGTCGCACCCGCAGCATGAGCTGTTTAAGCGCTTGGCCAACCCCGAGTTTGGCGCGGGCGGCATCATTGCCTTGGATCTGGGGACGTCAGAGAGGGCCTCCAAGCTGATGGAGGCTCTGCAACTGGATGAGAGATTTGGCTTTATTGCGGTGAGCTTGGGCTACTTTGACACGCTGATGTCGGCCTCGGCCACGTCGACCTCTAGCGAGCTGCCCCAGGAAGAGCGCTGGAAGGCCGGGCTCTCCGACGGTCTGTTGCGCATGAGCGTGGGCTATACGGGCAGTCTGGAGCAGCGCTGGGAACAGTTGGAGCGCGCGGTCAAAAAGGTGCTCTAGTCGCGCAATATTCTGTCATCCGACTGGTATTCCGGCGCTCTGCTGGTCAGCTGTGGCGGGCCTCAAGGCTTTGGGTGGCTCAGTAGCCAGCCGATCAGCCGCGCGGCGACGTCTTTCTTGGGCTTGAGGAAGTGGTCGCCGCCCCAAGTGGTCCACAGCTCCGCGGCGCCGCCTTTGCAGCCCGACCAGCGCTGCACCGTGGTTTCGGCGAACGGCAGCAAGAGGTCGAGGTCTAGATTCTTGTCTGAGCTGGGCTTTTCCCCGCAGCCGTTGCGCGCGGCCCAGGCGGAAGTGCTGGCTTTGGCGCCGGGATAGACGCCGCCGGGCAAGAGGCCGCCCAAGTAGGCGATGACGGGATCCAGCGTGCCGTGGACCTGCAGCACCGCGACGGGCCCGCTGGGCTTGCAGGCCGCGGCGTCGGCGTAGTTGACCCCGGAGAGAGCGACCACGCCGGCGATTTGATCAGCCATTTCGCAGGCAAGGCGGTGGGCCATGAACGCGCCGTTGGAGTGGCCCATGACGTAAACCCGCTTGGGATCGACGTGGAACTTCCACTTCATGTCGGCGATGACGGCCTTGAGGTAGCCCACATCATCGACTTTGTTGGCAAACAGGTCGCAGCAGGCGTTGGTCGCGTTCCAATAGCGCACCCCGGTTTGGTCTTTGGTGCCTTCTGGCACGGCGAGCAAGAAGGACTGGCTGTCGACCACGTCGCCGATCTTGAGCCAACCATCGATAAACGGGGCGGATTCCACATAGCCGTGCAGCAGAATCACCAGGGGCCACGCCTTGGCCGGGTCGTACTGCACGGGCAGGCGAAAGCCATAGGGCCGCGCGGCGATGAGCGGGGTCCAGACCTGGCCCGCGTCCAGGGGGGTAGAGATGGTGTCTAAGCCGCTGGGTTCGCTCACTTCTGGCAGGCTAACTTCGTGCAGGCCCAGCCGGGCAATGTCCTCTGGCGCCTGGCGGTCTTCCTGGGCGTCCAGCGGGGAAACAGCATCGAAGTCAAGCTCATGGGCTTGGGTGCCGGCGTCAGCCTCGGCGCGCGCCGCCAGGGGATCGTCGCCGCAGGCCGTTGTCAGGGCCAGCGCACACGCCAGGGCCAGAATCGCCGTCAACCACGCTCGCTGGGGGGCAGTGCTCATTGCCGCAGCGTATGCTTTTCCGACTGCGTTTCCCAGGGCCTCTGTAGTCCTCGCGCGGGCGCCAAACGGCGGTTCGGACAGGTGCCAGGCACTTGTCTGATCATTGAAAATACTAGATTTCTACTGGCATGCGCCGCCGGCCCCAGGTTCCGGCCCGGGCAGTCCACACGCCGGCGCAGCGGCTGCCGCAGTCCGGGCAGCAGCCGTTGGCCAAGCGGTAGGCGCCCAGTTCGTACCAGTCGCGTTCGACCAGCAGAGCGCCGCAGCCGTGGCACCAAGTTGAACCGCCGGCGGGATCGTGGATGTTGCCGGTGTAGACATGGCGCACGCCGGCCTTGAGGGCGATGGCGCGGGCGCGGCTCAGCGTTTCGGGCGGTGTGGCCGGGCGGTCCATGAGCTTAAAGGACGGGTGAAAGGCCGAGAAGTGCAGTGGCACGTCTGCTGATAATTCGTTGACGATCCAAGAGGAAAGTCTGGCTAGCTCCTCATCGCTGTCGTTGAGACCCGGGATCAACAGGGTGGTCAGCTCCAGCCACACCGGCGTTTCATGCACCAGGTAGCGCAGCGTGTCGAGCACGGGCTGCAGGCGTCCGCCACATTGATGGATATAGAAGTCGTCTGTAAACGCTTTGAGATCGACATTGGCGGCGTCAAAGTGCGGCCAAAACTGCCGATTGGCTTCGGGGGTGAGGTAGCCCGCGGTCACGGCAACGGTTTTTAGCCCTTTGGCTCGGCACGCTTGGGCCACCGCTACCGCGTATTCCAGATAGATCGCGGGGTCATTGTAGGTGAGCGCCACGGCCTGGCAGCCCAGACGCAGCGCCGCTTGGGCGATGGCTTCGGGATCGCCGCGCGCAGCCAACGTGTCGTCCTCGCGCGACTTGCTGATCGACCAATTCTGGCAAAAGCGACACGCCAAATTGCAGCCCGCGGTGCCAAAACTGAGGATGGGCGCCCCGGGCAAGTAGTGGTTCAGCGGCTTTTTCTCTATGGGATCGACGCAGAACCCCGACGATCGCCCCCAGGTGGTCAGCACCATGGTCTCGCCAATGCGTCCGCGCACCCAGCACAGCCCGCGCTGGCCGTCGGCGAGCTTGCATGCCCGCGGGCACAGGGTGCAGAGCAGGCGATCGCCGTCGCGCTCCCAGAAACCCACTGGAATAACGGAGGGATCGCTTTGGAGTAACCGGGAATCCAGGCGCTCATCGCCCATGGCGCACCGCCTTGATCGGGTTCCCCTGCGGCTGCCGCGGCGGCCCGTGTGGACGAGGTAGGTCGGCGGCCTCCGGCGCGCAAGGGCGAAGGCGCAACCCATTTCAACGCAAAAGGTTATCCTGGTTGGGCTTGTCGGCCGACCAGCCCAGGCCCAGCGGCAGCGGAGCCCAGGTCACGCCGCCCATACAGCCATCGAGCTCGCTGCAGCGGCCAAAGAAGCCCAAATCGCTGGACAGCGCTCCGGGTAGGGCGCGGGGATACACGTTGACGTGCAGCGCTGCAGGGCCCACGACGGTGGCGATGGCCGAGGCCAGCAGGGAGCCGTCGCGGTCCCAAAACACCCCAATTTCCCACTGCATATCGCGCCCTGGCAGCATGATGCGGATATCGCGCTCGTAGTACGGCGACAGGCCCAGCAGCGACGGCCCCACGCCCAGGCTCAGCGTGTCCTCGCCCACCGGCGCCGCGGCTCCAAAAAGGCCTTGCTTGCCGTAGTACATGAACGCCTGCAGCCCCAAGGGCAGGCCGCGGCCGATGTGAAAGGCGAAGTTTTCCCCCTGGTTGATCAGGCGCCACTGGTTGGGCGCGCCTTGCAGCATGAGCGAAGCCTGCCCGGGCCAATAGTGGGTCTGCACCGGGCCGCTGAGGAACTGAGCCGGTCCATCAAAGGAAAAGAGGAGAATGCCCAGCGGGTTAAACAGCAGGATGTCGGCGATGGGGTCCTGATTGGTGCCGCGCCAGCTGCCATTCTCGGCCGCTTCGTTGAGCCACTGCATGGCCAAGACGCCGGCCAAAGCCATCAGCCGCGGAGAGGCCCAGTCGTGAACCTCTCCGTATTCGCTGAGCATTCTGTACAGCATGCCCTCGCCAAGCAAGTGCATGAAGTAGTTGGGCACAAACTGGCCGTAGTTGGTCTGCAGGCCGCGGATCGGCACAACCTCATGGGCGACAAAGCGGCCCAGCCCCAAATTGCTCACGTGATGCGGGGCGTGGAGCAGGTTGTCGGCGACGTTGAGGTGGCCTGTAGCGTAGGCGATGCGGCCAATCCGGTCAGTCACGCTGGGGTTGCGCAGAATGTCCCAGCCGCCGTTGATGAGCATGGTCCACGGAGAGAACTGCCGACCGGTGCCGACGGCGGTCTGGCGGTAGAACAGCGGCTCGGAGGCGCGGACGGGGCTCGCCATCCCCAGCAGCGAGGCGCAGAAAAGCCCAGCGACAACCAGGGTTTTTGCGAGGGTCCCCCTCTTCATCTCGGCTTCTTCACAGCGGCTACTTCATCTGGTGGAGAGGATGGCCGGTCGCCGCCAGGGCTGCCTCAAACATGGCCTCCGCGAGGGTCGGGTGGGCGTGGACGGTCAGGGCCAGATCCTCTGCCGTAGCGGCCATTTCTACCGCCAACCCGGCCTGGGCGATGAGCTCGCTGGCCTCAGGGCCCACGATATGAACTGCGATAATCACACCTTGGGCGTCGGTGACGATGCGGGCAAAGCCTTCTCCGGCATTGGCGGTCATCGCCCGGCCCAAGGCGCCAAAGCCAAACTTGCCGATCTTGTGCGGCTTGCCCGAGGCGATGATTTCCTGCAAGGTCGGGCCAACGCTAGCAATTTCCGGATCGGTGTAGACGACATTGGGGATACAGGCGACGTCCATCGCCGCGCCCGCATGGCCCGCGATGACCTCTGCGGCGACTTCGCCCTCCTTGCTGGCCTTGTGGGCGAGCATCGGGTTGCCGACCACGTCGCCGATCGCGTAGATCCCAGCGGACTTGGTGCGAAGCTGCTGATCCACCTCAATAAACCCGCGGGCGTCGGCCTGCAGACCCACCGTCTCTAGACCCAAGCCGCGGCTGTTGGGGCGGCGGCCGACGGCGACCAGGATCTTGTCGACCGTCAGACTCACCGCTTGGCCCTTGGGGTCGGTCAGGTTCAGAATCGCTTTGCCGTCCGCGGTCTTGCTATAGCCCTGGGCCTTGTGGCCCACCAAGTGGCTGATGCCGATCTTCCTCTGCTTCTGCTCCACGGGCCGCACCACGTCGGCGTCAAAGAACGGCAGGATCCGCTCCGCAGCCTCGACCACCGTGACCTTGCAGCCCAGGCGGGCGTAGACGTCGCTGAGCTCCAGGCCGATAACGCCGCCGCCGATCACCGCCATGGTCTCTGGAATGGCCGGGAGGGAAAGCGCCGCCGTGGAGTCGAGGATGGTGACGCCGTCAAAGGAAAATCCTGGGATTTCAATGGGCGAAGAGCCGGTGGCCAGGACGATGCTCGCGGCCCGCACGGTCTCTTGGCTGCCATCGGCCTTGGTCACGTGGATGCGTCCTGGGCCGTCGAGGCGGGCGGTGCCGCTCATCACTTCGACTTTATTGCCTTTGAGCAGCGTGCCGATGCCCGAGGACAGCTTGCTGGAGATGCCGTCCTTCCACCCGACCATGGCGGCAAAATCGATGGCTAGATCGCGGGCCAGGATGCCCATGACTGCGCCATCTTTGGCCTTTTTGTAGACCTTGCTGGCGTGGATCAGCGCCTTGCTGGGGATGCAGCCGACATTGAGGCACACGCCGCCCAGCTTGGCCCGCTCAATCACCAGCGTCTTCTTGCCGGCTTGGCCCAGGCGCAGGGCGCACACGTAACCGCCCGGACCGCCACCGATTACCACCGCGTCGTACGTCTTCTCTGTTTGGTCCTGCATGGCCATCGCGCTGGGCTCCCCAAATGGCCGCTGATCGCGGCGGGCGCAGCATCGGACCAGAGGCGCTCGCGGTCAAGTCAGCGGCGGAACGGAAGGGCACTGACCAGGGCTAACAGCGGGCAGGTGCTGTAGAATCAGTGCTGCGGGGCGACGTCTTTGTCGTCGGGATTGGCGCTGGCGCTCTCGCTCTCTGCGGCGCGGCGGAGCGAGCGGGCAAACGGCAGGCCGACCAGGGTGCCCAACACGGCGCCGGCGATCAGGAACATGACCAGCGCGGCCAAGAGGCCCATGACCATGCCGCCGCCGGTAATGACGCGCGCCATCAGGCTGGGTTCAGCGGCCGAGCCAAAGAGCACCGACGACAGGGCCAGGCCCATGTAACCGCCGTACAGCGTGCCGGGAACGGCGCCCAGAAGCAGGAATCCCAGAAAGCCCAGGCCGGCGCCGATGTAGCTGGGAACGAAGGGAAGGTGGCTGTGGCGAGTGGTCTTCATGGGGAGCTCCTGGGGTCGTCGCCCCGGTCTGTGGGGCGTGGACACCCTTAGGACATAGCAAGCTCCGTGCCAACCAGACTTTGTGTGTAAATTCAATGATCAGACAGTAGCCTGGCACCTGTCGGATCCGGCCGAATTCGCCGACGGCCGAGGGGGCGTTGGGGGATCGTTAGCAATCGCCGTTGGTTGCGGAGTTCGCCGTTCCCCGACGCGATTCGCCATTCCCCGACAAGCCGCACGCGCCTACTGCACCACGTCTGCGCCGAGCTTGATGGCGAGCGCCGCGACCACCGCCAGGACCACCCAGCGCAGCACCTGCTCGCCGCCGCGCAGGGCCAGCCGCGCCCCCAGCGTCGCCCCAAGGGCCTGGGCCACGGCCATCGGCAGGGCCAGCTCCCATTGCACCAGCCCTTTGGCGGCAAAGAGCAGCAGGGCCGCCAGGTTACTGGCAAAGTTCACCACTTTGGCGTGGGCAGACGCGCCGACCAGATCGTCGCCAAGCCAAGTCACAAAGGCCAGAATCAGGAACGTGCCGGTGCCGGGGCCCAAAAAGCCGTCATACGCGCCGATGGCCGCGCCAATGGCCACGGACCGCAGCATGGGCCGGCCGCCCACCGTGCGCTGCAGCGCGCCGATCGATGGACGCAGAGCCAGCGACCCCGCCACCAGCACCAAAAGCACCAGCACCACGGGCTTGAGGAGCGAAGGCGACAGCAGGGTGACCGCCCAAGCTCCGCCCAGAGAGCCGGCAAAACCGCTGAAGAAAAGCACAGGGATTCGCTGGGGCTCCAGCCGATCGGCGCGCCAAAAGGCCAGCAGCGCAGCCCCAGAGCCAAACACCGCTTGGCCCTTGTTGGTGCCCACCGCAAAGGGCACCGGCAGCCCGGCGATCAGCAGCGCGGGCAGGGTCAGCAGACCGCCGCCGCCGGCCATGGCGTCCACCAGACCCGCAAGGAGCGCCGCCGCAGAGAGCAGGACAATCGCCGTGAGATCCAAGGACTATTGGCCGCGCTTGGGGATGATCTGCTCGGCCGGAATGGTCCAGACGCCGGAAGTCGGCCCGTAGCCCACGGCGACCCGACCTAGCGAGCCGACATCGAGCCAGACAGCGCCTTGAATCTGATACGGAATCGAGAAGTCCAGGGTCTTGCCGGCGGACAGCTGATTCGCGGATTGCTTGGCCAGCTCGTAGAGCACCTGCAGAAGCGCCTCTGGGCCAAAGGAAAACCGAGCAGTTACCTGGACTTCCGCGTCTTGGACCACCTGCGGCATCACAAAGCTGGGCTGCTGACCCACCAGAGCCTGAATGCCCGAGGCGACCAGGAACCCCGCCGCGGCGGCTTTGAAATCGTCAATCGACTTGATATCTGTGGACTTGGATACGCACGCCCCCGGTCCCGGCTGACCGGTACACCCCGGCTGATCGGCGCCGCAAAAGGCCACGCAGGCCGCGCCCAGGGATTGGTTGGTCTTGTCCGGAAACACCACCACCGCGGCGAGCAACTCGGCGACGGGAATCGGAAACTGGTTGGGATTCTTTACTTTAAACTTGAGGTCAAACGACACGCGCATCTGCGAAGGCAGCGGCGGCGCGCCAAAGGCCACACTGCAGGCCACGGCGGCGCTGCCCGGAATGCCACCGGGATTGGGCACCACCAGCGGGCAAAAGTATTGCGCCATCATGGTTTTGGACGGCGATTCGACCAGCTGCGTGCCGCCGTATTCCACGCTGGGCATCAGCGGCGTCGCGGAGGTCTGCGCCTGGGTCTCGGCGATTTGGAGCAATGCGTCGCAGCCACCCAGGGGAAGCGCCAGCGTCGCGGCCGCGGCAAGGACGGCAAAAGGTCGATGAAACAACATGAATTTGTCTCCAAGGGGCTGCATGGGCCGGGCAGGGGGCAGATCGCCCAGGCGGCGGTGCATGATACGCGAT